>CAIOOA010000223.1 GCA_903859815.1 uncultured Methylococcaceae bacterium | reverse complement strand
GGTGGCATGACCTTGTTAGCAACCTGACCCGACCTTGCTAACAAGGTGGCATGACCTTGTTAGCAACCTGACCCGACCTTGCTAACAAGGTGGCATGACCTTGTTAGCAACCTGACCCGACCTTGCTAACAAGGTGGCATGACCTTGTTAGCAACCTGCCTCGACCTTGCTAACAAGGTGATATGAACTTTCCGTTAAATTCTAAAAAAAACACCCAAATGGGTAATATTCACTTGTTTTCCCCATCGAATGTGCTAATAATAACTCATAACAAACAAGGTTATAGCCAAGTAAAAAGCTCAACAATAATAATGGGAGAAACCTCATGCAACCTAAGCTTGTCATCGCATTTGATCCGCTCAGCGAGGCGGAATTCCAGGCCAAGGTCGGTCACATCCTTGCCTCTTTGACCAACAACCCCCACTTCCCCGAACCTTGGCCGGAGCCAGTGCCGTCCTTGGCCCAACTCAATGCGGCCTTCATGGTCTATTTGGATGCCTACCATGCCAGCCTGACGCGGGACAGCCTGAAAATCCGGCATCGTGAGGCGGCACGGGATGCACTGACCGATAAGCTGAAACATCTTGCCAGCTATTTGGAATTGGTGGCGCATCATGACACCGACAAACTATCCACCACTGGCTTCGATCTGCGTCGGGACATCGTGCGCGGCATCCACGGTGGAACCCTGCCAGCCGCCGACAAGTTTTGGGCGGAACATGGTCCCAAGAGTGGCACGGTGATGTTGCATGTCGCCCGGGTGGCAGGGGCAAAACTTTATGAAGTGCAAATCGCCCAAGGCGACCCTTCTGTGGAGGAAAACTGGAAACCCGCCACCACCTCGGCCACCGGTTCCCACATTCTGCTGGAAGGCTTGACCCCCGCCCAAACCTATTGGTTCCGCGTCCGTGCCATGGGCAGCGGTGGGCCGGGGTTGTGGACTGACCCGATTAGTTTGATTGTGGTTTGAGGGGGTTTTGTTGGCTGGTTCCCAAACTCCGGTTTGGGAACCATTGTCTAAAAAGTTATAGCTATCGACTCTCAAATGAAAACCGACAGCCTTTTCTACCGCTTGCTGCAAGCCGAGCCGACTCTGGCCTTTGAACTGGCGGGGTTGGACGTGCCACAGCATGAGGGTTACAGCATCGACTGGCTGGAATTGCTGGAAACCGTGCTGGTCTATAAACTACCCACATTCACCCGCGAGGAGATACAAAAGATGTTTGGCCTAAATGATGTTGATTTCAAGACAACCCGGTTTTATCAAGACACGTTCGCAGAAGGGGAAGCCGCGATGTTGCTGCGCCAGATGGAGCGCAAGTTCCACCCACTGCCTGAGTCCGCCCGTCAGCGCATCGCCTCCGCCGATGCCGAAACTCTGCTAGTGTGGGGCGAGCGTGTCCTTGATGCCAAAAGTCTGGACGAGGTTTGGGGGCATTGATGCGTTCGTTATTGGCGGAGAAGCCAACAACATAATTGACGGGCTTATTCTGGCTACCTGACTGTGGTTTACAAGATAGACCTGCCCGCTTCCTCCACGGTGGAACCTTGCCGGCCACGGACAAGTTTTGGGCGGTACTCGGACCCAAGAGTGGCAAGGGTGTGCTGCCTGTCGCACGGGTGGCAGGAGCAAGACTCTATGAAGTGCAAATCGCCCAAGGCGACCCTTCTGTGGAGGAAAACTGGAAACCCGCCACCACCTCGGCCACCGGTTCCCACATTCTGCTGGAAGGCTTAACCCCCGCACAAACCTATTGGTTCCGCGTCCGTGCCATGGGTAGCGGAGGGCCGGGGCTGTGGACCGACCCGATTAGTTTGATTGTGGTTTGAGGTGTATCATTAGTGGTTTGGGTGCGGTAGGTTTATCCTGAGCGTAACAGAAGGGTTTAACAGCCGCATCCAGCAAATAGTCAGTGTAGTGTGTTTGTTTCTTGCATTAAGGTGTTTTCTTTTGCAAAAGGCATTGACAGACAGCAAGATAAAACTGTAAAGTTTACCTTAAACTCCTCGTAGATACAAAGTAATACGCCTATTGTGGTGTCTAATTCATAGCTTAGATAACTCATAGCAAAGTCTAATAAAACTTTCAATATGAATATTAATATTACAATCGACACTATTTTAAGCCTTTTAGGTATTCTTATCGCAATTCTATTGTATTTCTTCGATTTACGGAAGAAACTAGAACAATTATTGACTAACCAAGCCGGGTAGGGTGGGCAAACGGCTTTATCGTTTGCCCACGCGAATCAAACAACCCGTAAGGCGGATACAGGGATGTGATCCGCAGAATGAAACGCGGTAAGGCGCGAGCGACTCCTCAGCGTATTGCGCCGCAAGGGGGAATGAGAACAATTGATAAAGTTGACTATACCGCTATTCCACCTATGATGTTACATTTATGATTAACCCCTCAATCTTTTAGGCTCGCCCATGCCGAACTACCGACGTTATCGAGTGTTTGGCGGTACTTATTTTTTCACCGTTAACCTATTGGAAAGGTATCCCACCGATGGTTTTATACGCCATGTTGTAGTCTCCGTACCGTGGTGCGTGAAACCCGCAAGCACTGGCCTTTTCATATCGATTATTGCCATATCAACCCGGTTAAATAGGGCTTGGTTGGGCGGGTGTCTGACTGGCCTTATTCAAGCTTCCATCGATATGTGGAACGGGGCATTTATCCATTGGATTGGGCAACGTTCCCGACCACTGATACTGTTTTCGGGAAACGCGAATAATCGTAATGGATTGTATTGGGAAATAAAGCTTAATGAGAGAAAGTTACAACTCCTTGCTTGCGATTGGATTCGGCATTCGGCGCAATACGCGGCGGAGCCGCTCGCGCCCTACGCGGGCTACACCGCTCACGACCTGATTTGTAAGTTACGGCACGAATTATTTATAATCTAAAGGTAACGAGCCCAAACGACCTGCTTGTTCGACAGGCAGGTGTTTTCAACAAACTAACGAAGAGTCGGATCATTAAAATGAAGCTTACAGCTATCACCCAGGGGGTGTCGGCCATCCTCGCTCTGGCCGCGATGCCCGGATTGTCACAGGCACTGGTCATAACGGACACGCAAGTCGTGGGTTTGACCCAGATCGGTGCGTCCACGGCGACCGGTGGCAATAACACCAACCAAGCTACCAATACGGTTACCTCCAACCAAGCCACCAATTTTAACAAGTTCAACCCCGATCAAGGGGTTCTAACCGCGGTAAGAGCCAACCTCACCGGTTCCGGTGGAACCGGCAACGCACTCCGCAGCCAGCGCGTGACCGGCGCCGGCGCCGGCGGCACCAACGGGGTCAGCAAAACCATCGTCGGGACTGGTACTTTCGGCCAGGTGACCGTCGGGGCTGCCGGCCAGGACTCGGCGCCTGCGGGCACGTCGGTAAACATCGTCGCTGGCAGCACCAGCACCACCGGGACTGGCGCTTACGCCGCGAGCAACTCTCCCGCTAGCTTGAACGGTCAGCTCAACATCAGTTCGAGTAATTTGAGCCCCTTCATCGGCGGCAGCGGCACAGTCGCGGTCGCAACCCAATTTAACGTGACGGCCACCACCCAGCGGACGAGCACCGGCGCGGGCCAATTCACCAGCACCACGGCGACCAATACCGCAACCCTCACGGGTGCCGTGTCGGTGGCCTATGACTATGTGCGGCACGCCCAGGCGTCGTTCGACGGTGGGGCGGTTCAAGTGGCAACAAAGAATGTGGATTTCGGCACTTGGTTCTCCGATGACCCCACCGTTTCCACCTCGAAGACTGTCGATCTGTGGAACCGGGTCACGACCGGTCAGGACCAAGCGTCATTGAACCTGCTCAGCATCACCGGCAGCGGCAACACTTCTGCCCTCGTCACCGACGCGGCGCCGTTCTCCGGGTTGGCCGCCGGAACTTCGTCGCCGATCAACGCGGACTTCACTTTTGTAGGCGTCGGCAATTACAGCGCCCAGTATGTCCTGGGATTCGGCGACAACGCCGCCGGCACAACCGACAATTCCAGCGTATACGACTACAATACGCCAGGGCAGGCGGGGAATTACATGCTCACGCTGAACCTCACCGGTGCGGTCAAGGACCACGCCGATGCCTCGTTCGACGCGACCACCCAGCTCCGGTCCAAGGTTCTGGACTTCGGCTTGATCGATACTGGAATATCGAAACCCTTGACCTACGATGTCTTTAACCTGTCGGGTGACCGCGTGGGTCTCCGCTTCGTGGGATGCACATCCTCGTCCGGTGATGTGGCCTCCTTTAACATCGCGATCTGCGGCTTAAACCCCATCAGCGTCCCAGATATCGCAGCCGGTTCGTTTTATGCCACGTCCAGTTTGTACAACCCGAACCTTCATCCGGGGCTTGCCGAGGCCACCTACAACCTCCAGTTTGTCGACTATGCGGCCAACCTCAACGGCACCCCGCTTCCATACAACCTTAACCTGATCGTCCGTGGCAATTCAGCCCAGGGTATTCCAGAGCCCGGCACCATGGCGCTGCTGTCGGCTGGGCTCTTGGGTTTCGGGCTGCGCCGCAAGCGGCTGGCCTGAGCGGAAGGGTTTCTCGGGACCCGGACGAGCGTTCCGGCCGAAGCGCGGCGGGGTTTGCAACCCCACCGCTAATGTTTTGTGCTAAGTCATGGCATAGGATATAGCACAGAACGTTACGGATGGGATTGCAAATACCGTCCAGCTTTGTTACTTGTGGGTAGGAAGTTAAGCATTCACCTTAGGCGCGACGACCCTGACGGGCAGCAGCCTGAACTCAACAATAAGGCTCTACTAAAAATTATGAGAAATGATGTTGGTTTTACACACATTGCTTTATCTGCAAAAAATATTGACTTGAGCATTAGTTTTTACAAACGCTATGCAAACATGTCAGTCGTGCATGAGCGATTAGATAAAGAGATTGACAAACGAGTTGTTTGGTTATCCGATAGAACTCGCCCTTTCGTTCTAGTGTTAGTCCAAAGTGAAAACCCTATGCCTATCCTAGGGCCTTTTGCGCATCTAGGTATTGGCTGCAAGGATAAAAGTGAGGTTGATCGTTTATGTGAACAGGCTAAACAGGAGGGAATATTAGCTAAAGATGCCACAGACTCAGGTTATCCTGTTGGATATTGGGCTTTCATAAATGATCCTGATGGTCATATTTTGGAAGTCTCGTATGGGCAAGAAATTGGATTAACCATCGATAAATTTTAAGCTTAGCAACGTGGTAAGTCGCATTCGTAACGCGGTAAGACGCACTCGTAGGGTGCGAGCGGCTCCGCCGCGTATTGCGCCGCATGGGGGAATGAGAACAATTGGTGGAGATGACTAAACCGCTATTCCGCCTATGATGTTACATTTATGATTAAACCCTAAATCTTTTAGGCTGGCCTTGATATGAAGCCACGAATTTATATAGAAACATCCATTCCTAGCTATCTTACCGCGAGAAGAAGCCGGGACTTGATAGCCACTGCAAACCAGGAGCTAACCCAAGAGTGGTGGGAAACCCGAAAACAGGACTTTTATCTAGTGATATCGGAGTTTGTCTTGCGAGAAGCATCCGCAGGTGATCCCATCGCCGCAAGCAATCGGCTGGCTGCGATTGAGGGAATTCCCGAACTCAATGTTACCGATGAAGTTGGCCTACTTGCTCGAATCTTAATTGAGCAAATTCCAATTCCAGAGAAAGCGCAGCTTGACGCATTCCATATTGCTGTAGCCGCAGTTCACGGCATTGAGTATTTGCTGACTTGGAATTGTACCCACATTAACAACGCAGAACTTCGCCCAAGAATTGAAGCCTTATGTCGCTCGAATGGTTTTGAACCGCCGATAATCTGTACCCCGCAAGAATTACTAAAGGTGTAATTATGAAGCAAGACGCAATAATCGAGGAACTTCACCAAATCCGTGAAGATTATGCTCGTCAGTTTAACTTTGATACCAATGCAATTTGTAAAGATATTCAAGAGAAACAAGCATTAAGTGGAAGAGAGGTAGTCTCGTTTTGTCCCCGAAAACCATTGCAGCAGCATGAACAACGCGGTAAGGCGCACTCGTAGGGTGCGAGCGGCTCCGCCGCGTATTGCGCCGTATGGGGGAATGAGAAGAATTGATGGAGTTGACTAAACCGCTATTCCACCTATGATGTTATATTGTTGATTAAACCCTCAATCTTTTAGGCTCGCCCATGCCAAACTACCGATGTTATCGAGTGCTTGGCGGTACTTTTTTTGTTCTGTTTCCTCTTGGAAAGGTATCCCAACGATTGTTTGATACGCCATGTTGTAGTCTCCGTACCGTGGTGCGTGAAACCCCTAGACGCCGGCCTTTTCGTCGATTATTGCCATATCAACTTGGTTAAACATGGCTTGGTTGGGCGGGTGTCTGACTGGCCTTATTCAAGTTTCCATCGGTATGTGGAACGGGGTATTTATCCATTGGATTGGGCATCGTTCCAGACCGTTGATACTGTTTTAGGGAAACGCGGATAATGGTAATGGATTGTGTTGGGGAATAAAGTTTGATGAGAATAATTATCAACCCCTTGCTTGCGGCAGGATTCGGCATTCGGCGCAATACGCGGTGGAGCCGCTCGCGCCCTACGAGGGCTACGGGTGGAAAATGGAAGTAATTCCAATTCATCTAGAAAACTCAGCAACCTATTCGGTGTAATTTGTGAATCATTTTCCTTCGTAAGGCGTTTATTGGGCATGGATTTATCATAGCAAGGTGAACGCACGGCCGTCGGGGAGCCGGTAGCGGGTAAAATCGTTGACATCAATGGTCATTATTTCGGTGATCCCACTTTCTACGGCAAGCCAATACAAAGAGGCATCGGCTAAATCCATCTCACGCTTATTCCGCTCCGTATAGCGTTGCATCCATTTGACCATATCGCCAAGGTGGCGGGGATCGAAAGGATAGACTGCCGCGCCGCCAATCCCAATCCATTGCAACATTTCGAATCGCTGGGGTGACGGCAATAAATAGGCCGCTTCCACAACGCAGGGCCAAGTCGTGACCAGATGCAATCCTTTTGGCGCCAGGCGAGTACCAAGGCATCGAATCGGGCATGATGTTTATCGTCGGTGGCGAATAAGGCAACCAAAGGGCCGGTATCAAGAAGTATGCTGCGCATGGAGTTTTGCCTTGAATTTCTCTCCGGTATTTTCCGAGGCATTTGGATCGCCTGTCGGTGTGCCGCTGCGCACTTGCTGTAAAAGTTGATAAGGGTTTTTAAAGCCCAAAGCCCGTTCCAGCGTGTCTTTTACGAAATCGGCCTCGGACATGCCGAGCCGTTTGGCTTCCTGGGCGATTTGGGCTTCAAGGATGGGATCAATTTGGATGGACAAGGCCATGGCACACTCCATAAGATTTGAATAGATATAAGGTATGGAATTCCATGCCTTGGGGCAAGCAATTTCGCGTTGACCGGAGCGTCAATGCTTGCTTTGACTTAAATTCGGAGTGGCAAAGCTTGGTTTGCTTGAAATTATTATCGTTTCACCTCTTGACTAACCCAAAATTAATCGTTATAAATTACTGAGCATTTTGATAGACTATTCAGTTATTGGCTATAATCCCAATTGAAATGTAGCCAAGCGTTGGAAACGTCGCAAGCAAGTGCTGTTCGATTGAATGCTATGCAAACACAGTATATTCAAGGAGATGCTGATGGCTACGTTAAGCTGGTCGATGACGGTGCAAGTGACTGATAGTGCTGCATTGTCGATTTCTAGGTCGCCCATTGAAGCAGAGGGCATAGACCGTATTGATGTCACCATCGCCCCCGGTGACACCAACAAGCTCGTCAATATTCAGTCTGGGGCGGCAAATTCCATCCACTTGCTCACCATCAGTTCTTCCAGCTATGGCCCACACCTTAGCTTCAAAGCAAATGACGGCGCTGCGGATTCTGCCACGACGGTGATTTTGGACAGTCCTCAAATCTTTTCTGGCGGCAGTGTGGCCTTGTTCGGCTTAGCGCCCCGCCAACTCAAATTCAGTAATTCCAGTACGGACAAGCCGGCCAACATCCAGATTCTAGTTGCCCGCGATGCCACGCCGTAGCGGTGGCTCAATGAGTCCGGCCCTACCCTCGCAACCATTTTAAATGGAGAGACTATCATGCCTGTCGCGCTGTCGTACCCAGGTGTTTATATAGAAGAAGTACCCAGTGGGGTACGCACGATCACCGCAGTTGCCACCTCGATCACTGCCTTCATTGGCCGGGCCGCACAAGGCCCTGTCAACCAAGCGGTGCGAATTCAGAGTTTTGCCGAATTCACCCAATTATTTGGCGGACTTAGCCGATTGAGCACAATGAGTTATGCGGTCAGCCAGTTTTTTCAGAATGGCGGAACCGATGCGATTATTGTGCGTGTATTTAATGGCAATGTGGCCGCCAGTACCCCGACCATCACGCTGGTGACAGCCACTGGCAACTTGGTTCTGGAGGCTTCCAGTCCAGGGACGTGGGGCGCTTCTTTGAGAGCCATCGTTGACCATGCCACCAGAGATGTTGCCAACACATCATTATTCAATTTGACGATCCAGCGTCTCGAAGTTCCGGGCAGTACCAAGGTCATCGCCTCGGAAACATTCCGCAACGTGTCGGGTCAAGCATCTGACCCTCGTTTTGTCAACACCGTGCTGGCGCAGGAATCGAGTTTCGTGAGGGTCAGGACTTCAGCCCCTGCTGGCGAAAGACCTAACAATGCGACCGTGGCGGCGGTGGGAACAGCCAACGATGATGGCAGCGCGGTCACCGATGCTGAAATCACTGGCAATCAGGCGGCACGGACGGGTATTTATGCCCTTGATTCGTCAGACTTATTCAATTTGCTGTGCATCCCTCCCCTGTCCTCGACCACCGAGGTGGCCAACGCGACATGGGCCGCTGCGGCCGCTTATTGTCAGACCCGACGGGCTGTCTTGATCGTCGACCCGCCCGATTCATGGACGGCCAACCCGAGTACGGCGGTCACGACGGCGGAGACTGGAGTGAATGCCATTCGCACCGCGATTGGCAACGACAATGCACGCAACTCGGTGTCTTACTTCCCACGCCTGCGCATACCCGACCCTCTCAACGAATTACGCCTCAGCAGTTTTGCCTCTTGCGGCACGGTGGCGGGCATCATCGCTCGCACCGATGCACAGCGAGGGGTGTGGAAAGCCCCAGCCGGCTTGGATGCATCATTTTCAGGGGTGCAAGGGTTTACCTATACCCTCACCGACGGGGAAAATGGGCGGCTCAATCCCTTAGGTCTGAATTGTCTGCGTAGTTTCCCGGTGGCCGGCAATGTCGTATGGGGGGCCAGGACCTTGGCAGGGGCCGATTTGCTGGCATCCGAATGGAAGTACCTACCCGTGCGGCGAACTGCGTTATATATAGAGGAAAGCCTTTACCGAGGTACGCAATGGGTCGTGTTCGAGCCGAATGACGAACCTTTATGGGCTCAGATCAGGCTCAATATCGGTGCCTTCATGCAAAATCTTTTCCGTCAGGGCGCATTCCAAGGCAAAACCCCTAGGGAGGCTTACCTCGTCAAATGTGACCGGGAAACCACCACTCAAAATGACATCAATTTAGGGATTGTCAATATCGTGGTTGGGTTTGCACCGCTGAAACCGGCTGAGTTCGTCGTCATCAAAATCCAACAATTGGCAGGCCAGATCCAGGCCTGACAAGGAGAACATCCATGGCACAGTTTTCAATTAATGCACAACGGTTTGATCCTTATAAAAATTTTAAATTCCGGGTGAAATGGGATGGCCGCTATGTCGCCGGCATTTCCAAGGTTGGTTCACTTAAGCGTTCGACTGAATTGGTCGAACATCGGGAGGGCGGTGACCCGTCCACGTCGCGCAAATCCCCGGGACGCACCAAGTTTGAAGCCATCACGCTGGAACGAGGTGTCACCCACGACACCGAGTTTGAAAAATGGGCCAACAAAGTCTGGAATTTCGGTTCTGGCTTAGGAGCGGAAGTGTCTCTGAAAGATTTCCGCAAGGACATCATCATTGAAATCTACAACGAAGCCGGACAGCTTGCTTTGGCCTACAAAGTTTTCCGTTGCTGGGTTTCGGAATTCCAAGCCATGCCCGATTTGGATGCCAATGCCAACGCCATTGCCATCCAACACATCAAATTGGAAAACGAGGGTTGGGAACGTGATTATGATGTCACCGAACCGACCGAGCCGAGCTTCAACGAACCGCTGTAATGCCCGCCATGACTGCATCTGCGGCCAGTGACTTGTTGCATGCTTGGGAATACGGGCGCAACCGGCATCCGCTTGACCGGGCGCTATTGTTGTATGCCTTAGCCTTGCCGGAGACAAATCCTGACCTGCTCGCAGACCAACCCTTGGGAAGGCGCAACGCGGCTTTGTTACAGTTGCGTTTGGAAACGTTTGGGCCCCGTCTTCGTGCTTATTTGGATTGCCCCCAATGCGGCGAACGTTTGGAGTTTGAGCAAAATGCCTCTGATCTGCTGGATGTTCAACCAACCGCGAGTTTCCCTGTTGTCGTGGATGGGTTCCATTTCCGCCCTCCTAACAGTCGGGATTTGGCGCAAATTGTGGGCGAACCCGATGTTGAACTCGCCGCCCGTTCTCTGTTGCAACATTGCCTCATCCCCACTGACGATACCCAATCGATAGACGATGCCATGCTGCCGTCGATTGACCGCGTGGAGTCTGCACTGGAAGAGGCCGACCCATTAGCCGACTTGTCCTTCGACTTCACCTGCGAAATGTGCAAGCATGTCTGGTCCGCACCCTTCGACATCGCTCATTACCTGTGGGAAGAGGTCGAGGCGCAAGCGACACGTTTGTTGGATGATGTGCATCACTTGGCGCAAGCCTATGGTTGGCGCGAACAAGACATTTTGGCCCTGTCAGAGCTGCGCAGGACTGCCTATTTGGAGCGGGTGTTGGCATGAGTGGATTGTTGCACCGTCTTGCTAGTCAAACCTTGATGGGGGGAGCTTCCGCCATCCATAGCCAAGCGCGTTTGCCCTTTGCTGGTCCATTGGAATGGGCGCAAAGCGGTGAAGTGGTTTCCACACCGAATCCCTCCACGCCTCAAGCGGATGTTAGCCAAACCTCACCCATTGCCGAAGTGACTGCTCGCTTAGCCGAAGCTTCAACGTTTCAACAACCAGCCAAGCCATCGGTTGTCCAAGCTTCCGAAAATGTGGGCAAACCCAACGATAACCCGATCAAACCTTCAAAGCCTGTGATGGAAGATCATTTGGCTGTCACCAAGCCTATAGTCATATCCCTTGCCAATCAACAAGCGGTGACCCAAACTTCGCAAAACCCTACAAAGCCAATCGTGTCTGTGTCAATCGGCAATGGCGCTTTGGGTGGCGAACAACCAGTGGAAGTGAGTCAATTACAGACTATGAGGGGTGATGGCAACCCACCTTTGGAAGTTCGTCATAAGGGACAGGCAAGCTTGCCGCAGCCTTTGTTAAACACGCCTTACCCACCACAACTACAGGAAGAAAAACCCGGCAGCCCCGCTGCTTATCAAGCAGGCGTTTCCCGGTCTAGCCAACCCAAAGAAACCACCGTGAACGAAGTGCATGTCCATATCGGCAGGATCGAAGTCACCGCCATGCATGACAGCCCTCCACCTAAGCGTTCCACCCCGGCAACTCGCCGCCAACCCATGTCTTTAGAGGATTATCTGAACAAACGCAAGGGAGGTGCGGTATGAGTAGCGCCCTTGCCATTGCCGGAGTCACCGCAGTATTGCGCGATTTGCTCAATGATGGGCTGATCAACCACAATGTGGCCGGTGTCGTTGGCACCTCGGTCAGGGTCAGCGTCGGGCCGCCCGATCAAGTGGTTCCCGGCAACGGAAACGAAGCGTCCCAACTGAATCTTTTCTTACATCAAGTCACCCCTAATTTAGGCTGGCGCAATGAAGGCTTGCCCTCGCGTGACCCATCGGGCCGCCAAAGAATGTCCAATCCGCCGCTTGCCCTAAATTTGCATTATCTGTTGTCCGCTTACAGTAGTGGCGATTTGCATGGCGAGATTTTGCTGGGTTACGCGATGCAATTGCTCCATGAAAACCCGGTGCTGACTCGGCAGGCCATCCTCACCGCCTTGAGCCCCTCGCCCGCTGTAGGGAACACCTTGCCGCCGGCCTTACGGGCTTTGTCTGACTCGGGATTGGAAAACCAAATTGAGCAAATCAAGATTACCCCCGAATATTTGAACATAGAGGAAATGTCGAAAATTTGGACGGCAACCCAAAGTCATCTCCGCCCCACCGCGGCTTATATGGCAAGCGTGGTGTTGATCGAGTCGACCCGCCCCGTCCGTTCGCCGCTGCCAGTGCTGTCCCGTGGCCCGGTCGATCCGGTCACCCACCGCGACCGGGGCGTACAAGTCATCCCTGACCTGTTGCCGCCTCTGCCTACGATAGAGGAAGTCACCCTCGCAGAGGGCCAACCCGTGGCGCGTTTGGGTCAGACCGTCAACCTTGGCGGTCATCATCTTGACGGGACGGGCCGTACCATTTTATTGGTCAATGACCGCTTTGATATTCGCCAAAGCATTGCCGCTTTGGGGACAGGGGGGGCTGCTCTCATGCAGTTCATCATTCCGGTTGCCCAAGCCGCCAATTTTCCAGTGGGGGTTTGGCATGTCGGCGTCAGTGTATTGCGCCCCGGTGAGGCCACGCCTAGGGAGAGTAACCGCCTTGCCATGACAATCGCGCCCGAAATCACCGGTTTGCCCATTTTAGTGGCGAGGGATGGTGTCGGAACGGCGAGTTTTTCAATCAATTTCCGTCCGGTTTTGCGTCCCGGACAACAAGTGGCATTAGTGTTGGGTCAGCAAGAATATTCACCGCAAAGCTTTGCCGCTCCGGTCTCTACCCTCAGCTTCGTCATTCCCAATGCTCCGGTCGGCAATCACTTGGCGAGACTTCGGGTTGACGGCATTGATAGCCCCATCATCGACCGATCCGCCACACCGCCAGTTTTCCTCAATCAACGGGTCAACATCACATGAGCGAACTAGACACCGTTCAATGGATGGAGGCTAATCAGCAATGTTTGATTGCCGAGTTTGAACGCCTCAAAGCCAAGCTTGCCAGCGTTGCCGATTTACCGGCCCAAGTTGCCATGGCATCGGACGGGAGTTTGGAACACAACTTTACCTCCAATATTGATTATTTGACTGAATGGTTTGTTTTGACCCATTTTGAAAGGGATTTGTTGCTGCTTTGCGCGGGTGCGGAGATGGATTCTGCCTTGGCTGGGTTGTGCGCCGCTATTCACGGCAACTCCCAGCGTCAGTATGTGAGTCTTGGTTTGGCGATGAATGTGTTGGAACAAGCGCACTGGAGTGCGCTTACGCCAGCCCGTCCATTGCGTCGATGGCGCTTCATTGAGGTGGTCGAAGAAACGAGTTTGACTCATGCGCGATTGCGCATAGACGAGCGGGTTTTGCATTTTCTGGCGGGTGTCAATTATCTGGACACACGCCTACAACCCTTATTAAGCCATCATGAAGCTCGGTCTGCGATGGCGGATGCCCATGCGCTTACCGTCAAGGCCATATTGCAAGCCTTGGAGGGCAAACCAGCGCCTTATCCGCCCATTCAATTGGTCGGTGACGATGCCGATGGGCAAAAAGATGTCGCCGCCAGCGTGGCTGATGCCATTGGCTTGAAACTTTATGGGCTTAAGGCAGAAGACATCCCAGCGGGCGCACATGAAATGGATGCTTTTTGCCTATTGTGGCAACGGGAGTCACTCGTGCTAGGCAGCGGCTTGTTGATTGATTGCGCTGAGCGCACTCACGTCCCATCCGCTATTCGCTTGGCTGAACGCATAGGGGGATGCTTGTTTATTGCCAGTAGCGAAACAATGGATATCAATAGTAGCGGCCTACGATTCACTGTCAATAAACCCAATGCTATGGACCAAAGGCGCTTGTGGGAACAAGCCTTGGGTGCTTCCGCTAAACGCATCAACGGTGCATTGGAGGGTGTTTCGTCCCAGTTTAGGTTAAGTGCAAAAACCATATCGGCAGTTGGCGAAGCGGTTCAAGCCGACATCGCCACCAGCCCCACGCCTGACCAAGCGCTATGGAAGGCGTGTCGGGGTTTGAGTAGGCGGCGCTTGGATGATTTGGCCCAGCGTGTCAAGCCAGTTTCACGCTGGGAAGACTTGATCCTGCCCGAACCGCAAAAAGCCATCCTGTCGCAAATTGCTGCCCATGTCCGCCACCGGTTGAAGGTCTGCGAGGAATGGGGCTTTGCCCAAAAAAGTTCGCGGGGCTTGGGGCTTAGCACCTTGTTCGCTGGGGAAAGCGGCACGGGCAAAACCATGGCGGCGGAAGTGCTTGCCAACGAATTGGGTTTGGACCTGTATCGAATTGATTTGTCCGCCATCGTCAACAAATACATCGGCGAAACTGAAAAGAACTTACGCCGCGTGTTTGATGCCGCCGAAGACAGTGGGGCCATTTTATTGTTCGACGAGGCGGATGCCCTGTTTGGCAAGCGCAGCGAAGTGAAAGACAGCCATGATCGCTATGCCAATATTGAGGTCAGCTACTTATTGCAGCGCATGGAATCCTATAGCGGCTTGGCGATACTCACCACAAACCTAAAAAACGCGTTGGATACTGCTTTCCAACGTCGTTTGCGTTTCATTGTGCAGTTTCCATTCCCAGACCTAGAACAGCGCGAAGCCATTTGGCAAAATGTGTTTCCCCTTACTACGCCAGTCGATGGGTTAAATTATCGCAAACTTGCCCAATTGAATGTTTCTGGGGGTAATATTCGCAACATCGCGCTGAATGCCGCTTTCCTAGCCGCTGATGATGGCCGGCCAGTGGGCATGGAGCATTTGTTGCAGGCGGCCCATGGCGAAGGGGGCAAGCGTGAAAGGCCGCTCTCCGATGCCGAAACAAGGGGGTGGTTATGCAACGAGTGATTGTCCATATCGATCAATTGGTGTTGAAAGGCTTCCGCCATGAAGACCGCCATGCGTTTGCGGCAGGGTTGCAAGAGCAGTTGAGCAAACAATTAGCCATGCCTGGGATCACCCCGCATTTGGCTGAATTAAATGGTTTGCCTCGTTTACAAATTGGCAACATTTCAATGCTTCCTGAGTTGAATCAGCAACAAGTTGGTGTCGAGGTTGCTCGCGGGATTGGAAGAGAAATTATTTCAAGCCATGGCAAACGAGCTTAAGATGTTTTTTTCTGAAGTTAACAACCGGGCATGGACACCATGAACCGGTTCTATGGATGCAAGCGATGAATAAAGCAGTGACCAGCGGAAAAAATCCCGCGAATTCACCTTTGCCTAAATTGTCAACTGGGCGGGGACAATTATTGCAGCGTAAATGCGCATGTGGCGGATCGTTAGGCTTATCCGAAGAATGTGAGGAGTGCGCCAAAAAAAAACTGACTATTCAGCGCAAGGCTAAGGATCATAATGGTGGTGGGTTGGCAGTGCCACCGGTAGTCACTGACGTGCTAAACTCGGCAGGTCAACCGCTGAATGTCGATACCCGTCACTTGATGGAAACCCGTATCGGTCATGACTTCAGTAAAGTTCGAGTGCATACCGATGAAAAGGCCGCCCAGTCGGCGCGGTCTGTCAATGCCTTGGCCTACACCAGTGGGCATCATGTTGTCTTTGCGTCTGGGCAATATTCCCCTGATACAAGAACTGGGCAAAAAATCATTGCCCATGAACTGACCCATGTCGTGCAACAGAGCGGCCAACGGCCGAATCTCAACGCTTTATCGGTTGACCATTCTGAACATAGCCCCTATGAACAGGAGGCAGACATCGTCAGTGAAGCGGTGGTATCCAATCGTGGCCCAATCAATATCAGTAAACAGGCCGGTGCCCAGATCCAACGCTTGCCCGGATCAAAGGCAGGGGGTTGCGGTTTGTGTTATGGACAAACCAATTTGGTTGGCATAGAGGCCCATGCCATTATTTCAACTGCTATGAAGTTTCAATATCCTTGGCTTCAAGCACCCTTTTACATCCCTGGCCTGATGCCAAACCCAACAAAGGCAAAGGGACTCCCAGACTTGGGTGCCATTAAGAAAGGGTTGAATACGGTTGTCATTGGAGAAATTAAGCCAAATAATCCGAAAAACATCAAACTTGGAAATGATAAGTTAGACTGGTACGAGAGGCAACTAACTCGCATGGGTTTTTCCGTCGAGCGCATGATGCATCCACCGCCATTGGTTGGATTGCCTTTTCCAACCTTGGCCCCACCGGATTGCCTACAATTTCAAGACCTTCTAGTGGACGCGCCCGTCAACGGCCTGTACACCTATTGGTGCATCCCTGACTTTAAAGAATTGATTGTTGAATGTGATTGCAATCTGGGTCTGCGTCGGCCTAAAGATGTGAAAGAAGAGGAAAAGGAAAAAGTCAAAGAAAAAAAGAAGGAAAAAGATAAAGACAAGGAAAAGGAAAAGGAAAAGGACAAGGATAAGGGCAAACCCATCATTCAACCGGATCTGATACCCGTTGCCGTCATGACTGCTTTAATGGCGGCTTTGCTTGCGGCGGCGGCCAAGAAAGCCGGCACAAGGGCATTGGGACCGGCCATGGTTGTGTTGGCAATCATATTGGTGGCCAACGGTGCGGAAGCCAGTGTTGGGCTTGAGGGCGATGATGCCATAGATGCCATGATTAAGATGTCGAAGTCAAAAGGCATTGACATTCCTGATGATTTGAAGGAAGCCATCAAGAAAGATCCCGAACTAAAAAGAATAATGACGCAAGCAGCACAGACGGGTGATGCCAGTGATGCGCAACGACAGTTAGGTGAACAACTGACCCGGACGATAGTCGAGAACAGGGATCAGTTTAGCGACGAAGAACTTGAAGCGATATTAAAACTATCGGAAGGCAGCCAAGGTTCCATCCCTAATGGAAAAGTGACGGTCGAAGCCATTAAGAAGGCTTTGAAGGAATCCAAGGATCGTCAATCAGGAAGTGGCAGTGGAAATAGTTCTAGCGGCGGCAGCGGCACGGGTGGCAACGCTGGCGGTGTCAAAAAAGAGGGGTCTGACACTGCCCAGCCACCTGGCAACAAACCCAAGGAGGAAACTCCGTTGCCACCTTCCGCCAAACGGTTAGTGGATGGTGTATTGAAGAAGGACGGGAAAGGACCGAAGATTGATGCTGCCGGCATTGAACGTTTACGACAAATTGCCGTCGGGGTTAATCCGCCTTTGACAGATGCCGAAGTGGATGCGCTACTCGCTAAAGTCGCCTCTGCCGAAGGCAAGTCAGTCGATGAGGTGCTTAATTCCATCAGCCAAGGAATTAACACGCTTCGCCAACCGGCTGCTAAAGATGGTCCGAAAGGTGCCAACGAAGCCAGTCAGGGAGATGATGCCAAAAAACCAGAAAATGCATCCAAAGACGACAAAAAACAGAATGCGGGAGGCAATCAAGGGGCTTTCAAAGCACCAATTGAAGACCCCAACAAAAATAAACCGAAACCTACCAAGGAAGATCAAGACGTAGGTAAGGAGTATGCAAAAGCACTTGCCTCGGGTAGGTATAATTTCCTAAATGCTGGGGAAGCTGCATTATTGTATAAAAAAGATACTGTATTCAAAATCAATCAAGCATTTGATGGCTATATGGCCGCACGGGGAAGGGATGGCACACTTTGCGTAGGCAGTGTGATAGTGACACCAAAATCACAAAACCAGAAGATTTGGACGATCACGATTCATGGAGGCTCAAAATTATATGATAGTAACGGCAGCGTATATTCGACCACCAAAAATGGCGACGTGACAATTACACCCAATTAATTTGAAACATCCAATCTAAACAAATGACAAGACCATTGCAAAACACTACGGCTAAGCCAGCGTCTTTAGGCAATTCCCCTCACACGGGATTGCTGGTGCAGCGTAAGTGCGCATGCGGGTCGCCGACAGCGTCTATGACTGGCGCATGTGAGGAATGCAAGAAAAAGAAAAACCCGGGCTTGCAAACTAAGTCCAGGAACGGCGGACAGTTTGGTCAGGTAAGAAGTCAAATCATGCCTCAAACCCATGTTCCAGCCTCTAATCGCCAGTTATCGTCTCAACAGCCTGATGTCAATGTAAATAAGCCCATTGAAGTGCCATCCATTATCCCTGAAGTGCTTTCCTCATCTGGACAGCCTCTTGACCCAACCGCACGAGCATTCTTCGAGCCGCGTTTTGGTTTCGATTTCAGCCAAGTGCGTGTGCATAATGATGCCAAAGCGGCGGAATCTGCCAGGTCTGTTAATGCCTTGGCCTATACGGTAGGGCGGGATGTCGTGTTTGACACAGGGCAATATGCTGTGGGAAATAGTACAGGAAGGCAATTGTTGGCCCATGAGTTGACCCATGTGGTACAGCAAGCGGGTGGAGCGGGAAGATTAAGCCGCCAATCCCTTGCCCTTGCCGGACCATCGGATGCAGCCGAGCAGGAAGCGGATCGGGTTGCCCAACAATTGGGCGGACCCGTTTCGGTGGCCAGTCCTTCTTTTTCGATTCATCGACAGCCCGCCCAACCATCATTCGGTTATGCTGCCCCACAAACAGATAATTTCAAATTAAAGCTTGATCCAAAAATTGAGGCTGAAATGCTTGCCCTTTGCGCACAAGGCAAGCTTGATCCAATACGATGCGCCGAAATGCGGCTTGCGCGGGGGGAGAAACCGCCTACACCTGACTCAGGCCAAAAAGTTGATGAAATGGAAAAGGCTTGCGATATTCGCGGCCTATGTTCTTTCCAAAAGCTATTGCCAACAGCCATCCCTAAGGAAAGGATACGCGCCGCCGCCCAACGTTGCTTTCCCGACCCGCTCCAGTATTTTGGTCAAGACGTGTGTAGTTTGCCGAAATTCGATCCTTCGAAATTTGGGATAGTGCTTCCGCCTAGCAATCAAACTGCTTGCCCAAATGGCCCAACCGCTGCCACGGGACTTCCGCCATTGAATACGCCCGTTGGCCCACTCGCTTGCCCAAGCACCCCAAGCGCCGCTCCGTCGAGCAAAACGCCATCGCTAAGTGATCTGTTGACATTTGATTTTAAAGCGGGGCCCGTACAGTTTAGTGTGGAATTGCCGAAGTCAGCCACTGTGAAGTTGCCAGTTAAAATTTCGGCGGCGAAAACCTTGACTTTTGAGTTACAGGCCGAGTCATCAAAGACGTTTAGCTTTAAAGTTTCGCTGGATGGCAACCAACATTTCAATGTCGCGCTGAAATCTTCAATCAGCTTCGACGACAGCAAAGGTTCTAGCGGTTCGGCGGGGCTCGAAATCGAGTCCAGCCGCAAAGTGTGTCAGGCAGACAATCCTGAGGAATTGAAGGCTAAAGTCACAAAAGCAGGCGAGGATCTTAAAAAAGCCTATGCCGAGTTTAACGCCGCAACAACCAATGAGGATAAATTGAAAAAAGCAGTGGACTTGGCCAGCGCCATTGGGGATATGTACGATGCGGTTGATAAATCTAAGAAAGCTTGCAAAGACACGCCAGCCGTTAAAGCCGAGTTTGGCGTCAAGGTGCCCATCAAGCAGACTGACGAGGCACTGAAGGAAACTGATCCCACCAAACGGCTATCCCCATATGTTGGCGGTACGATTACCTTGTATTTCTAACGAATTTAGATATTTTAAGACTGGCAAATTATGACCACATTCCCCAATTCACCCAAACTCCTAAAAGGCGGAATCGTATTGATTGACGCTGAAAATGGACGTGTGGCACGCATTATTTCGCTGCAATACAACCCGGAATCTTTGACCCGCTCATTGCAAGTCCAGGCGGCTGGCGGCGAGGGTGGAAACCGTTCCGAGGCCATGCGTTTTAAAGGCCCTGCGGTGGAAACCATCAAACTGGAAGCCGATATCGATGCCGCCGACCAATTGGAGTTTCCCGACCAACACCGGGCCACGGTCGAATTTGGCATCCAGCCCCAGCTTGCGCTACTGGAAAGTTTGGCCCACCCGACCAGCGCACAGCTTTTGCGTATGAATTCAGAGGCCAGTTCAGGAACCTTGGAAATTTCACCGATGGAAGCCCCATTAATGTTGTTTGTCTGGGGGAAAAGTCGAGTCGTGCCAGTCCGATTGACGGATTTCTCCATTACTGAGGAAGCCTTTGACCCGACTTTGAACCCGATTCGCGCCAAGGTGAGCATCGGCTTGCGCGTGTTGTCGGTGGATGATTTGGGATTCTCCCATCGGGGCGGCAGTTTGTTCATGAGTTATCTGCAAACCAAAGAAAAGCTGGCATCAAAAGCCCAACGCGGTAACTTTTCTTCACTCGGCATAGGGGGGATATAAGCTTATGGACCCGTTACAGGCTTTCATGCAAGCCAATGCATTGATCACACCCACCTACCCTTCCACCAGCCGGTATTATGGGATTGCCACGTCACAAATCACACGTCCCGATGGGACAGTGATAGCCTATTTGAAGCGGCGGTTTGTGCCGCCCCCGGAAAACTTTGCGACTTTGCAAGAACATACTGTCAGCAGCGGCGACCGTGTGGACAATTTGGCTGCCCAGTATTTGGGCGACCCGCTGCAATATTGGCGCATTTGCGATGCCAACCGTGCGATGAATCCGGCTGATCTGACCGAGACGGTGGGCCGTCGCCTGCTCATCACGTTGCCGGAAGGGGTTCCGGGGGTGACGGATGTTAGCTAAGGGCATACAGCTTAGCTTGTTGATGGGTCCAGTGATCCCCGCCCCTGCGCCTAGGGTGGTCATGGATGCGCTCGACAATGTCCAAGTCACCACGTCGGCAGGTTCTGCCAGCGGTTTCCAGTTGTCTTTTCAATTCACCGCAAAATCTGATCTCAACACGATTTTCTTGATTGCCGCCGCACAAGGTGCGGGCGTGGGCACTCCGCCGTTGCGAGTGATGTTGGTGGTCACCCTCAACGGCACACCGCAGCCGCTATTTGACGGAGTGATGACACATGTAGAAGTCCAAGCCGGCAGTAACGGCGCACCCGGTACGGTCACCGTCACCGGCGAGGATTTAACCAAAGTGATGGATATGCAGGACTTTAGCGGACTGCCGTTCCCTGCCCTGCCCATTGAGGCGAGGGTGGCTCTAATTTGTGCCAAATACGCCGCCTTTGGGCTGATTCCATTGGTTATCCCTGTGTTATTCCCCGACATCCCCATTCCGGTGGACAAAATACCCTCACAACAGGGGACGGACCTTCAATATCTGAAATTACTGGCCGAACAAGTGGGCTATGTGTTCTATGTGGAAACGGGCCCAACTCCCGGTACGAACATCGCCTATTTCGGCCCGGAGATTAAAATCGGTGTACCGCAACCGGCATTGAACGTGGACATGGACGCGCTCACCAATGTCGAAAACCTTAGTTTTTCCTTCGATCCCACCAAAGGTGTGTTGCCAGTCGTGTTCATCCAAAACCAATTGACGCATATTCCTATTCCGATCCCCATCCCCAACATCAATCCCTTGCAACCGCCTTTAGGGGTTTTGTCCACGCCCATCTCCAATATCAAATTCCTTAAGGACACGGCCAAGATGAATCCGATGCAGGCAATTTCAAAAGGGCTGGCTGAGGCAAAAAAATCGCAGGATTCGGTGTCGGCCAGCGGTTCCTTGAATGTGTTGCGTTATGGCAGGCCGCTTAAGGCTCGGCAGCTTGTCGGTGTGCGGGGCGTGGGTGTGGCCTATGACGGTCTTTATTTTGTGCAAAGCGTCACCAGCACACTCAAACGCGGTGAGTTCAATCAAAGCTTTCAACTCAGCCGCAACGGTTTGGTTTCAATCACGCCTAGGGTTCCGGTATGAGCGAAGACAGCGGCGTTACCAAATACTACGGCAAATATCGAGGCATGGTGCTGAATAACATCGACCCCATGCAACAAGGCCGGTTGATGGTGCAAGTTCCGGATGTGGCAGGTTTGCTGCCGACGACATGGGCCATGCCTTGTGTCCCGATTGCGGGCATTCAAAACGGCATGTTTGCCCTGCCTATCATTGGTTCTGCGGTTTGGGTGGAATTTGAGCAAGGCAACCCGGATTTTCCCATTTGGGTGGGCTGTTTTTGGGGCAGTGCCGCCGAAGTGCCAGCCTTGGCACTCGCCACGCCACCGGGCTTGCCTGCGATCACCTTGCAGACGCCTTTGCAAAATGGGCTGACCGTGTCGGACTTGCCCGGACCTACAGGAGGCATCATGATTAAAAGTACCACCGGTGCAATGTTGATTGTCAATGACACCGGCATCTACATACTGAATGGCAAGGGGGCATCGATGACCATGATCGGTCCCATCGTGAATATCAACAACGGCGCATTGACGGTGATTTGATATGCCAGGACCGCTACTCCATGTCGGTGCCACTGTGCTTTGCGCTCACGGCGGGACAGCCATGCCCACCATGCCTAACCCGCGGGTGCTGGTCAGCGGTCAACCGACCGTGACCATGGCTGCACCCTACACGATGGCTGGCTGCCCGTTCAACGTCAGCGGTTCGCCCTTACCCTGTGTCACCGGTCAATGGGTGGTGGCGGCGACCCGCGTATTCTCCAATGGCCAGCCATTGGTGTTGATGGACAGCCAGGCAATTTGCGCACCGAATGGCACGCCGCTAATGCCGGTGGCGGCACAAACCCGAGTGATAGGAAGCTGAGGCAACCCATGAATGTGAATTATCCTTACCAATTTGATGGTCGCGGACACACGGCTTCCGCCAGCGAGGAAGAGTACATACGCGGACTGATCGAGCAAGTGCTGTTCACGTCCCCCGGCGAGCGGGTCATGCGGCCTGATTTTGGAAGCGGGGTGATGCAGCTCCTATTTGCGCCCAACAGCGGGGAATTGGCGGCAACCGCTCAATTTCTTGTCCAAGGGGCTTTGCAACAATGGCTAGGCAATTTGATTGTGTTGGATGCTGTGGAAGTGGAAGCCATCGATTCGACGCTAAGGGTGACGGTGCGCTATCTGATTCGCCGTACCCAAACCTTGCAACAAGCGAGCTTTGAACGGGGAGGAGTGTTCGCATGATTTACCACTGCTGCGACAAGTTGCGCCGCGACCGTGTACTCAACGAGACCGCGTTGAACGGCATCGACTATTTGGAAGTGGTCGATCATAACGCACCGCCCGATAGCCCACGCCAACGCACCTTATTAGTCAGGCTATTGCGCCCCGTGCCACCGGGTTTCGTAGCACAGCAAGTCCGCATTGATGGCGGTGAGCGCGTCAGGAATGTCGAAGCGCTGTGGGTGGCAGCGGCTTCCGCCCCGCCTGCCGAAGCCACGCTTGCCGAGAAGTCATTTTTTGCCGGCTTGGACAGACCGGATCATGTGTTGGTGGTTCGCACCGATCGCTATGGGGATTTTTCGCCCTATCGGCTGAGTCTGGTGCGTTCGGTACTGGATGACACCCCGCCCATGGGTTTCGACCCACGACTGGCAAGCATCGATTTTTCATTCAAAGTGGAGTGCGGCAGCGATTTTGATTGCCAAACGACCACCCATTGCCCGGAGCTTACGCCGGAAAGCCCGGTGATTGATTATCTAGCCAAGGACTACCCTAGTTTTAGGCGGCTCATCTTAGACCGGATTACCCACCTCGTGCCGGATTGGCGCGAACGCAGCGCTGCCGATTTGGGTGTTACTTTGGCGGAATTGATCGCCTATGCGGGTGACCAATTATCCTATCAACAAGATGCCATCGCCACCGAAGCTTATTTGGAAACTGCCCGGTTGCGCACGTCCTTGCGTCGCCATGCCCTGCTGGTCGATTATCCCGTGCATGACGGCTGCAACGCCCGGCTTTGGTTGCATGTCACGGCCAATGCAGACGGCGTGTCCTTGCCTAAGGCGGGGACACGTTTCTACAGCCGGATGATAGGAATGTCTTCACGGATTGTGCCAAACTCAAGGGAGGATGCGGAAGCCTTGCGTGCAAAACCAGAGGTCTTTGAACCGCTGCATGATGCCATGCTATATTCGGCGCACAATTCCATTCCCATTTACGCATGGGGGGATCGGCGTTGCTGTCTGCCCAAAGGCGCTGTCTCGGCCACCTTGACAGGCCATCTTGACGCACTGGAAGTGGGTGATGTGCTGTTATTCGAAGAAGTGCTGGGGCCAGCCACTGGCGAGCCATTCGACGCCGATCCCAGCCATAGGCATGTGGTTAGGTTGACTTCGGTGCGCAAGGTTTCACCTGATAATCCAGCCCTGCCGCTAACCGACCCATTGACGGGTGAAACAATCACCGAAGTGGCATGGCGTATTGAGGATGCCCTGCCCTTTTCATTATGCATTTCCTCGGTGGCTGATGAGGCGCATGGCAGCATTTATTTGGACAATGTCAGTGTCGCTCGCGGCAATTTGGTGTTGGCCGATCATGGCCTGACAATTCCAGTGGACGAAGAGTTGGGGACAGTGCCGGAAGCTAGGCTGGCTTTCCCGACTAATCGGGATAACAATCGTTGCCAAAATGCCAAACCCTTGGAAATTCCACCGCGCTTTGCCCCCGTGTTGGCTAACGCGCCATTGACCCTAGCCGGTACAGTTTATAAAACGTTAATGGTGGCTGGCCAGTCACACACCGACAGACTGGCTTTTGATGCCCAAGCGCCTGCCTCTTCAGCCATGGTTTGGCGCATGGAGGATACGCTACCCGCAATTATATTGCACAGTTCGCTGGACGGCTCACCTACCGGGGATTGGGAACCGAAGCGAGATTTGTTGAATAGCGGACCCGATGACCATCATTTCGTCGTAGAAATCGAACATGACGGCAGCGCACGTTTGCGCTTTGGTGACGGAATTCATGGTCGTCGCCCCAGATCGGGGACTGCATTCACCGCTCACTACCGAGTGGGCAACGGCACTGCCGGCAATCTGGGGGCAGATGCCATCGCCCACGTGGTCAGCGCGGATGCGGATGTGTTGAGAGTGCGCAACCCCTTGTCCGCGACCGGAGGAATTGATTTGGAAGACCAAGCCACCGTGCGTCGCCATGCCCCGCAGGCGTTTCGACGGCAAGCCCGCGCCGTCACTCCCGAAGATTATGCCGACGTGACGCAAAGCCATTCAGGCATACAACGGGCGGCGGCCACCCTGCGTTGGACCGGTAGTTGGCATACGGTCTATATTACTGTTGACCGCTTGGGGGGTGCGCCCATGGATGCGGCATTCGAAACGGATTTAACCACTTTTGTCGAGCCTTATCGCATGGCCGGTCATGACACCGAATTCAACGACCCGATGTACGTTTCCTTGGAAATCGATCTGCTAGTCTGTGTGCGTGGCGGTTATTTTCGTTCCGATGTACGCAACGGCCTGCTGGAAGTGCTGGGCAACCGCGTGTTGCCTGATGGCCGCTTGGGGCTTTTTCATCCCGACAGGCTAAATTTTGCTCAAGTCGTCTACTTAAGCCAAATCTATGCGAACGCTCGCCAGGTGGCAGGTGTGGCATCGGTGCAAGCGACTCGATTCCAGCGTCAAGGCGTGGACGATTCAATCTATTTGGCTGATGGATTCATGCGGCTTTCCCGTTTGGAAATCCCACGTTTGGATAATGATCCCAACTATCCCGAGCACGGTGTGCTCAGATTTTCACTTTTCGGAGGCAAGTAATGGACGATTTCACCGCCAATTCTTGCGGTTGCTGCGCGGGGGTGGATGTGGCAACCCCTACCCGTATTGACAATCCTCCCGGTCAGTCTTCCATCAACTACCGAGCAGGTGTCCATGCCAGTTTCAAAGAGTCTTTGCTGGCCCGGTTGTCCAGCGCTGATTTGCCAGCCTTGGCAGGTTTGGGCGGTCGGGATGACGCAGATTTCACCATCGCATTGTGCGATGCGCTTGCCTCCACGCTGGACGTGTTGACGTTCTACCAAGAGCGGATTGCCAATGAGAACTTCCTGCGCACTGCGACTGAACGCCGCTCGATTTTAGAATTGTCCCGGCTGATTGGTTATGAACTGGCTCCGGGTGTGGCGGCTTCCACCTATTTAGCCTTCACCTTGCAGGAAGTGCCTGGAAATCCGGCACTTGCCGCAGAGCCAGTCAATATTCCGGTTGGCAGCAAGGTTCAAAGTGTGCCGGGTCCGGGCCAGCAACCGCAAACCTTTGAAACGGTCGAGGTCGTGGAAGCCCGGTCGGAATGGAATGCCTTGCCGGTGCAGCGTTCAGTCGCATGGCAACCTCGTCTAGGAGACACTTCACTGTGGGTGACCGGCTTGGGCAGCGGCTTGCAAGTGGGCGATGTCATTCTGGTGTTGGGCCAAGAGCGTGTCACCAATTCCAGCAGTTATCAATGGGACATCCGTGTCCTCACTGGCATCGAGGAAGTCAGGGATAAGCAACTGACGCGATTGTCATGGAATGCGCCCTTGAGTAGCTCGATTCCATGGAACGACCCGGATCATGCCAAGGCTTCAGTCTTCGTATTCCGGCAACGCACAGCACTTTTTGGCCATAATGCACCGGACCCAAGGCTGATTTATTCAACCAACAATCCATCGGTGGCAGGGTTGACCGTCGGTACTTTGGGGCAAAGCAATTTCAAATGGAAAGATTTTGAGATACAGAATTCCCTGATCGATCTCGACAATGCCTATCCGAAAATCACGCCCGGAAGCTGGTTCGCGTTGGTGTCCAATGCAAACTTCAGCCATGCATCGGGCTTGTCAGGTTATGTCTGGCTTTATCGAGCCACTCAAGTGAGTTTCCCCTCACGCTCGGATTTCGGGTTGTCCGGCAAAGTGACTCGAATCACGCCGGATACGACCGACTCTCTTTACTCGTTCACGCAAGGCATCCGAGAAAATCTCGTCCTAGCCCAGTCCGAAGCCTTGCCGGTGGCAGCAAGGCCGCTCGACTACCCGCTTTACGGAAACGAGATCCGGCTTGAACGACTGGAACCCGATATAGCACCGGGTCGGTTGTTGGCGATTAGCGGCAAACGGGCTCGCATCCGCTTGCGGAAAGGAATGCCTGATGCAACCGTGGCACTGTCCAACGGTGAAACCTTGATTATCCAAGAGGGTCAATCGCTGCGCATCAATACAACGCCCGAACTGCTTTCTGGCGACCAATGGCTGGCTCTGCCTCCCGCCGAATTTGGTGCCTTGTTATCAAATGGAAGCGTAGGGAGTCAAAACCCTTCTGGGTCAACGCCAATCATCTATGACCTTACACAAATACGCTTAGGCATATTAGACCGGGATGGGCGCGAAGGAGTGCTAATCGCTCGGACTGTTACTTTGGAATGGGTTCCCGCCGAAAAAGACGATGAGGAAGTCCAAGAAATCGCCATCATCGACAAGCTTCCCACAGCGGTTGGGGAGATCGGCTCGCTTACCTATTTTATGTTGTCTGACCCAATGAAATATTGTTACGACCGAGACAGCACTCGGATCAATGCCAACGTAGCCCGTGCCACACAGGGTGAGACCGTGGCTGAAATCATCGGCAGTGGCGATGCACGGTTGGCGAACCAACGCTTTAGTCTGCGCCAGTCACCGCTGACGTTCGTGAGTGCCAACACGCCCAGCGGACGCAAATCGACCTTGGAACTGCGCGCCAACGACTTGTTGTGGACGGAAACCAGCAGCTTGTATGCACGGGGTGTCAACGACAGAGTTTATGCATTGGCAATCGACGATGAAGCGAAGACAACTGTGCAAATGGGCAATGGCATTGAAGGTGCACTTCTTCCTTCGGGTGACCACAACATTCGTGCCACTTACCGCAAGGGATTGGGCTTGGCTGGCAATGTCCCCGCCGGCAAATTAACCAATCTGCTATCACGCCCCTTGGGTGTCACAGGCGTGTCAAACCCCGAGTCGGCCAGTGGAGGCGAAGACCCGGAACGGGAAAGCAAGGCGAGGGCCAACGCCCCGTTGACCGTGTTGACCTTGGAGCGAGCAGTTTCCATTCGTGACTATCAAGATTTTGCCCGGGCCTTTTCAGGCATCGCCAAAGCCCATGCGCTTTGGATTCCCAATGGCCCGGCCAAAGGTGTCTTCCTAACCGTGGCTGGTGAAAATGGTGCCGAGGTGACGGCGAACAGCGACACCTACCGCTATCTTCAAGCGGCATTGCAAAGTTATGGCGACCCATTGCTACCGTTGCGGATCGTTAGTTATCGTGATTCCCGATTTGGCCTTAGGGTTTTGGTCAAGGTGTCCGCCGATGCCGACAAAGCCTTGGTGTTGCCCGCTGTTGAAAAACGCTTAATCGAATCATTCGGTTTCGACACGAGGAGCTTCGACCAAGGCGTTTCATCGGATGAAGTTGCCGCCACTGCGCAAGCAGTTGCTGGTGTCGAGGCTGTGCAAGTGGCTGCATTGTACCGGAAGATGCCATCGTCCACCGATCTTCCCAACCGACTGTTCGCTGAAACACCCATGGCTACCCTGACAGTAAGCCCGCAGGCTGCCGAATTGCTCACGTTGGATGCCGCTTTACTCGTAGTGGAGTTGTTGCAATGACCCTCTCGAATGCCGACAACCTTTACCGCTTGCTACCGGCAATACACCGCATCCGTGATGCCGAGCTTGCCGAATCCCTGCGCAATCCACTGACATCCGAGGAAGCCAGCGAGCTTGCGGCCTTGGAAGCCTTGCCTGGCCCGAATGCCACGCAACAACAACGCATCAATGCATTGCGGGAAAAAGCCTCCCACTTTCGAGGCTTGCTGACAACAGCCGAAGTGAATGAGCTTGCCGCCCTTGAAGCCCTGCCCAATCCAAACCCTAGCGAGCAGCAGCGTCTTGCCGAATTGCATGAAAAAGCCGCCCGTGGGCCATTGAAAGCTTTATTGATGGCTTTCGCGGACGAGTTTGCGGTCATTGAAGAAAATCTCGCCCAACTCTATGATGATCTTTTCATCGAGACTTGTGCCGAATGGGCAATCCCTTACATCGGCGATTTGATCGGTTATGAACCCCTTCATGCGCTAGGTCAAGCCAAGGGCTTGGCCCGTGCCGAGGTTGCCCACACGATAGCCTTGCGGCGGCGCAAAGGCACTGCGTCCGTGCTGGAACAACTGGCTCGCGATGTCACGGGCTGGAACGCTCGCGCCGTGGAGGAATTCCAATTATTGGCGGCCACCCAACACATGAACCACCGCAGAACCCATTGCCTTTATGCCCCCGACCTTAGGCGCTGGGAACCGCTGACCCGCATCGGTGGCGCTTTTGATTCAGTGGCGCACACAGTGGATGTACGGAACATAGAGACGGGCAAAGGGCGTTTCAATATTCCCAACATCGGCATATTCCTATGGCGGGTCAATGCCTACCGGCATAGCAAAAGCCCTGCCGCCAAGGTTGATAATCGCCGCTATCTTGTCAGTCCGCTGGGTCACCCGTTACAACTCTATGCCAATCCGCTCGCGGAAGACGAAATCACTCATTTGGCGGACCCCATTAATGTGCCTGACCCAATTGGCCGTCGATTGCTGGCAGAGCGCAAAGAACTCTATTATGGGACAAGGGAAACCCCAAGCGAACCACTGGACAATGCCGACCCTAGCATCGTGCTTTACGTGGACGATGCTGAAGTTCCCAGGCAGAATGTGGTGGTTTGCCATCTCGGCGACGACGGCTTGGGCTGGGCGCATGTTCCTCCGCTAGGAAAATATGCCATAGACCCGGAGTTGGGGCGAGTCGCCGTGGCTTCCGACTTGCCAGCACCCGGCAGTGTCGCTTTGACGTACCACTACGGATTCACCGCCGACTTGGGGGGTGGCGAATACTCCCGACCGCGTGAAGCCGATGCCTCGGATGTCAAGGTATTGCAAGTTCCAAATGACTTTCCGACGATCCAAGCCGCGCTGACGGCTCTCGCTGGCGCGGTCAAGGGTGTGGTCGAAATCACCGACAGTGGGCGCTATGTAGAGACGCCCTCTGTGAATGTGCCACCCGGCGGAGAATGGACCATTCGCGCTGCTGAACAAACTTGGCCCAGCTTGATCCTCGGCGGCAATATGACCGTGAGAGGAGGCAAAGACAGTGCGTTTGCCTTGGAGGGAGTCAGAGTGGCCGGCGGGTCATTGCGATTGCCTTCAGTCACTAATCAATTGGCAAGGCTTGCCATCCGTCATGCCACCTTGACACCGGGCTTGGCCTTGGATGCCATAGGCAATCCCACCTCTCCCGGTGTGGCAAGCTTGTCAGTGGAATTGACCGGTGTCGCGGTCAGCTTGGAATGGTCCATCTTAGGGGCGGTGCGCGTGATTGAAGGCTCAAGGCTTGTCGCCAATGACTGTATCATCGACTCAAATGCTCCCGTGAACACCGCCTACGCCGCAATGGATGGTGTCTCATCGGGCGGCACCCTTGCGTTAGAGGCATGTACGTTGATTGGCAAAATCAGGGCAAGCGCGATTGATCCTGGGTTGAACATTTCCAACAGCCTGATTCTTGCACTTGCCTCGCCGGGGGACACGGCTCCGCCAGTCGTTGTGGCGCGTCGTCAATCCGGCTGTGTCCGTTTTTCATTTTTACCTTACGCCTCGCTCGTACCTAGGCGATACCGATGCCAACCAGAAACAGCAGCAGCCGAGGCGGATGTTACACCTAGGTTTACCTCCTTACTTTATGGTGTGCCATCCTATTGTCAACTCACCCGCGCCACGCCTGACGCGATTCGGAGGGGAGCCAGTGACGAAAGCGAAATGGGGGCATTTCATGCGTTGTTTCCAGCGCAACGTGAAACTAATTTGCAACTTAGGCTTGCCGAATTTTTACGGGTCGGCCTTCAAGCCGGTATTTTCTACGAATCATGAGGGAGCACACTAATCATGAGTTTTGATTTAAGCCGTATCAGCTTTGACCCCAGCAATAATTTTTGGGGTGTCCTCATGCAACAAGGCCGAGTGCAACTCGATGCCGACTGGAATGAATGGGTTGCCCAAGTTGCCCGGCGCATCCAAGCCGGGACGCTGGACAGCCTAGGTTCCGCTGCCGTGCCTAGGGAAACCCCTGACGGTTTCCGCATCAGGCTTACCGGAGGGGAACTTAGCATAGGCAAGGGTCGGATTTATGTGGATGGGCTGTTAGCCGAAAACCACGGCATCAATCCTTTGACATGGAACGCCACCTTGGCCGAGTCGGTTGGCAAAGGAAGCACACCGTTCTTTGACCAACCCTATCTTCCCTATAACCTAACTAACCAATCTGCACCAGCCGATGCGTTCAATCGCCCCCCATTGACAGGAGGGCCATATCTGGTTTACTTGGATGTCTGGCAACGGGAGCTGACTTATTTGCAGGAACCCGGACTCGTCGAAAAAGCCGTGGGGGTGGACACCACTGGGCGTTTGCAAACGGTCTGGCAAGTCAGGGTCTTAGGCAATATCGGCAATGCGGCTTGCACACCCTCAAGCGAGGATGTTAGCCACTGGCCGACAGCCATTCGTCCTTCGGGCGGACGCTTGACCACCTTGACTGGTAATGTGACGGGGGAGGCCAACCCTTGCATCATCCCCCCCCAAGCAGGTTACAGGGGATTGGAAAACCAACTCTACCGGGTCGAAATCCATCGGGGTGGGCCAGTGGGGACGGCCACTTTCAAATGGTCGCGTGACAATGCCACGGTTGCGACGCGGGTGACTGAAATACAAAGTGGCAACCGTCTGGTGGTGGATAGCATTGGTCGCGACGAAGTACTGGGGTTCCATGCGGGCGATTGGATAGAAATTCTCGACGATTGGCATGAACTGCACGGCAGACCGGGTGTGTTGCGCCGCATCCGCTCCGGTGGCGTGGATAAGGCGACACGCTCCATTTTGATAGATGATGTGCTACCCGCAGGTTTATTCCCGGTGGATGGCCAAGGCCACACCGATACCTCCCGCAACACCCGTATCCGGCGTTGGGACCAATCCGGCACGGTACGCAAGGCTGATGGATCGGCTTATCAAGACCTGAATACTTCAGCGAGTTCTAATGGCATCAACGTCCCAGTCGTTGGCACTATACTCGCGTTGGAAAACGGCATCCTAGTTGAATTTAGCTTGGATGTCGGCGAATTCAAGGCGGGCGACTACTGGACATTCGCTGCCCGCAGTGTCGATGCCAGCATTGATTTGCTTGACCATGCCCCGCCTTTAGGAATTCATCACCATTACGCCCCACTCGCCATCATCCGCTTGCCGACTGAGGTGATCGATCAGCGTACCCCTTTCATTCCTGCCACCGGCAGCGTACAAGTTTGTTCGGTGTTGCAGATCGATGCCAATGGCAGGCAAAAACCCTTGCTACCTGCCCAAGAAATTCCCGTCAACTTGTTGGCCGAGGGCCTTGCTGTGCTGGTTCGCCAACACCTCAATCCAAACAGCGTCAATGATGGTTCATTTTTTGTCACGACGGAAATTCCTTATCGATTGTCTGCCGCTTATGGTGGTGGACCGGACGGACCGATAGTCGCCTATCAGCCAGTCGTGTTGCCTGCGGAAGTCAGCATGCCCGATGACGGAGTTTTAAATTGGGAACCATTTCCCCAAACCACCTCATTCCTCACCGACATCCTCAAGCGTGATGTGCCTCGCTTGGGCAATGTCAATTTTGAACGGGAGTTCGACGTTTATGACAACGGAGGTCCGGCTTCCAATTGGGCTATTGGGCAAAGTAACGTCATCATTCAAACGGCATCGAATGCCGGCACATCGGTCAATCAGCAGGCCAGCGTATTGCCGACGATGGCGGTCCATCGTTACAAATTAAACCAAAATCCCAGCTATGTTGGTTTGACCGTCGAGAATTCCCTGAACGGCAGTGTCGGCTTGGTCTACAATTGGCTATCACCCAAGGATTTTTCTCTGTTTGTCGGCAGGGAAGTCTGGGTGCCGGTCGGTTACAGCGGGGCTTATGCCACCTTAGTTATGTCCCATGTACAAGTAAAAGGAGGAAGCATCGTGGCGGGCTCCCAGAAGGATCAGACTATCATCAGCGGATTCAGCGATCCAAAGCGTATCACTTTCGATATTAAAACGACGAGGGATCAGCTTCTATTCGGTTGTAATGCATTGTTTACTGGAAACGGCTCGGTTGATGTCGCAACGCTAGATTTTCCAAGGATACCGCAACTTATCCCCGGAAGCCGATTGGGTGTGTTGACGGGTGGCACTGGGACGGCCCGCTTTACCCGCTTGCAAGTGGTATATGGCAATGATTCTCCGGTCACACTGATTCCCGCGGGCTTTACGTCGAAGCTGTTGTCTAGGCTGGTGTTGAAGCGATCCTTGTTACAAGTGGAGGATGCTGACGGAGTTTCGCCAGACGGCGTGTTTGCATCGCCGGTTCCCGAAGCTGACTTCGAAACTTGGTTTTGGTTAGTGCCGCCAACCCCGGGTTACTATGGTTACAGTTACGGTCAAGGTGGGGCTTATCAAGGCATAGGCTCAACCCGCCTTGTGTCAACGGCAACGGCAAAGCTGCCATGAAGGCGGTCTGGTCGCTATGGAACAAACCCTTGGTCGCCAAACGGCGACAGGGATGGCTAACCCCCAAACACCACCTGTTGTCTTGGGTGTTGTCATTTGAACTGGCCAGCCGCCATTATCCTGACACCTGCCTGATTACGGATGATGCAGGTGCGGAAATGCTGATTGACGGGCTTGGTTTGCCATTTGGCTCGGTGAGTCTTGCCTTAAACGCACTTTCCGACCACGATCCAGACTGGTGGGCGATTGGCAAGCTCTATGCCTACGCGGCGCAGGAAGAAGCTTTCGTGCATATCGACAACGATGTTTTTTTGTGGGAACCCTTGCCCAAATCCTTAGAACAAGCCGCAGTTTTCGCCCAACACCCAGAATGCACCCCTTATGGCGCATCCTTTTACCGGCCCGAAAGCTTAGAATACGACATTCGCCGCCATGGGGGCTGGATGCCCGAAGAATTCGAACGTTACATGCCGGTCGGAGGTGATCTGAAAGCCGAGAATTGCGGCATCATTGGCGGCACTAGAACCGATTTCATTCGCTATTACGCGGAGAGTGCGATTCGCTTCATCGAACATCCCGACAACCAACTCGCTTGGGAAGGTCGGCCCAAACGAGAGCAGGATTTCGTCATTTTCGAGCAACACATGCTGTCAGCCTGCCTGGCTTATCACCAAGGTCGGCAAGACTCCCCGTATACCGATGTGTCGATTTCCTATTTGTTTGACAGCTACGGGGATGCACTCACCCTTGCCGACGGCATTGGCTATACCCACCTAGTCGCCGAGTCCAAACGCGACCCGCAGCTTTCTATTTACTTGGAGCAAATAGTCGCTAGGGATTTTCCGCATTATTACCAACGCTGCATGGCATTATTGGAGCGGCAACAAAAACAGGCATTGCGGGTGCTGGCCTGAGGTTTAAAGCATCACAACATTAGCCCTTGCCTTGGGCCAATCAAACTATTGCAAATCCCTTCCAAACGGCAGCAGGGACAGCGGAATCAGCTTCAGATGCTGGACACTGAACGGAATGCCGATGATGGTGATTGCCATGACAATGGCGCTGGTGATATGGGCGGTGGCGATTGGCCAACCGAACAGCAAAATCCAGATCACATTAAAGACTAAGTTCAACACATTGTTCGCATGAGGTTTTTCCACCACTTCCTTGCCAAACGGCGCGAACACGGCAAAACCTAGCTTAATCGACTGCAATCCAAACGGTATGCCGATGATGGTCAGGCATAGGGCAAACCCGCCAAGGATGTAACCAAGGCCAGTGATCAAACCGCCAAAAATCAGCCAGAGAATGTTGCCTAATAGACTCATGATGTTCATCGTAATTGATTTGACAAGGCTGAAGATTTTATCATCAAATCGAAAGCGGGAACTTCATGCTGAGGTTTTCCCCAATTTCTGTGGATAACTTTGAGGTTGAGGTCCAAATAGCGAGTCGTTGCCTGCCCTCTGTTGGATTGGTCAATTTATATCCATAAAGCTTAACTGGATTGAAAAAAAATACAGCGAATTATTGCACTCTTGCATCACATTTAATCGCACCCATTGGGAATTCCTCTTTATCGAACCCCATAAAGATCGGCTATAATGTTGGGATTTTCCAATCAATAATCATAATATGGAAGGTCAATGAACATCTTGCTTATCATTGCTCACCCTGATGACGAAGTGCTGGGATGCGGGGGGACACTACGCAAACTGGCTGACGAAGGGCATGACATTTATACTTGCGTGCTGTGCGCACCCGCCGATGCCCGGCACGAGCGCCCGGACATGCAAACTTTCCAACAAGTCGTGCAACAAGCTGAGAAGGACATAGGTATTAAAGACTCCCTTAAATATGAGTTCAAGAATATTCAATTCAACACAGTCCCCCATTTGGACATGGTGAAAGCCATTGAAGCAGCCATCGTCAAATTCAAACCGGAATGGGTGTTCACTCACCACCCCAGTGATGTGAACATTGACCATCGTGTCTGTTTTGAAGCCAGCATGGCTGCAATCCGGCTGCCACAACGGTACTCCAAAGACATCCCCCCCACACTGATAAAAAAGATATTCTTATTTGAAGTGTTGTCATCGACGGATTGGGCACCTTCCATAGGCTTGGCTTTCCAGCCTAACTGTTATTTCGATATCAATGCCACCTTTGACATTAAAATGCAGGTGTTGGACTATTACGGCAATGCACTAAAACCCTTCCCCCACTCTAGGAGCCGGGAAAACATCAAGGCTTTGGCAACTTTGCGCGGGGCGGAAGTTGGCATTGCAATGGCCGAGGCTTTTTGTGTGATTCGTGATTTGAATTTGTAACAACCTAATTGACTGAACAAAAGAGGCAGCCATGGATTTAAGCTATAAAGAAAAGCAAGACAAATTAACAATTCGCATCCGCGCCCATAAAGAATTCGCCAACTTCGATATTGCTGATTGGATAGATGCCTTCCTGCAACGCAAACCTAGAATAAACATCCTTGATTTGGGCTGCGGCAACGGCAACCACTTGGAGCTATATCTGAAGCACGTAGGGCCGAATGGAAGCGTGTGCGGAATCGACAGGGAAGCCAGCTTGATTGCAGAAGCCAAAGCTCGCTACGCGGCAGCGACGAATCTATCGCTGCAAGTGGGTTCCATGGACGACAGATTCCCGTTTGAAGACGGGCATTTCGACCTGTGCTTCTCCAATTTCGCCATTTACAATGCCGCCGACCCCAGAAAAACGATAGGCGAGTTGAAGCGGGTCATGAAACCCGGTGGCGAACTGGTGTTGATTGGGCCAACGCGAAACAATGCCATGGAAATCTATGAATTCAACGAGCGCTTGACCGGGACAGCCATCGACGAAATCACTCTGATTCGGACTGACCGTTTGCGCTGTGAAATCCTGCCAGTCGTACAAGACATCTTTGCGAATGTTGTCGAAGAAGTCATCAATTCCAAGCTGACCTTTCCAGATCGGGACGATTTCATCGAGTATTTCCAAGCGACGATGTTGTATGAAGAAGGGGCCGAAAAGCTGGGCATTTCTAAGGATGCCATGAGGGCGGCCTGTTCCTCAGAAAAGAACGTGATTTTGTCCAAGGAAATGCTGGCCTTGGTGGCTGTGAAAGAATAAAAAGTTTGATGCGTGTCACAAACATGTCCCGATGCACTTCCTTAACGTGTTGATTAGGGCTTTATTGTACTCGCATTTCACCTACACACTGAATTCTGTTGGCATACCCCAATCCATGCCCTCAAAACCATCGAAGGATGAAAAACTGGCTTGGACAGGGTGATGTTTACGGGTTAAAGCCCCCACCGGACACAAGCGCACCGCATGGTCGTCGGCGGAGATGGCGGAGTCTTTCAACAAGCCGGATGGGGATTCCACCGTGAGCATCATGTCGCCCCCTTTGCCGGCAAACGTGAATAAGTTTTTCCCGTCCAATTTCCGGCTGGCTTGGATGCAAATGCCACAAAGAATGCAGCGGTCACGGTTTAAGCTGACCTCCGGGTGGCTGTCATCATTGGGCGGAAAAACTTGACTGGCTGAGTCTGCTTCAGTTCGGGCATCAAATGCAATGGCAGCGTCCTGCAAACGGCAATCCCCCGTCCGCTCGCAACGGATGCAGGTATGCTTGCCTTGCTCAAGCAAAAATGTCAGCAAAGCCATCCGCAATTGTCGCAAGCGGGGGGTGTCGTGTTGAACGGCCAAGCCCTCTTCGGCAAGCAGGGTGCAAGCCGAAAGTTTGCAGCCAGCCACTTCCACCAAGCATAACCGGCAACTGCCGATGGGTTCCAATTCAGGGTTGAAGCATAAATGAGGAATGTTCAGCCCTGCCGCCAAAGCCGCTTGCAAGACGGTCTGGCCTGCTTGAAAAGCGACTTCCTGTCCATCAATCAGAAAGCTAGGATGGGTGTCCACGCTTAGCCCATAATGGTTTGATAGGCTCGTTGCAATAAAGCCATCTCTGCCGGATGCCCACCGCGCAATTCGGTGATCGCACAAAACTTCCCACCTTGGTCGGCGAACAGTTGGCGTGGCGGGTCTATGCAGGTGAAACGGGCAAGATAGATACTGATAATGCCACCCGGCGCATCCACCTGCCCGTGGAATTCGCCTTCCACTTGCAATAGTGAAGACGGAAGCCCTAAGTCTAGGCAATAATCACGAATCAAGGTGGCAGGATGCAGGAAAACCCCGCACTCCGCCAGATTAAATTCCTCTTCGTCGAGCATCGTGGATAAGGGCGGCAAGGGCTTGGGGGTAATGACGCTGCCTGAATCATGGCGCAAGAACAAGGTGCGGGCGCTGGTGCTTTGTGAATGGTAAAGGATCAGCCGGGCTGTATCGGCCCAGCCATGTTCTGCATTATTCATGCGGGTTTGCATCCCAAAGTCGTTTAAAACAGGTGTCAAGACGGGAAAGCCTCCGGTTGGCGGTCTCCAATTCGGCATAACGTGGAAAACGGGCAGTTTTGCCCTGCTCATACCAGTCGCCCATGGCACGGGTCAGGGTTTCTTTTTCGATGGCGGTTTGGGCAATCAGTTGTTTCGTCCAAGCGGCGGCCGCACCATTGCCCAAGGGACACACCCGGTAGCGGACAGACTCGTCAAACAAACGTACACCCCCGCCTTCCGCCACCGTCGCCCTGAGCATTTCTCGATTGGCGATCTCAACCCCGGCTAGAAAATCAATGCCAAAGTGATGCAGTTCGGGTAGCCATGGCGTGGTGGGACCCATCAAAACTGTCGTGGCATTGCGGGACAATTCGGCAAGGCGAGGGAAGGTTTTATTGGGGATCGAACTGGCGGTCATAAACACCCAATCCGCCTCAGGCAAGCGATATTCGCAAGCCGTATCGGGCAAATCACCCGATCCGGGATTGCGTTCCAATACCGTCAGATCCAATTGATGCTGGCTGACGAATTCATCCAGCCCTGGATAACGGCCTATGACGACCGTTTTTTTGCCTTGGATTTGGCTGAGGAAATGTTCAAACACAGCTAGGTTGCCATGGTTGCCGGGTTCCAAGCTCAAACCTTTCGGCAAACCATGGCGGCGATTGATCGCGGCATTGACTGCCGCCATGCCGACCGTGGCTTGATAGGGTTCAAATTCACGCACCCAAGCGGATAATTCGGCAACGGTTTTTCCTTGCAAACATCCAGCCCATGGCAAGGTTCGAGTGGCAATGCCGGGACTCATGGACAAACCACAAGCTTCAGCCTCACAAAACGTCCACACTAAGCCAATAATGACTTCGCGGACAGTTTCTTGACCGCTCGCATAATCTTGCAGCAAATCGTAGATTTCGTGAGGGTTGGGCATGATTTATTGCCCCAACGCCGCCAATATCCTAGCCTCGGATCGGAAGATGTCACCTTTTCCCCAAGCGACCACCGCTTCCACAAACCAACGCGCATCGGTTGGGTGTTGCAAGGCCACGTCATATTCCGCATAAAAACTGCCGTCACCATGGACCTTGATTTCGCCGATGCGGTAGCCATTCGAGTTCTTCCAAACCCCTATCAGGCTATCTATACCGCTATAAGGGTCTTTAGCTGTGGTAAAACCCGCCTCATCATAGTTTGGCAAACTCGAAAGATTGCCCGGGGACAGACCGAGTTTGTGAATCTCTTCGATGAGGCAGTTGCAAATCGTCTCGCCTAGCGGCTTGCATTCAATTGGGTTCATATTCCAAACCCATTGCACCGACTGATTCAGCCATACCTATCACTACCGAACCGCCGGAACGATCCTCCGGGTCCAGCTTTGCCAAATGGCGAAGAACATCACTGGCCTCATCCCAGTGCTGGCGGCGCAGCTTGATAAAAGCCAAGGCTTTTAACGAAAACAGATAAAACAATCCGGCTTCACTCGCATAGAGTTTTTTCCGCTGTGGATCTCGGCTGAGCTTTTTCCAATCGGTGCAAACACCGGCCTGCCGGGAGGACTCGGCCAAGGCCAAGCGGGCAGCCCGCTCGGCCCGTTCCAACTTATTGCTGTTTGCATAGAACTTGTAAAGCGCAAAATAAACCGGCAAGCAAGAAGGGTCTTCGGCGCGGGCTTCCCACAGCACATTTTCAGCCTCGCTATTGTCATGATGACGGGCGGCGACAGCATATTGCAAGCGATGGTTGGTCGCTGGCAAGATAGATGTGCCAAACAAGACCGAATCGTCGGAATAGGCGAGTGAATTCATCTCAGCTCCATATGAAATCAGGGACTTTTAAGCGCTCAACCGGTTTGTCGCCGAGCAAATGCTCATCAATGATGATGTTGACATCTTGTTTGGTCACCTTGCCATACATGACGCCTTCCGGGTAAACCAATACACTGGTTCCAAAGCCGCAGGGACCGAGGCAACCGGTGTTGGTGATGGCGATTTTGTCGAAAAGATTTCGTCTTTGGATTTCGCCAAGGAAAGTGTTCATCACATCGTCGCAACCGTGTTGTGAACAAGAACCACGGGGATGCCCCTCGGCACGGCGTTGGACGCAGACAAAAACATGTTTTAACGGTCTGGGCATGGCGTGTCTCCCTAAGCGGCTTGCGGCAGCGCAGTGTGGGTAAAACAATCCTTCGGACAAACCCTGGAACAGGCTTCGCAACCGATGCAGTCCAAGGCGTTTTTGATGTTCATGACTTGGGCGTTATCATCGTCCAGATCGTCGAAATCGTCGATTTCATCCGCATCCAGCACATCGGCTCGATCAACCAGATCGAACACATCGCGTGGGCAGACTTTGAAGCAACGGCCACAGCCGATGCATCGTTCTTGGGCGATGGATTGTACAAAAGCCGGTGTCCAGACAGCACCGCCCGCTGTGACACCCGTGATGGGTTTGCTCATGGGATTCTCCTTGTTGACGCGGACTTCATGCCGCCAGCGCCTTTTTCGCTTGTTTCAGTTTTTCGTTTGCCGCCGCCCAAGCCTTGCAGGCTTCTAGGGTGGACTGGGCAAGTTCGGGTATTTCTTCGTAGGCCGCCGGCAAGCGGTCCTCGACTAGATCGTGCATCTTCGAAGCCCAATCGCTGGCGATGCGCTTGGCTTTGGCGACTTCTTTCTCCAGTGCTTGCAATTCTTCGGGAGTCATTAGTTCTCTCCTGTTTGTAGTTTCGCCTTTAGGCGGATAATTGTTCATAGAACCGGCTAAAGCCGGGACTACGAACATTACAAATTTGCCACTTCGCCGTAAGCCTCAATCAACTCGACGGCTTTGCTTATCTGCTTGTCGCCTTCTTCGTTGAGTTTGGCGAAGGACGGAAAGCCGTAGCGATGAACATCGCGTAGCGTCTTATCGACGACAATCAACTTGCCGACGATGACAAACGCCCGCCCGAAACCTTCGTGGGTCAGATTGATGACCGGCACGGCCATTAATTTGGTCTTTTTCTCGATCAAACTGGCGACGGCGTTGTAAAACGCCTTGACTCGGGAGATGGTGATTTCGTCCGGGTCGCCGATGATGGGGATTTCCCGCTTGCGTTCCTTGGTCAGTATTAACGGGTCCAGCACTTGCGCATCGGTCCAACCCTGATAAGTGTCATAGGTGTCGATGGCACGGATTTGTTTGGCAATCTCTTTGACAAATTCGGCTTGCAGTTCGGTTTCGTCTTGTTCGGTTATCGCTAATGCGGCGTTTTGCATGGTGTTGTCTCCAGTTAATCATTTCAAATCTTTTTCTGTAGCCCGGATGGAGCCGCTTTGCGGCGCAATCCGGGTGGAAATCCGCAAACCCGGATTACGCTTCGCTACATCCGGGCTAAAGCATTTACCTATTCATCCCACCCGTCCGCTTCCATCTCGGCGAATTTTTCCAATCCACCGCCTTGTCTAGCCAATGCCTTGGCGACCCAAGCGGAAGGACCGGTGCGCAGTTCAGCCTGAAAATCACTGATCAAATCATTGATTTGGCTGTCTCGATGGACTTTGACGGGTTGAATGCCTGCGGCCATTAACTGGCGGATGGCGGAAGCGCCTACCGCCTCGCAATACACCGCCGCGCAGTCACCCAGCAAATCGATCTTGGTGGATAATTTGTCTTCATTCCCGTCTTGATCCAGCTTGCCGAATTCCGCCACTTCCAACATCGTGCTTTGCTCCAAGTCCACCGCGTAAATGGCGAAAGTCTTGGCGGAGCCAAAATGCTGGTTGACGGTTTTCATGTCATCGGTGCAAAACGCAATTTTCAGGGAGGTTGCCATCGCCAATTCTTCCTCGCTTTTATCAACTATGCGCATGTGTCGGATAAGCGCCATGGGCGGTTGCCTCCAACGGTTGGGTAAATGATTCATTGGCCGGTTTCTGCCCATAGATCGAGCGATAAACCGGCACTTCGTGAGCGTGATTGTTCGACAACGCCAGATTGGACAGATCGAATAAAGTCTGCCTAGACCCGGCATAGCCAATAAATGTCTTCTGGTAGCCGCCGACCACATCGTACAGCGGGAACCCGCAACGCAAGATCGGCAGATGCAGACGCTCGGCGGTCTGCACGGCATGGGAATTGCCAATAATCAACTCGGCTTTGGCTTCCCTCGCCATTTGTTCCATATCCTCCAAATCGCCGATTTTCACCGATTCAACCGGCAGGCTTGCCAAGGCCGGGCCATCGCCAGCAGCCACCGCCGCCACGGTTTCACCGCCCATTTCACGAACCAAATGCGCAAAGGCATTCAACTGGTCCGGGTCGGCGGCAATGGCGACGCGCAGAAAGCCGAGCATGAAATGCGTGTCCACCATCGCATCCTGCAACTGGGCGCGTTGGCGTTCCAAGCGATCAGGCACTTTATTCCCGCTGATCGTGGTCAGCGCCATCATCAAAGCATCCATGGCCTTAATGCCAAATAAATGGTCAAACCGATAGGTCGGAACATGGGTGCGTTGTTCCAGAATATCGCCGGCCTTGTTCATTGATGCGCCGACCACCAACGTGGCAATCGCCTCGCCCAAGGTTTTCAATTCCGCTAAAGGCGTACCGCCGACGGTGATAGGCGAGAAATCCGCATCGGTTAAATGCCCGTCCAAGGAATCCGACACATCTGGCACAAACACCGCCCGCAGGCCAAACCACTCGATGATGTCGCGCAGATGCTCCAAATCCCCCGGTGTCAACATCGGTCCGGCCAATATATTCACTTGCCGTTTGCGCTCGCCGACTTTGTTCGATTCGGGAACCAATTCGTCAATAATCTCAGTAATCGTCGCGGCATAACCGGATTCCAAACAGCCGGAAAAGTCCGGCGTATTCACCGCAACCACGGCCACATTTTCATATTGCGGATACTTGGCCCGAAACTCCTTCACGCAGCGCTTCACATCCGTGCCTTGGGTTTCAGACAAACCCGTCGTCAATACCGTAATCAGGTCAGGTTTGGATTTCTCGGCAACCGTCTTTAAACCCTCAATCACATTATCATCCGCGCCCATGACCGAACTGGATTGATCCATCGCGGTGGATTGCAAAGGGATAGGCTCACGGAAATGGCGCACAAAGAATACTTTGGCAAAGGCCGTGCAGCCTTGCGAGCCATGCAACATCGGCATGGCACGGTCAAACCCCAAGGTTGCCAACGACCCGCCCACCGGCTGGCTGGCCTTGAGCGGATTGACCGACATGGCTTTCTTGCGGCGGATGATCTCTGTCATGATTGACCTCTGGGTTGGTGTTTAGTTAAACCCTAGCAGAGGTTGTGCCAATTGCGTTTTAATGCTAATTCAATGGGTTGGAGGATGGTGGGTTGTCAGGTTTGTGACAATTGGGGTGGGTTGTCGGGTGACAGTTTGCGTCCGTTTGCAATGTTTCAGTTCATGGGAGTTAGAAAAATTGCGGTGCAGTTGTGCTGGTTCCCAAGCTCCAGCTCTCGTCGTTATACACAAGTGGTTGAAGCCCGTCATTCCGGCATGGACTGCCGGAATCCAGTCACAGGGAGGTGAATCTGCGGGTTGGTGTGTACCTTGAATCAAACGCTTACATAACGGCGAGTTACCTTCCATGGCTCTGGATTCCTGCATCCCTGCTGGAATGACGGAGCATTTTCGGCTTGGCGGGACTTGTGTATAACGACGAGAGCCGGAGCTTGGGAACCAGTACAATGTGTGGCGGAAGCCATCCATGGCTCCGCCCCATTTTCCCTTGCTATAATTTATGGTTGCTTATTTAATTCATCCTCAATAAATTTACGTAAACCTTCAATATCCTCGTCACTTATTTCAAATTCAAGCTCGCTGCCTGTAAAAACAAGATTCCAAATTAATTTTAATGAACTCTGATACAAATCATTCAAAACATCAACAGCGATGAGTGTTTGTTCATACGACAATGAAAAAACGAAGTAAGGCATCATATGTTGATACAGTGCCTGTACGCTATATAGAGTTTTCATAGGAAAACCAAAAAGCGGTACGCTTTTTACCTTGGATTCAATTTTTCTATAATGAGTATCCTTCTCCTCCAATACAAGCCTTGTATATCCACCGTCCTTACTTTTATTATCTAATTTAGCTATAAAATTTTTTTCAAAGCGAAAAAATGGCTTTGCACCTCCTCCTTTTACATAAATGTTACTCAATTTTTCCTTATTCATTTTTTCTTCAACCCAAGCATGGGTTACAGTATCCAATTCATTGATGTAGCAAATATATTTGTCCTTAAGTATATCATTCGTATATTTCGCGAATTCTTGATTACCTGCGGTGGGTCCAGCAAAGGAATGGATATGAAAGTCAACATATTGAAGTAATTTATCCTTACCTAGTTTTTCATGTAACCAAAGCGCTAACGTAGTACTCAGAACACCGCCTAGACTATGTCCGGTAATATTCAGCTTAATCTTTTTTGGATCGCTTGGATTAATGGTCTGTTTAATCCAATCCAAAACAGTTAGTTTGTTTTCATGTTTTAACTCTACATGGATTTTCAAAGCGTCATAAGTAGCTTTAGAAATTTTCACATTCTCCAAATTTTTCCCGGTTTCCATAGGCTCTGGCCCAAAGTCCTTTAAAACATCTGACCACGATTTTAAGTCCTCTACAGCAAAGTCTAGGTTAACCCAACTATATACGGAACCAGGATTGGTTCCTCTAATTGCAAGAGTATACTCAGGTTCTGTAGCTTTATGCTTTACAATATACATCAAAGCGCAAGATACTACATCATCTTGATCAATCCCATCAGGTTTTTTGGCAACAGGACCCCAGCAAACTTCAGAAATAGCTAAAGATTCCTTTGTTTTATCATAACCCTGCAACATCGCTTTCATCTTATCCTGTAATTCACTCAAATCTCTATAGTTGCATCTATCATAAGCAAGCAATGACAACAATGACATTTTTTCTTGAACGTTCATTTGAATAGCCTCTTAGGTTAAGTTAACAAAAATTAAAAGCTTTCCGGGGCGAAATTGGCTCGGGCAGCCTGGATGGAACTATCCACGCATATTTTTTACCAGTGCGCATGGCGTATTCACCATTGCACCGGGCTTGTTCACGGTTGCCCGATACATGGTTAATATTTCCCAAACCTTGCGGAATGGTGTGCAGGCATTGGCCGCGCTGCGCAGGGTTCGGGAGGTGTTCCGCAAGCGCCAAGGAACGTTCCCCATGTTCCAGGAACTGATGGAGTTCGGGCTTGCGTTGGAGAAAAAGGAAGTTACCAAGGTAGACCGGACGGTGGAACCGGTGAAAAAGAGCGGCGAGATAATGAGAATACAAATAGGCTCGCTCCTCGTGGGCCGAGCAGCGGTATGAAATGACCGATGAGCATTCCTCAAGGCTAGGGGAATAATCACCAGTGCTGATGTCTTGCCATAAAGTCATTGCTAAATCATTCGTCTAATAAATCTCTAAACGCATTAATCGAGTCAAACTATAAGAAAACAGATTAAATAAGAATGTTTATTATTAACAGCTATTCGTTAGACTTGACAAATTTTGTCGGCAATTTACGCCTAAACAAAAATAAAGTCAACTAATTGGTGGTTCCCACTCTGGAGCTTGGGAACCAGCACAAAAACGCCGTCATTTCGGCATGGAGCGCCGGAATCTAGGCTCCATGGACGGTAGAGTTTCGAGGCATCCCTGCAATCTGGATTCCGGCGATCCCTGCCGGAATGACGTATTTTATCTATAACGCGACATTCTCTGTGCGCTGTCAAACAGACACGCCAAGGGAAATAGGCCACTCTAACCACTAGAATCCATGCGTCCGACGATGTGTCCGGGGCGCAGAGTTGAATTCTGTGGAGACATGACATGAAGAAAAATAACCCTCTGGTTTGGCAATACGCTTCGATCATCAGACTGCCCATGCTGGCTTTCCTAGTGGCCTTAGTGTTCAGTGCCATGGCAATGACACCAGCCTTTGCCGATAACCACGGCAACCACCAAGGAAACGGGAATAAAGGGAATAAAAACTGGAACAATGGCAATAACGGAAAGCACAAAGCAAAGGGGCATTATAAACAAGATCAACGATACGGGTATCCACCGCACTATGATTATCGGCAACCCCCGCATACCCATAGTAATAACTACCCGCCGCCACCTGTGATTTATCCATTGAATCCCCCTTCGGGCATCAATTTGGTTTTCCCCCATTAACACGATTGTGCTGGTTCCCAAGCTAGAGTTCTGGTCGTTATACACAAGTGGTTGAAGCCCGTCATTCCGGCATGGACTGCCGGAATCCAGTCACAGGGAGGTGAAACTGCGGGTTGGTAAATAGCTTGAATCAAACACTTACATAACGATGAGAGCTAGAGCTTGGGAACCCGGTCTTAGAAGCTCCTACTTCTTCCGCTTACAACACGAAATCCGCTCGATTTCCAGAAGTCGCTAACATATCCTTAATCAAGCTTGCGAGAATCTGGTAATATGCAACGAAACTGGAGCTTTAAAATCTAGCCTTCCAAGCAATAAGATTCCCAAGTGTTAGGGTTCCCAACAGCAATTCTCATTATGAAGCAAAGCGTTCACAGGTGGCCCGTCATTCCTGCCGGGAAGCAGGAATCCAGTCACATGGACGTGAAACTTGGGGTCACTCACGACGCTTAATCAAACACTTACTCAAGCGACCCGTTACCGTCCATGGCACTGGATTCCGGCAGTCCATGCCGGAATGACGGCTTCAACGTCAAAATGAGAATTGCTGGGGTTCCCAAGTTGGAGCTAGTAAACCAGTAAACATTTGATTATATTTGCTTTATCCTCTTGATCGAAGCGAAGAATCGCTAGGACAAACCATCATGATCCCATTTTCCATGCAGACATTAGTATCCAATTTTTTACCGGCCTTGATGATAGCGGCGATGCTGACAGCTTGCACCGGTCATAAGGTGCAAGACAAACCAGCCCAAGCCGTGTCTAGCAAAGATTCGCAGGTTGGCTATCTGCCTGCCAGCGCACTGCCAGACAGTTACCAACTATTGCCGCCTCCGCCAGCCGCCGATTCTGCCGCTTTCGCCCTAGACCAAAAGTTCAGCAAAAATAGCTTGGCCTTGCGTGATACCCCGGCATGGGCGCTGGCAAAATTGGATGCCGATTATTCGTTTCCGCAAGGGGCAGATACCTTTTCCTGCGCTTTGAATGCCCCGGTCACCGAACAGGATACTCCCCATCTTTATACCCTGTTGCGCCGCTCGGTGATCGACGCGAAAGAATCGGCTAAAGCCGCCAAGGAACGTTACCACCGCCTCCGTCCGTTCTTAATCAATAATGAACCGATTTGCACCCCGGAGGATAGGCCAAGATTGGAGAAAAGCGGGTCTTATCCGTCCTCGCATAATGCCATAGGCATGGCTTGGGCGTTGATTCTGACCGAGGTTTCACCCGATCAGGCCAATGCGATCTTGGCGAGAGGTCAAGCGTTTGGGATGAGCCGCATCGTCTGCAATGTGCATTGGTATAGCGACACCCTGCAAGGCCGGTTTTTGGGGGCTTACACCGTCGCCATGTTACATGCGGATGCGAATTTCCTCAAGGATGTGGAAGCGGCCAAAGCCGAACTGAAAGCGGTTCGCGCCAAGGGCTTGAAACCCAAACGCGATTGCCAAGCTGAGAAGGCGGGGATGGAATTGCAGCAATCATTGTATCGCTGACGGGTTCAGCAATTCTCATTATGAGGCAAAGCGTTGATGTATAACCCGTCATTCCTGCCGGGAAGCAGGACAAATCGGCAGGATAGCCGATTTGCACTGCTCAGCCGCCCGTAGGGTTCGGGACAGGGATGTTCCGAATGCATCCAGTCACATGGACGTGAAACTTGGGTTAACTCACAGCGCTTAATCAAACACTTACGCATCCGACCCGTTACCGTCCATGGCACTGGATTCCGGCAGTCCATGCCGGAATGACGGCTTCCACGCCAAAATGAGAATTGCTGATTGCAAACCCTGTTTCAAGCATGGGGTTCAAGCATAAGGCACTCAATGTAACAAACGATTGCCGCCATTGTATTCAGGTTGTTCTTCAAGCAGGATGCGGTCGATTTCCCCCAAAATCTCCAGATTGTCGCGGGCGAAGTCGTTGGCCGGGTTCACCGCCAAGGCCGCTTCGAAAGCCTCTCGCGCCAATGCGAACCGGAAGCCCTTCGACAAGGCGCTGCCTCGATTATTGTGTATCCAAGAAACAATGACCGCAGGCAAGACATCGCCCCATGGCGGGGTTGTGGCTATTTCCAGCGCACGATCCAAGGATTTCACCGCTTCCTGCCAGCGATCCATCTCATTTAGAGCAATTCCCCGGTTGTAATGAACAGCCCACCAATCAGGGCATTCTTTCACCAATCGATCCAGAATGCTCAAGGCTTTATCGTGTTTTCCCATATTGGAGAGCTTATCGGCCTTTTCAATCGCGTCCAGATATTTTTTGGGGACATAAGGAATTTCGGCCATGGCTAGACACCTCGTGAATGCTTGTCGGGTTTGGAATGTATCTTATGGATTGCGGATTGGATTAATGATAACGGAAAAAGGGAAATTTTGGAGCTTCCCGCGTTGACAAATATGATCGCTGGTTGTGTGTGAGTCGCTAAACTTTTTCGGTTTAAGGACGCTGAGCTTCCAAGACCTGGTTCCCAACGTGGAGGTTGGGAACCAGCGCGCCTAGTAAAACTCAAGTCATTGCGACATGCCCCGAATGACCAAGGCTACCGCCCTGAAAAATGCCCCCCAAACTCTGTTGGTCTGTCCGGGCTAGGTTGGCTTCTTGGAGGTGAGCCGGGTGGGAATCTTGCGTGACCGACGCCAATTGAGTCCCGCCAGCAAGCCAAAGGCAAGCAGCGTGAAGGTGGGCGGTTCAGAAACTTTAACCGGCTCGGCGTATAGAAAATCGTCCATCACCACGATGTCGTCGTTTTGATTACCGAGCGACCCGTTGCTAACCAAGGTGTTGACACCGGAAGTGATGCGGACACGACTGATGCGTTCCCCCGCATTGGCCACGCCGCCCAAAAACGATAGACCTTGGTTAGCCGAAATCGATGCATTTTGGCTGAAAATCAGCGAGTTGCTTGAATCGAAAAATTCTATTTTAGATGCTAAGGCGGTCTCGACATCCACCAAGACCACGCCAAAGGCACTGGTCGTAGCCACTGTATTCGTTCCAGGTACGAAGAAGAACACATCAGTGACCGTGCTATTCATCGCGGTGAACAGCCGTTGTGCGCTGAAAGTCTGAAAATCATTGGGAAAACCAAACAACACGGGGCTGGCTTGGCCGCTGTTGGCACTGACCATGAAGCCAGTGCCGGGTGTGGTGAAAACAGCACCACGCGGCGAGTTGACGTTAAAGAAGTCGGCAGGCAGTAGGTTGGGGTCGGCACGAATGTCCGGCACACCATCCCAATTAATCTCGCGGCGCAGCCCGCCGAAAGAACCGTTCGCGCCGACCGTCGTGCCACCGCCGACGGCAGCGCGGAAGGCATCGCGGGTCGGGGTGATCGCGGCGGAATCGGCACCCGCCGCATCGTAGGCCGTGAAGCCGCCATGGGCAGCGGAAACCGAAAACAGCAACACCGTCGTCAGCAGAGTTTTGCGTATCATCATTCAGTCCTCCTCAATATAGTTGACCCGAGAATATTCCCGGAACTTGAGAGTACGCCAAGCTTCAGAACCCGTCAACCATTAAACAAAAGCGTGTATTATCTGTAGAAACAAGCCCTTGCCGTTGCTCTCTCGATCTGCTGGCCCTTTTGGCAGGGCAACCCAACAATGGAGATGTTTTAAATTTCGTCAGGAGTGCAAGGCTTGCCTTGCATAATGGGCAAGCCCATAAATGACAGTTCGCAAGGCAAGCCTTGCACTCCAATAGACTAGTGAATATAGGATTGGGGAGGAATTTTGTCATTTCAGCAAGGATGCTGACAAATCGACCGGGGCGGATTTGGACGCACGGAGTGCGGGGCGAAGCCCGAACCACAGGGATGTGGCGAGCTAATGGTGCGATGTTCAGGTCAACATGAGAATTGCTGGGTGTTTTGCCCAACGCCAGACGGGATTCGCAATGCCCTCTGAAAGGTTTTGTATCTCCCCGGATGCATCAGCTTTGCACAAAACCTTAGTGGCGGGGTTAAAAAACCCGGCCACGCTTGAGATGTTGGGAATCAGCGAAAAAATAACCGAATCTCACGAGAAGATAACCGGTTACCACGGCGTGATTACCTCTCACCACGGCGTGATAACTTCTTACCACGGCGTGGTCACCTCTCACCATGGCATGAAAACCTCCCACCACGGCATGAAAACCTCTTACCACAGTATGAAAACCTCTCACCACAGCGTGAAAACTTCTTACCACGGCGTGAAAACTTCTTACCACGGCGTGAAAAACTCCTACCACGGCGTGAAAACCTTTCACCACAGCATGAAAACTTCTTACCACGGTGTGAAAACCTTTCACCGCAGCATGATAACCGCTCACTACGGCGTGATGACATCTCACCACGGCATGATTACCCGCCAGCAAACACAGGGCAACCTAGCCCGCCCGGTTAGGCGCGGTTCCCGAAAAACGTTCAATGGGCGGCGGGGGTTTGGGAGGCGAGTTCTCGCAACTTGTTTATGTTTTCATCCGACAAACCCGCCAGTCCGGGACATTTTTTTCCATCTTTAGCGGCCTCTAAAAGTGGGCCGGTAAGCCATCTGAATTCATTTGCCCGCCGGATCATGTGCTTGGCAATTGGAGTGCTTTTACAGACCAAGTCTACCCAAATGCTCGTGAAGGCTTGTTGATCCTCCGCTGTGATGATCTCGTCCGCCTCCAAGTCGCGCAACAAGAGTTTGTCTTCTGTATCTAGATTGCGCAAACAGGGATTCATTCTTCCCGCCTTCAAGAAATCTGCTGGCATTGTTGCAGCTTGCTCAAACCAATGGATGCGATCATCTAATGCTGCTTGGTTTTTTGTGCCTTGGTATTCGGATCGATAACCCAGCGCCTCCCGTAATGCTTGTGCCGATTGCTTGATGTCCTTCTGAGAGGGGGTTGCGTTATTAATCCGCAAATCCGCGCCGGTCAGATCGGCATTGGTCAATTTCGCGCCGGTCAGCTTGGCATTGCTCAAATCCGCGCCAGTCAGCTCGGCAAAGCTCAAATACGCGCCAGTTAGCTTGGCATCGGCCAAATACGCGCCGGTCAGATCAGCTTGGGACAAATCCGCGCCGGCCAGCGCGGCACTGGACAAATCCGCGCCGGCCAGCGCGGCACTGGACAAATTCGCGCCGGTCAGCAGGGCATGGGACAAATTCGCGCCGGTCAGCATGGCATAGGGCAAATTCGCTTTCTCAGCTTGGATATACTGCATCTGGGCATGATCTAACCGGGATTTAACCAAAACCGCCTGTTTCAACGACGCATAGCGTAAATCGGCTTTCGGCAATGCAGATTCGGTAAAATCGGCATAGTCGAAATTGCGGTTTTGCAAATCCAGCCCGCGAATTAGATCGAAATCTTCCGGTTTTGGTGTGCCTGCTTGAAATTTGGCCTCCACTTCTGGCTTTAGATTGGGATCGGCGGTCAGGACTTTTTCCCGCAAAATCAGGTTGCGCGGCAACCAAGGCTGCACCATCAGGCAGTGCTGGTGTTCCGCTTCCTTGGATTTGTCAGGCTGTTCCGAACGTGGACAGGGTTTGGCCCCTTGGGCTTGCAAGGTGTTGAATTCGTTCTCAGACAAACCCGTTTTGGCATGTTGCTCATGCAGATATGCGGTTAAAGCAAAGGCTGTGCGGGTTGGCTTGCCTTGACCGTCCACATCCACGATGGTTGAAACAGGTTCAGGAAAACTGGCAAGCCACCGATCTTCGGGTGAATCCGGCAGACAGGCGACTAGCCAACTGAGTAAAACCACAGGCAGCAAGACGACACTCAACAGAAACAGATGAATAAAGGCGCGTAGATCGGGCCAGCGCTGAGCCAGTGCTGATTTCAACGTTGCCCAATGACGACGGGCTTGCCAGACCCTGCCCCAGCCGAAGAATAGAGCGAAGCCGCGTTTCCACCAGTTCCGGCTGGAATCCTGGCGATCCAAGGTCTTCGGCCACAGCCAAGCAATCAGCAAGACATCCATCGACAGCGCGACCCGTTGCCAAAGCAGCAAATCCGCACTGTGATAGGGCAGGATGGCCATTTGCAACCACAGCAGGGTTGCCAGCGGCCAGAAGATCAGGCTCACCAAGGTAATCAGCGTCAGCACGTTTTGCATCATCCAGCGATGCTGGCCGACCATCCAATGCAAGAAGGGCAAATTGCCTAGGTTCTTGCGCACATAGGCTTGTAGCGTGTCCGGGGCTTGATCCAGTTTATCGTTGAAGCGGTACAATTGCTGCGAAAACAGATAATGCTGCACCAGCAGATAAAGATGAAACAGCAGGATCAGCCATGGAAGAAAGCCGTAAAACCCGATGATGGGCAAGGGGACATTCAGCAAAGGCAGGTTGACTGGCGCGACGCGCAGGATTTGCTCGGCATCGGTGCTGGCGATAATCAGGTTGACATACAGCAGCAGCGACAGGAAGGTGATGGTGAAATTGCGCAGTTCCGCCGCGTCGGCCTTGACGTTGTTGAGTTGTTCCAAGACTTCGGGTTCTTGGGCGGGGCTTGCTTCGCTCATCGGTTTCGTTGCTGTGCTTGGGTTGCCATGAGGGGCAAGTGACAGGAGCGTCAAAGCTTGCTTTGACAGGGGAGCGTCAACACTTGCTTTGACTTTGGGTTGATTATGCGAAGCTTGCTTCGCCTGTCAAAGCAAGCTTTGACGCTCCAATCCTAGGATATTAATATGCTTGCCGTATTAGGCAGGATTATCGGACAATGTAGGTTGATTTAGCAAGGAAAACCCATGAACGCCATTTTAAATCCTAGCCTGTATGAACAACTGATGGATTTGCCGGAGCATGTCACCGGCGAAATCCTCAATGGGCAGTTATATACGATGTCACGTCCCACGGGTCGCCATGGTTTGGTGGAGCGTGGCTTGAGTGGCAATTTAGTGGGGCCTTTCGATTTTGGCCGGGGTGGACCGGGGGGTTGGTGGATCATCCAAGAACCGGAGGTGCATTTTATTCGTGATGTCGAAGTCGCCGTGCCGGATTTGGCGGGTTGGCGGCGCGAGCGGATGCCGTCCGTCCCGGAAGACCACCGTTTCGAGGTGGTCCCCGATTGGCTCTGCGAAATCCTATCACCGTCCACGGCGAAGAAAGACCGGGTTGTGAAACTGCCTCTTTATGCCCATTATGGCGTGGCGCATGTTTGGATCGTGGACCCGGTGGCGCAAACCTTGGAAGCCTTTGAATTGCACGAAGGCCGGTGGACACTGATTGCCACCTTGAAGGAAGACGACCAGGTTGCCGTGCCGCCGTTTGACGCAGTGGAGTTTTCCTTGGCGGATTTGTGGGCGTAGGGTATCGGATGTCCAATTATCATAGAGGAACCCCATGAATGCAGTGTTGAATCCTAGCCTGTACGAACAACTGATGGATTTGCCGGAGCATGTGACCGGCGAAATCCTCAATGGTCAGTTATATACGATGACGCGCCCTACGGGTCGGCATGGCCTAGCCGCCAGTAGCCTGAACACCGATTTAGGTGGGCCTTATGGATTTGGCCGTGGTGGGCCGGGGGGTTGGTGGATCATCCAAGAACCAGAGGTGCATTTTATTCGTGATGTCGAAGTCGCCGTGCCGGATTTGGCGGGTTGGCGGCGTGAGCGGATGCCGTCCGTCCCGGAAGACCACCGTTTCGAGGTCGTCCCCGACTGGCTCTGCGAAATCCTATCACCGTCCACGGCGAAGAAAGACCGCGTGGTGAAACTGCCTCTTTATGCCCATTATGGCGTGGCGCATGTTTGGATCGTGGACCCGGTGGCGCAAACCTTGGAAGCCTTTGAATTGCACGAAGGCCGGTGGACGCTGATTGCCACCTTAAAGGAAGACGATAGGGTCGCCGTGCCGCCGTTTGACGCGGTGGAGTTTTCCTTGGCGGATTTGTGGGCGTAGATGGAGTGCAAGGCTTGCCTTGCTAGGATTTGCAACGGCTCGCAAATACCAGCAAGGCAAGCCTTGCACTCCAAACGTTAGCACTCCAATAGGCAGGTCCAAACTCTCAACTTCCGGCAACCTACCCGGTCGCCATAAACTCCCAGGTTATCGCCAAACCCGGCAAAACAGCCACATCGGTGCTACCTTCGGTTTCTTCAATCAGGGCTGGGCCGAATGCCTGTCCTTCCAATAAGTAACGGGTCAGGATATGGTCGGTGGGGTGAACCAGCCAATATTCGCGGATGCCATGGTGTTGATAAAGCAGCTTTTTACGCACATGATCCTTGCTGGCGGTGGACGGCGACAATACTTCGACCACCCAGTCCGGTGCGCCCCGACAGCCTTTTTCATCCAGTTTCGATGCATCGCAGACTACCACCAAATCAGGCTGCACGACGGTTTCCACTTCATCATCAGTTTCGTTGCTTTCGGGTAGTCGTACATCAAAAGGGGCGATAAAGACTTGGCAAGGCTTGCCTTCCAAGAAATTGGCGACTTGTCGGAATATTTCCCCCAAAATCGTTTGATGAGTGCGGGTGGGTGCGGGACTCATCGCAAAGGCTTCGCCGTCGATCAGTTCCCAGCGTTCGTCTTCCGACCATAGACGGTAATCGCCATAGGTAAAGCTTTGTTGGGGTTTTTGGGCGGGTTTCATCCGTTTTGTCTCAAGCAAGTGTGGCAGCTTATCGCCAGAATAAAGCTTGATTTTAGCTCAGACCATGGCACTGTCAAGCAAACCCGCATAAGGATTTCTGTCGGCATGAAGGGCGGCAAATCGGAATATGGTATCTGCTGTCATCAACCCGGATTTCACGGATGCTACATCCGGGTTTGGGCATAATGGCTGTTGCATGGGCTTGCAGTCGAAAACCTACCGATTAATCCAATGCCTCCCATCCCGTTCCAATAATTCATCGGCTTCTTTCGGTCCCCATGACCCGGCGGGGTAGTTCGGGAAAGAGCGCGGCGGCAAGGCTTTCCAAACATCCAAGATGGGTTGGATCAGGCTCCAACCGGCTTCCACCATGTCCGCCCGTTGGAACAAGGTCGCATCGCCGGTCATGCAATCATGCAGCAAGCGCTCGTAACCGGTGTTGCAACTGGACCCGAAATAATCCTCGTAGTCGAAATCCATCTTGACGACACCAAGGTTCATTAACGGGCCGGGAATTTTCGCTTCAAACTCCAAGGAAATGCCTTCGTTGGGTTGCAAATGGATCACCAAGCGATTGTGCTTGATTTGTTTGCCTATCTCAGTGTTGCGGAACAACACCATCGGCGGGCGGCGGAATTGGATGACGATTTCAGTGGTGCGTTTCGCCATGCGCTTGCCCGTGCGCAGGTAAAACGGCACATCGCCCCATCGCCAGTTGTCGAGCATCAGCTTCATCGCCACGAAAGTTTCGGTTTTCGAGTCGGCGGCGACTCTTTCCTCGTTTCGATAACCCGCCAAGGTCACACCATCGACGTTGCCTTCATGATATTGTCCGCGAGCGGTCATGCTCAGCACCTCCTCATGAGTGGGGATTTGCACCGCCCGTAACACTTTGGTCTGCTCGTCGCGCACCGCGTTGGCTTCAAATGAAATCGGCGGCTCCATGGTAATCAAGGACAGCACTTGAAACAGATGGTTAGGAACCATGTCGCGCATTGCCCCGGCGTTTTCATAATAAGCGCCCCGGCGTTCCACGCCCACTTCCTCGGCGGCGGTGATTTGCACATGGTCGATATAGCGACGGTTCCAAATCGGCTCGAAGATGCTGTTGGCGAAGCGGGACACCATGATGTTCTGCACGGTCTCCTTGCCTAAGTAATGGTCGATGCGGTAAATCT
>CAIOOA010000222.1 GCA_903859815.1 uncultured Methylococcaceae bacterium | reverse complement strand
CGCCTGGCTCAAGGACACCCTGGACAAGCTCCCCACCTGGCCCAACAGCCGGATCGACGAATTATTGCCGCTGAAGTGGGATCAGGAAGCTGGCTGAATGGGAATATTGCCGCCTACGTGGATGCGCCGGAGGCATACATTACTCCGTCCTCCAGGCTTCATGAAACGTGTACAAGTTATTTTTTGACAACTACTTAAGTGCCGCTACAGCATCCGATTCCTGCCTGCTGTTGGGGTGTACCAAATAGGTACACCCCAACAGCAGGCAGGTTCAGGTGGAATTTTCATTAATAAAATCAGAAACAAGTTTTTGCAATGCGATGCAATTTTCTCGGCTTATGACACCGGCTATTATTTTCGCAGTTACTCCATTTGGACTGATCTGGAAAAAACCAACGTGGTTTTTGCCATTGTGAATTGGAAAGATTTCCTTAGATGCGCAAGCTATGCCCCCGTTTTTTTTTGTTTTCAGCGATGCCAATAGGTGCGATGCGATTTTAGTTTGGTCTAGTTGACCAGCCTCGATTAGGTCAATCGCATCTTTGAGGATGCCTTCAACCATTTCTAAATCATCCGATTCTGTGGCATTCAGTATCCGTTTGATTTCGCCTGCGGTGAATTTGGAAATAATGCTTGGATTAGTGTCAAGGCGCTCGATTAGAAATGTTGGCATTGCTTCGAAAGCCAAATATCGGTAAAGGTGCTCGCGTATCATACCGAGTGCTTTGGCTAGCCTAGTTCTGTTTGGGAAAAGTGTTTCAATTTTTCGGATGGCCTTACATATCTCGTAGTCAGAAAGATCCGTTCGGTCTACGTTTTCACTGATTGCCATGATTGCCATGTCCTCATCATTACAATCAATAATGGTCGACGGGATTGAATCCTTTCCAAGCAGTTTATAAGCCCTCCATCTGCGTTCTCCAGCTACGATTTGAAATCTGGCATCCTCCAGCATTCGCACCGTAATCGGCTGAATTAGCCCTATTTCATTGATGGATACGGCCAACTCTTCCATTTCCTTGGCGGGGAAGACGGTTCTAGGCTGGTATGGGTTAGGTGAAATTTTCTCAACAGAAATTAAGAATTGATTTTCCGGTTGCCTGTCTTCCTCAACGGAAGATTGTTGTCTTTTCTCGAATTTTGGTAGCGTCTCGCCGGGTCGATCTCTTGATATGGCGCCAGATTCCACCAATCCGCTGACCTTAATGGATTTTTTCATTATTGTCATTTCCTCTGTTTTTAGATTACTGGTTGATCCGCAATGCGGATGTCGTATTCCTTTACCAAAGATTTAGTAAGGTCAATGACTGCACGAGCAGCAGTGGAATTTGGTTCGCGTTCAATTGCAGGCCCAGATTGCTCTTCTTTGTACAGTTCCACTTGCCGCATGAAACTGCTCGCATGAGGAATGACAATGTCACTCAATTGGTCGGGGTAGTTGGAAGCTAGAGTCGTTAGCGCATCCTTACATGAGCTATAGCTTGGATGGTAACCGTTAGCAACAATATGCACATCTAGGTGGAATCCGAGTTCGGAGAAGGCAGAATTCAGTTCCGCGACGTTTGATGCAAGAACTTGCATCGCTTTGAGTGATTGCCCGTCCAACCATACAACAGCGAGTATTTTCTGGCTGGCACACATGAAGGCATTTGTAAGTAGGTTAGTGGATGGTGCTGAATCAATGACTATTACGTCATATCGCCCGAAGACATCTACATTTGCATCTAGAAATTTTTTGAATAGAAATTCCCGGTTAGTGCTTCCCATCAGCCAGGTGTCTGTATTCGCAAGAGTGATATCTGAGGCAATCAAGTCCAGCATGTGGTTGTTGTAGATCGGGCGAATCGCAGTTTCTATATAGAAAGATTCCTTTCTGTGAAATCTGTACATTAGTTCGCCGATGTGATTGATGTTTTCGTTAGCCCAATTTATCCCAAAAAGCCCAGTTAATGATGCCTGCGGGTCGCCGTCGATCATCAAAACCCGATGTCCAAACATAGCTAGCGTCGCAGCCACATTGCCACATATGACAGTTTTTCCGACACCACCTTTCGACATTCGGCAATTGATTATGGGCGGAATCCGGCGCTTCCTGTCGGCATCAGGAGGCAAGTTCATCAGTTTTAACCGTATGTAACGAATATCGTCGGCATAGTAGATGTTATGGTACTGTGTTGATTGTTTTTCGCGGTCAATGAGAAACCTGAAGTCTTTCGGTTTTCCAGTGAAGCCCGTAAATTCATGAGCTAATTTTGATCGAACTCCAAAAGGTCTCATTTTTTGATTATTTTTGAATGCTAATGTTTCTAAGTATGATAAATTCTTAAATAGAACATTACAACAATATTTTGCTGAAAATCTTTTTTATCTATTGAGGCTTTTGCAAAATTATAGAATCTTGATTGATCCAAGTTGGTCTTGGCTTGCCAAAAGCCTGTTTTTTCAGTGGAACCCTCCGGCAATTGCCGTCACCCGACAGAATGGTTCCCTTTTTCCAAATTAAGGACGCGGCAATCCCATCGCCACCGCTAAATTGACCTAATCAACCGCCCAGGCCAGACTGGCCCGCTCGCCGACTCACACGGAGCAGTGTCACAAGCGATGGACGCGACCCACGGTCACGGTCTTTTCTCCGAAAAGCCATTGGAAGATGCGTGTGCCTATTTGGTGGGCGGCCTTGAACCAGGGCAATCGCGCTATGTGGGCGGCTTGCCAAAGATCAACTCATACCGGTAGCCATCATTGAGCGAGGCGCGAAGTTTGCGGCGGCGAAGGCTGTCCTTTGACGGGCCGTTATGCTTGATCACGTTCATGGCCATGCGCCGGACTAGGGCGAGGTTCTCCGCCGAATGGTCCCTCCTTGCCCGGTTGGCATCCTCGCCGAACTGCACGTCCAGCACCCAGTGCTGGCCGTTCTCGATCCCCCAGTGCCCGCGCACGGCCTCCGCGAAACGCTCCAGGCCGATGAACGAGCACAGGTAGTAGCGGCATTCCACCGAGGTCTTGTCCCCGACCATGCGGGTCGACTCCACCCGCCCGACGGCCGACAGCCCCGCCCATTCCGGCTTCTGCTCCAGCCAGCCGATGTCGCTGCTGAGGCTGTAGCGCCGCGTCTCGATCCGCCCGTGGCCCTTTTCCACGGTTTCGTGAACCGGCAGCGTCCCCTTTGCATTTTCCGTGTCCAGCCACAGGCTAAGTAGTGCCTGAACGGAAAGCGCTATTATTATTACAAAACAATATGTTATAATGCTATTGTGGACTTGAAGATTCTCGTCCAAAAGACTTTGACCGGCTCATTTTGCCCTACCAGAACCGTCTTTGCCACTAAAAACAGGCT
>CAIOOA010000221.1 GCA_903859815.1 uncultured Methylococcaceae bacterium | reverse complement strand
CCCGCCCCCTGCCACGGCGTTGACCGCGCCGGCTGCAATGGCTGACACCCCTATAAGCAAATATTGAATGTTTGTCATGTTTCCTCTGAAATTTAGTATGGCTTAGGTGTTTTTTGATGGATAATTCCCACTAGAAAACTGATAATTGGACAATTAGATTCTACATTCCTGACTATGCCTAAGCCATTGCATGATTTTTTAAAACAAGCCCAGCGTATCGTCGTTTTCACAGGGGCTGGACTTTCAGCCGAAAGCGGGGTTCCGACTTTTCGCGATGCTCAAACCAGTCTTTGGACATGGTATTCGCTCGAAGATTTAGCAACCCCGGAAGGCTTTGTGAAAAATCCTAGGTTAGTTTGGGAATGGCATGTTTGGTTGCGAAAACTTATCGACTCGGCTCACCCCAACCCTGCCCATAGGGTCATTGCTTGGATGGAGGAGCTTCTTCCCGAAGTGACTGTGATCACCCAAAATGTCGATGGTTTGCATCAACGGGCCGGCAGTCAAAACATCATCGAATTGCATGGAAACATTCAACGCACCCGCTGCTTTAATGAAGGTTACGTAGTGGGGGACTGGGAAAAAACTGAGGAAGTCCCTCCCAAATGCTCAGTCTGTGGCGGATATTTAAGACCCGATGTGGTCTGGTACAACGAAGCCATTCCCGAGGATGCGTGGCTGGCGGCAAGTCACTCAGTGAGGCATTGTGAAGTTTTTATCACCATAGGCTCTTCGGGCCTTGTCTACCCGGCGACAGAACTTTGCAATTTGGCACTGGCAAGCAATGCAAAAGTGATCCAGATCAACCCCAGGGTGACGCCATTGGATGCCCACGCCAGTATTAACTTACGGGGAAAAGCAGGGCAGATCATGCCAAAATGGGTGCTAGAGTTGTGGGGTGGGCAAATCTAGGCAACTTCTGAATTTCCAATCAACCTATCAACGATTATATCCAAAGGTGGCAACAAATGGACCTATCAATCCTCAGATACGTAGATATTCTAGTCGGCTTTGCGCTGGTGATGGCATTAGTCAGTTCTTTTGTGACATTGTTGACGCAACTTGTCCATGCCTTGGAGAAAACGCGCTCCAAGCTATTGGAAAACGGTATCGCCTCCTTGTTAAAACGCGCCGATCCATCCTTGATACCTTACGCCGATGAGATTGCGGAAGCGATTTTGCAGTGGCATCACGTCAGCGGCGATGCTGAAAAATCCCGCGATGTGATTGTGCGGGAGCAATTTATTAAGATTATCTTGGAAATCGTTGCCGATCCCTCTCCCTCCATTCCCGATAGTGGTATTTCCCAAGCGGCAAAAGATGCCCTTGCCAAGCTATTTATTGACCCAACAGGGCAATTGGACAGTGCCGCCTATGCGGCGAAGCTGATTGAATCGATAGACCGTAACATTTGCGAACTGGAAACCAAGAATCAAAGTTTAGCCACGCACGTCATCCATGCGAGGGCAATCGTTGAAGCCAACGCCGGGAAATTTGTCGATGCCCTGATGACTCGTTTTGACAGTATGAGCGACAGTTTATCGGCACATTTTACAACCCATTCCCATCGTGTGACTTTTTTGGTGTCTTTGCTGATCGCGTTGGTACTGCCACTCGACACAATCGATTTGCTGCAACGGTTATCATCCGATGACAAATTAAAGAATGTCTTGGTTACCGAGGCATTGAAACAAACGGATCTGCACGTTCAGACTGTCGCGCCCGATGCAACTTCGCCCAAACCTGATTCGCAGAAACCCAACGGGCAGACAACCCCAGTATCAACCCAGTTATCGGCTAACAGTAACGATGCCTTGGCAAATATTGATTTCGAATCCATCAATAATGCTTTTCGACAGTTGAATGACCCTCAATTGAGTTTGATCTCACGGGGCGGCTGGGACAACATACTCGAATTTGATCAGCCCTCGCTGACCTATTACTTGGAATTTATTCTTGGGTGTTTTTTCACTGCGCTTCTGCTAAGTATTGGGGCACCGTTTTGGTTTGAGGCATTGAAGAATTTGATTAATCTACGCTCAAATTTGGCCAAAACAGACGATACGGCCCGAGAATTTCGCCGCAAAGACCAAACCAATGCCCAAGTGAACTCTGGAAAGGATTCGAGTGGTAGCTAATCAATTTTGGTTACGCAAAAACAGTTTTAGGTGTGGCGAATATTTCATTGTCTGCCCTGTCTACACAGAGTTGGATGCTTATATTGAAGGCGATAGTGGAGTGACAAGACTTGCCTTGACGGGGCAAAACAAGTCTTGCGCCTCCACTGCCACTCAAACCCCCGCCAGCGCCGACTCCAAATCTAAAATCAAATCGTCAATATCCTCAATGCCGACGGAAATGCGAACCAAGCCGTCGCTGATGCCCAGCGCATAGCGGACTTCTTCGGGAACCGAGGAATGGGTCATGATGGCGGGGTGTTCGATCAGGCTTTCCACACCGCCCAGGCTTTCCGCCAAGGTGAACAATTCGCAACGTTGCAAGAAACGTCGGGCTTCTTCCTCGCCACCTTTCAATGCAGCCGCAATCATGCCGCCATAGCCGTTCATTTGCCTTTGCGCCAAGCTGAATTGCGGATGGCTGGGCAAGCCTGGGTAGATGACCCGTTCGATTTTGGGATGCCGGTTCAGCCATTGCGCGATGGCGCTTGCATTGGCGCTATGCCGCTCCATGCGTATTGCCAAGGTTTTCAACCCCCTCAACGCAAGGAAGCTGTCAAATGGGCTGGCGATGGCTCCGACTGCATTTTGCAGGAAGCGCAATGGCTCGGTCAGTTCCTCGTTGCCACAGACGACGACCCCGCCGATGATGTCGGAATGACCATTCAGGTACTTGGTCGCCGAATGCAGGACTAGGTCAAAGCCGAATTCGATAGGCCGTTGCGCCCATGGGGTGGCAAAGGTGTTGTCGGCCACGGTGATGATGCCGCGTTCATGAGCGATCTCCGCTACCATTTCCAGATCGACTAGATTCAGCAATGGGTTGCTCGGCGTTTCCAGCCAAATCATCCGTGTGTTGTCGCGGATCAATGATTCGATGGATTCCCTAGTCTGCATGTGCGTGTAGCTGAATTCCAGCCCCGCCGAGCGCTTGCGGACTTGCTCAAACAACCTACGCGAACCGCCATAGAGATCGTCCAAGGCGATGACATGGGAATGTGCGTCCAACAGGTCGAGAACGGTGGCTGATGCGCTCAACCCTGAGGCGAAGGCGAAACCCGCCAAGCCGCCTTCCAAGCTGGCGACACAATCCTCATAGGCAAAGCGAGTCGGGTTTTGGCTGCGCGAATATTCAAACCCCTTATGCACACCGGGACTGGATTGAACATAGGTCGAGGTGGCAAAAATAGGCGTGATCAATGCCCCGGTGGTGGGGTCGGGTGTTTGTCCGGCGTGAATGGCGCGGGTGGCAAACCTTAGGTTT
>CAIOOA010000220.1 GCA_903859815.1 uncultured Methylococcaceae bacterium | reverse complement strand
TTGCCAATCATGTTTAATCAGACGCTTATGCACCGACAAGTTACCATCCATGGCACTGGATTCCGGCAGTCCATGCCGGAATGACGGCGTTTTAGCCATAATGAGAATTGCTGGTAGGTTACCCTATATCAGCACTTTACTTTCGATGCGTGTAAAATAGCCATCAATTACCGATCAGTATTCACCCACCGACCAAGCTTCCAAACCATCGTGAGCGATATATTTCTCAGTTACGCTAGAAAAGACTTTGACCAAGCCAAACGGCTGGCTGGGTTGTTGCTTGAGCATGGCTGGTCGGTGTTCTGGGATTTTAGGATTCTACCCGGTAAGGATTGGCAAGAGGAATTGGATATTGAACTCAATCAGGCGCATTGTGTGATAGTCCTGTGGTCCAAGCAGTCAATTCAATCTAAATTTGTCCGTGACGAAGCAAGGGAAGGCTTGGAAAGGAATGTGCTGATACCCTTGTTAATCGAAGCTGTCCGTCCGCCGTTGGGGTTTCGCGGCATCCAAACCGCCGATTTTATTGATTGGAACGGCGAAGCCGAAGCCCCCGTCTATCAGTGCTTAATCAAAGCCATCAGCCACCATATTGGCCTGCCAACCACTGACAAACCGATTAACCCGCCTCAGACCGACTCGGTCTATCCCATTCGAGAACGCAGGGTCAGGGTAAAAAAGCCTTCCATTGAGTCACGGTTGCCATCCGCACCATTTGAGCAAGGGAACATCGCCCAAAGCCTAAGCGACTTAGTTGCAAACCCCGCCGCGCCGGTTCGCAAACCTTTCGAAATTTACCGCGACACCTTAAAAGACGGAAGCCTAGGCCCGGAGATGGTGATCGTCCCTGCGGGTAGCTTCCGCATGGGCGGCAATTATCATAGTAATCAAAAGCCCCTGCACATGGTCAGCTTTGCGCAAGCCTTCGCGATAGGCCGCTATAGCGTCACCTTTGACGAGTATGACTATTACGCCAAATCTGCTGGAATTAGCCTGCCAGATGATAGCGGTTGGGGGCGTTGGCGAAGGCCGGTGATTAATGTGTCTTGGAAGGAGGCAGCCGCCTATGCGCAATGGCTGGCGGAACAGACCGGCAAGCCTTATCATTTACCCAATGAAGCCGAATGGGAATATGCCGCACGGGCCGGGACCGAAACCGCCTATTGGTGGGGCGATGAGATTGGCACAAACCGCGCTAATTGTGCCGGTTCGGGCAGCGAATGGTCCGGCATACAGACTGCGCCAGTCGGTTCGTTTGAACCCAACCCTTGGGGCTTGCAAGACACCGTGGGCAATGTCTGGGAATGGGTGCAAGACCGTTGGCATGGCAGCTATCAGGGTGCGCCTTCCGATGGCTCGGTGTGGGTGCAAGGGGGAAGCGGGGCGCGGGTGCTACGGGGCGGCTCTTGGCGCGATCCTCTAGACGGCGCCCGTGCTTCGTCCCGCGACTACGACTTTCCAGGCCACCGTTACCGCGGTATTGGGTTTCGTTTGGCTTGTGTGCTTTCCCATGCTTTTTGATCTCTGTTTCTTTTCAAGCCCGGTAGCGGCTTTTCGATTTTTTTTTGGGGGCTATCTATTTGTGCTTTCTGCCAAATGCTCGAATACATGCCGACGCAATTAAAGGTCTGGACATCCCTCCGCAAAAGTTGTGAAATGAGCCTTACATCAACCTAAGGGGAAGCCATGGCTACCGTACAAGAAGAAGTTTGGGAAATACTGCGCAAACTTGCACTGAGTTCGGAGGAAACTAACCGAAAAATGCAAGAAACCGACCGAAAGATGCAAGAAACTGACCGGCGTATGCAAGAAACTGATCGGCAGATAAAAGAAACTGACCGGCAGATGAAAGAAACCGACCGTAAGTTGAAAGAAGTGACCACCGCCATAGGGCGTTTGGGCAACCGCTTGGGCGAATTTGTCGAGGAGATGGTGCGCCCTGCCGTCGTCCGCTTGTTCCAACAACGCGGCATCGCGGTTCATCAGGTGTATCGCGGGGTCTATGCCGAGCGTGACGGTGATGCCATGGAAATCGACCTGCTGGTGGTCAACAATCTTGATGCGGTGTTGGTTGAGGTGAAAAGCGAACTGAAGGCAGACGATGTCAAGGATCATGTCTCGCGCCTAGATCGGTTCAAGAAGCTGTGTCCGCAATATGCAGGTTTCCGGGTCATGGGCGCGGTGGCGGCAATGGTCGTGCCGGAAGACACCGCCCGTTTCGCTTACCGGCAGGGCTTGTTTGTGCTGGTGCAAAGCAGCGAGTCGATGACCGTGGGCAATGATGACGATTTCACTCCTAGTATCTGGTGAACGGCTTGTTCAGACATCATTGCTGCTAGGGTTAACAGTCAGAATAAACCGTGATGATGAAACCCAGATGGGCAACCGCGCCCGTTTGAACCAGTCGGCAATGTCCGCCATCACTGTCGTCTCTCACTTGAAACCCCTGTCGCTCAGCCATATGCATCGCCTCGCTCAAGGTTTCGGCATCGCCAATTTCCAAGGTGTTTCCTTCCAATCCGTTGTCATCGACGGGTAGGATGCTGACTGGGTAACGCAGTCTGATGCCACAACGAGCCATGATTTAGGTGTGAAGGCTTGGGCTAAATTCATGCACGGCCTCTATCATTGCGCCCACATGCTCAGGTTGGATGTCGGGGTGCACCCCATGCCCCAGATTAAACACATGGCCCGTGCCATGACCAAAATCCGTCAGAATTCTATGCACTTCTTCACGGATAGTCGTTGGTGAGGCATACAAGGCCACCGGGTCCAGATTGCCTTGCAAAGCCACATGGTTACCAACACGGCGGCGCGCATCCGCTATGGGCGTTTGCCAGTCCAATCCTAGGGCGTTGTAACCTGTTTCTGCCATGGATTCCAACCACAAACCGCCGCCTTTGGTGAAGAGTATGCTCGGAATGATGCCCGTGGGTTGATTCACATGGAGTTGGTCGAGGATGCGTTGGGCATAACGCAGGGAAAATTCTAGGTATTGCCCGGTGGTCAAGGAGCCGCCCCAGGTGTCGAATAGCATCACCGCATTGACTCCGGCGGCAATTTGCGCGTTTAGATAAACGGCGACGGCATCGGTCAACTTTTCCAACAATTCATGCAACAAATCAGGGCGGTCGTAGAGCATAGTTTTCACTTTGCGGAAATCTTTGCTGCTGCCACCTTCCACCATGTAAGTGGCGAGCGTCCAAGGACTGCCGGAGAAGCCTATTAGCGGAACCCGTCCCTGCAATTCCCGTTGAATGAGCCGCACCGCATCGGTGACATAGCGCAAGCTTTCTTCCGGTTCAGGCACGATAAGCGTTCGTACATCGGCTTCGGTTCGGATGGGGCGGCTGAAGCGCGGGCCTTCCGCTTCGATAAAATGCAGGCCCAAACCCATGGCATCGGGGATGGTGAGGATGTCGGAGAACAGGATGGCGGCATCCAAGCGGTAACGTTCCAAGGGTTGCAATGTTACCTCGCAAGCCAGCTCAGGATTGGTGCATAGGTTCATGAAGCTGCCGGCTTGTTCGCGGACACGCCTGTATTCGGGCAGATAGCGGCCGGCTTGGCGCATCATCCAGACGGGGGTGCGCTCGGTGGGTTGCCGGAGCAAGGCGCGGATAAAACAATCGTTTTGCAATGAAGTCATAGGAGTGCAAGTTAAATGAGGGTATAGGATTCCATTTTCAGCTTTGTTTCCAACTCTTTGATACCTCCCCCCGACACCGGCTCCCCTTTTCTGCTTAAGGCTTGGCCTTTCCACGAGTGCGGGAGTAGCAGCAGTTCGACCCGGATGCCGTCCACATAGAATTGTAGGGCCGGCTGGTCGTTGAAGGTTTCGGTTTCCCGTGTAATCGTATGGAATTTTTCCGTGTAGGGGATGCGGGTTTCCATCAGTTTGTGCAGGACCTCTTCCGGGGTGTGGGCGTACAAATAAAGCCGGATAGGGCTGAACTTGCCTGCCGCCCCGCTCCAAACCCCGCCGACCAACAAGGGGGAGAAGCCAGCCAGAAAGCGCATGGCTTCTAGGGCCAGTTGACGCAGTTTCGCCAGTTGCAGCGGCTGTTCGTTTTGACCGAATAGCCGCTGGTGTTCAGTCAATGCCGCTTCGATTTCCTCACGGCGAGGCAAATTACGATGGGCCGCCACGCCGAGTCGGGATGCTGCCTTTTTTTTGGCAAGCCCATGGTCCTCAATGCCTTCCTCTGCCATGATACGGGCCGCCTCCTTGGCAATGCGAACCCTTAAGCGGTCTTCACTAGCCATCTTTCCAATCGTTTAGAACAAGGGCTCGACGCTCTTGCCGCCGCCCCCACCCGAGGGAGCGGAAAAATCCGCACCTTCGTCGGTATCGTCATCCCGGTGCGATGGGGTTCTTCCAGAGTCGGTGCTACGAACCACGGCTTTCTTCGGCTTTTTCTTGGCCGGTTTGCCGGAACGCTTGTTTGCTTGATCGGTGTGGTAGTCGTCATAGCTTCCATCCCGAACCATGCCATTGGGGCCGCGCCCATCGGCGAATCCAGTCGGTTGGTTAAAGTCGGTTTCGGGTATATCCTTCAGCGCATCCCGCATAAAGTCCATCCACATTGGCAAAGCCGTATGCCCCCCGGTTTCGCCTTCGCCCAAAGGCTTGGGTGAATCGAACCCCATCCAACTGACGGCAACCAAAGTGGGCATATAGCCGTTAAACCATGCATCCCGCTGTTCGTTGGTCGTGCCAGTTTTGCCGGCGATGTCGGAACGATTCAATTTCAAGGCAGCGGTCGCGGTCCCATAGCGGATAACATCTTGTAGTATGGAGTTCATCTGGTAATGGACTTGGGGAGACATGACCCTGGGTGCTTCGTTGGCAGGTTTATTCTCGGCATCGTCGCAATTTGGGCAAGCCACCAAAGGTGTCGCTTGGAAAACGACCCCGCCATCATTGGTTTCAATGCGCTCAATCAGATAAGGGTCGACGCGGAACCCGCCATTGGCAAAGGCCGCAAACACTTGGGCCATTCTGAGCGGAGTTGCGCTTCCACTACCCAAGGCCAAAGACAAGGACCTAGGCAGTTCGCTTTCGACAAACCCAAACATCTTTGCGGTTTCTATCGCCTTGTCCAAGCCGATTTCACGCAATAGCCTGATGGAAACCAAGTTTCGGGATTTGACCAAGGCATCGCGCAAGCGGGTCGGGCCATAATAGCGACCACTCGCATTATGCGGTCGCCAAGTTCCTCCCGAAGCGGTTCCGTCTTGCAAGGTAATGGGGGCATCGTTGATGACGCTGTTAGGCGTGTAGCCAGACTCAAAAGCAGCCGCATACAGCACCGGTTTGAAGCCTGAACCCGGTTGGCGTTGTGCTTGGGTGACCCGATTGAAACTGCTGTGGTAGAAATCAAACCCGCCGGACATCGCCAAAATGGCTCCGTTTTTTGGGTCCAGGGCGACCAGCGCACCCTCGACCTTTGGCACTTGGGTCAACTCCCAATCGCCCTTCTCCGTCATCCTCACTCGGATGATTTCACCCGGTTTGAGCAACTCCTTGACACTGCGCGGGTATGCGCCTTGGGAGTCTTGATTGAGGAATTTGTGCGCCCATCTCACGCCCTCCCATGGGAGTTGCACGATTCCTGACCGGCCAACATAAATATCCGCTGAACGTTCCTTGGTATTTAGGACAATGGCGGGTTCGGTATCGCCTTCCTCTGGGTAATTGATTAATTGTTCGTCCCATTCTTTGTCGGTTTTGAATTTTTTCAGGTCGATGTGGTCTTTCGTCCCCCGATAGCCGTGGCGCTCATCATAATTGTGCAGCCCACGTCGCAACGCCTTGTCGGAAATCTCCTGCAAATGACTGTCTATCGTTGTGAAAATCTTATAGCCATTGGTGTAAGCCTCGTCCCCGTAGCGCTGGAACATTTCGTTACGCACCATTTCCGCCGTATAGGGCGCATCAAATTCGATCACTGGGAAATGCAGGGTGACATTTACTGGCTCGGCAATGGCTGCATTGTATTGCGCTTCGTCAATGAACTGTAGCTTCAACATGCGCCGCAGCACATAATCCCTTCGTTCTGTTGCCCGATCTGGATTAACGACGGGGTTGAAGGCGGACGGGGCCTTGGGCAAGCCCGCGATCATGGCGGTTTCACCCAAGGTTAGCTCTGGCACATGCTTGCCGTAATAGACCTGAGCCGCTGCATCAATGCCATAGGCATGATGACCGAAATAGATTTTGTTGAGATAAAGTTCCAAGATTTGTTCTTTGGCAAGCTTGGACTCGATCTTCATGGAAAGCATGATCTCGGTGACCTTGCGGAAGAAAGTCTTTTCGTTGCTCAGAAAGAAGTTCCTTGCAACTTGCATGGTAATGGTGCTGCCTCCCTGTCGCTTCTCCCCGGTGCGCACGAATTCAAACACCGCCCGCAGCAAGCCTTGATAATCCACCCCCGGATGCTCGAAAAAACGGTCGTCTTCCGCCGCGAGGAAAGCCTGTATCGTTGATCGAGGAATTTCGGCATAATTCATCGGGCTTCGTTTTTTTTCGCCGAAGTGACCGATCAACTTGCCGTCACGGCTGTAAACAGTCATTGGAATCTGATATCGAACATCGAGCAAGGAATCTATGTCTGGCAATTGCGGCTCAATGTAACGATACAAGGCATAAGATCCAATTCCGCCGACTAGCACCAAGCCCAGAAACAAATAGAATAAAAAGAGGGCAAGGCTTCGCAGAGGTCTGGATTGGCTTGATTTATTCTTAGTTCTAACCACTCGTTTGTTCTTTAGTTGGTGTGGATGCTGGTCTGCTCAGCAAGTACCATAGCGTACATTGCGAGCCTATTTTTTTCGATAGTAAACTTTCGATGATAATATACTACAGCGTCACGGTTAAATCCCGTGAAAGTCTAATCGACGGGCATCGATTGTTGTCGCCAACGGGGCGCCGGCAGTCTTCGTTTTGGGGGAAGTACAAGGAACTTAGACATGTTTTTTTTAAGACATAAGAAACCGCTATTGCTTGGCATCGACATCAGCACCGCTGCCATAAAGTTGCTTGAATTGAGCAAAGTCGACTCCCGCTACCGCGTGGAAAGCTTTGGTGTGGTTCCGTTGCCGCAGGATGCGGTTGTGGAAAAAACCATCGTGAACGTTGAGGCCATTGGCAACAGCGTCAGGGCGGTCGTGGCTCAATCTGGCACTAAACTCAAGCATGTCGCTGTGGCGGTGGCGGCTTCCTCGGTCATACCCAAGCTAATCAATTTGCCGGCCAATCTTAGCGACGATGAGATGGAAGCGCAAATTGAATTGGAGGCCGACCAATACATTCCTTATCCATTGGATGAAGTCAGCTTGGACTTTGAAGTTCAGGGCATGAATGAAAAAAAGCCGGACATGGTGGATGTTTTGCTGGTGGCTTCCCGTAAGGAAAATGTGGAAGACCGCGTAGCCGCAATGGAACTGGCTGGGCTGAAGACTGAAATTGTCGATATTGAATCCTATGCCTTGGAGAACGCTTTTCCATTAATTTCCGACCAGTTGCCGCATGGTGGTGCGGCATTGACCGTCGCCATTGCTGATATTGGCGCCACCATGACGACGCTGAATGTGTTGCACAATTACCGTCATATCTATACCCGTGAACAGGCTTTTGGGGGTAAGCAGTTGACTGAGGAAATCCAGCGCCGTTATGGTTTGTCCTACGAAGAAGCGGGGTTGGCTAAAAAAGTGGGCGGCTTGCCGGATAATTACCTGCCAGAAGTCCTTGATCCATTCAAACAAGCCTTGGCGCAACAAGTAGGCCGTGCCTTGCAATTTTTCCTATCCTCCAGTTCCCACAAGGGTGTTGATTATCTATTTCTCGCTGGTGGCTGCGCATCGATTGCCGGCATTGACCATTTTGTCCAACAAACCCTTGGCATTCCCACTATCATTGCCAATCCTTTCCTCAATATGTCGCTGTCGGGCAGGGTGAAGCCACAAAGCTTGAGCAATGATTCCTCCTCCATGTTGACGGCTTGTGGGTTGGCGATGAGGAGTTTCGACTAATGGCACGCATTAACCTTTTACCTTGGCGAGCGGAACTCCGCAAGCAGCAGCAGCAGGACTTCATTGCAGCCATGGGGTTTGGGATAGCCCTCACTTTGGCGTTGATGTTGCTCTTGCACTTGAACATTAGCTCCAGAGTGGAATACCAAACGGAACGCAACCGCTATCTTGATTCTGAGATCGTCACATTGGAAAAGAAGATCAAGGAAATCCAAGATTTAGAAGTCAAGAAAAAGCGATTGCTGGCAAAAATGGAGGTGATTCAAGAATTGCAGGCAAGCCGCCCCGAGATCGTGCATCTTTTTGACGAATTGGGACGGACCATACCGGAAGGGGTTTATTTGTCTGATTTGACCCAAGCGGATAAAAATTTGATCGTGAATGGAGTCGCGCAATCCAACGCCCGTGTTTCGGCTTATATGCGCAACCTAGAGTCATCCGCATGGCTGAAAGACCCTATTCTAAACATCATTGAAACTAGGCTCGAAAGTAAGGACAACAAAAGAGAGCGTCAGAGTAAATTCACACTACAAATGAAGCAATCAATTGAAAAGGCTGATGCCAAAAAGAAAGGCGCGTCATGAACCTGTCCAACCTCAGCCTAGACATAAACAATATTGGCTCATGGCCAAACTCGATCAAAGCCGCCACCGTGTTGCTTTTGTGTGGAATTGTCGTTGGTTTGGTTTATTATTTCGATACCCAAGATCAACTTGCCGAGTTGAATGCCGTGCAAGCCAAGGAGCAGGAGTTGAAGGCAACCTTCGAGACCAAGCAAAAAAAGGCGGCCAATCTTGAAGAGTACAGGCAGCAGCTTGAAGAAATCGAAAAATCCTTTGGCGATCTATTGCGCCAATTGCCTGACAAGACGCAAGTGCCCGAATTATTGGTGGATGTCTCTCAAACTGGCTTGGCGAGCGGATTGGAATTTGAACTGTTCAAGCCTGGGGCCGAGACCCAAAAGGAATTCTACGCAGAACTTCCAATTGAAATCAGAGTGTTGGGATCGTACATGGAGTTTGGCTCGTTTATCAGCGGTTTGGCCGCATTGCCAAGGATCGTGACTATCCATAACATCAAGATTCTTCCGCGCAAGGATGCCTCCGCTGGTGGCAAAAACAAGCCATTGTCCATGGATGCGCTCGTCAAGACTTACCGTTATTTGGATGATGCGAGTTCCACGGCGAATCCCGAGAAAAAAGCCAGGAGGCAGTAGCCCATGCACAAATATTTGAATTATCCATTCAAACGAACCTATCATAAGCATTTTGCCATTGCCTTCTTAGCCGTTACACTGACAGCGTGCGGTGACAATAATATGAATGATCTGCATGAATGGGTAGATGGCGTGAAGAAGAAGCAAAAAGGTGCCGTCGAACCCTTGCCAGAAATTAAAACTGTGGAGCCTTTTTTGTTCAAACCCGAAGATATACGCGATCCGTTCATGCAAACCGATAGAAGTGAAATTACCGAGGAGTCCAAGGGTGACAACGGTATACGGCCTGACACGGCTAGGGCCAAGGAGGAACTTGAGTCTTACGAACTCGATACATTGCGCATGGTGGGAACGATTAACCAACAAGGTCAATTATGGGGTTTGGTCAGGGCGACCGATGGAACCATACACCGTGTGCGCGTTGGCAATTTCATCGGCCGCAACTTTGGTAAAATCATCCGCATCAAGGACGGACAAATTGAATTGCTTGAAATCATACCCGACAGTCCTGGGGGATGGCGCGAACGCAAAGCCTCTTTGGAATTAGGTGACACGAGTGGTGGCAAAAAATGAAAAAAACAATGGAAATGCCTATGTTTAGGCATTATATCCCCAAGCGATGCAATATTTGGTTTTATGGGGTTATGCTGTTGGTTTTCTTTAGGTTTCCGTTGGCTTTCGCCCAGCCCCTAGAGTTGCTTGCTTTGGATTTCACTACCCTGCCGGGTGACAATCTTCAAGTTCAATTAACCCTAAGTGGCCCGGCGTTTTCGCCTCGGGTTTTCCATACTGACAATCCTGCTCGCATCGCTTTGGACCTGCCCGGTGTCAGCAATGCATTGGACAAGAAACAATTTCCCGTTAATGTGGGCGGAGCCGAAAGCATTCAAGCCATCGCCGTGGCAGACCGCACCCGTGTCGTGATCAATTTGACCGAAGCAAGCCCCTACACGACCAGAGTTGAGGGTAATCTAATCTTTGTCGTGCTGCAAAAAGGGAACTCATGGGGGGCGGCTGCCGAGCCAATGAGGAAAGCCCCCCCTCCCATTTCTACGCCATCATTTCCAAGCCGGGTTTCCCAACGACCCATGGCGGACGCCTATCCAATGGGGCAAGCGATTACCAATGTCGATTTTCGCCGGGGGGAAAAAGGCGTGGGCAGGATTTTGGTCTCCCTTTCCAACCCAAGGATGATTGCGGACACGCGCGAGGAAGGCACCAAAGTCATTGTCGGCTTTCCACGCGCAAGCTTGCCGCCAAATTTGGCGCGTAGGCTGGATGTCACGGACTTTGCCACGCCGGTTCAATTTATTGATTCCATGGAGGATGCCTCTGGGGCGAAATTGGTCATTATCCCCGTCAGTGGGCAGGAATTTGAATATTCCTCTTACCAGTCGGAAAATATGTTAACCGTTGAATTTCGTCCGCTGAGCCGGTTTGAGGTGGAGGAAAACAAAAAGAAATCCTTCTCCTTCGATGGCGAAAAGCTATCCCTCAATTTCCAAGACATACCCGTGCGCTCGGTGTTGCAGATTCTGGGCGACTTCACCAACCTCAACATTGTCGCCAGCGACACAGTGGCAGGCAATGTCACGCTGAGATTGAATGACGTGCCTTGGGATCAGGCGCTGGACCTCGTCTTGAAAGCGAAGAACCTAGGCAAACGCCAAGAAGGGAATATTATTCAAATCTTGCCATTGGACGAATTGAACAAGCAAAACAAAGAAGAACTGGAGCAGCAACGAGTGGTGGAGGAACTTGAACCTCTAAAGACTGAGATCATACAGATCAACTACACCAATGCCGAGGAAATCAAAAAGGTTTTGTTGTCAACGGCAGAAAAATCGGGTCAAATGTCTGGGCAGCAATCCAGCATCGGTGGAGGTTCAACTCTATCAACAACCACCAGTTTTGATGTCAGCCAGTCGATTCTTTCCGCAAGGGGTAATGTCACGGTTGACCCAAGGACCAACCAATTGATCGTCAAGGACACTAGCAAAAACATTGAGCGTATTAGGGACTTAATCAAGCAGTTGGATATTTCAATCCGCCAAGTGTTGGTGGAATCCCGCGTGGTCATTGCCAATAATAACTTTGCCAGGGAGTTGGGCAGCCGATTTGCGGTCAACCATGTCATTGCTGCCCGTCCTGATCTCGAAGGTGGTTTTATTCGATCAGTCCCTGAAAGTGGTTTTTTTGCCAGTGGCGATGCCCTGTCGGACATGGGCATGACCGGATTGGCTGGGCCAGGCGGCGTAGTCGGTGCGACTGTGTTGAAAGTGGGCGATTATTTGCTGGATTTGGAATTGTCCGCCGCACAAAAAGAAGGCAGAATTGAAATTGTTTCCAACCCTCGTGTGGTCACAACTGACCAGACCAAAGCCATTGTCAAACAGGGTACCCAAATCCCGGTGTCGTCGGGCAGCACCGCCACCACGGTGGCCACCATCACCTACAAGGATGTCGTGTTGGAATTGAATGTCACGCCCCATATCACCCCGGACGATAACATCCGCATGGAGCTGATGATTAAAAAAGACAGCCAAAATGGTCAAGTGTTTAACGGAAACCCAGCCCTAGACAAGCGCCAGATCGATACCACGGTGCAAGTGGTCAACGGTGAAACCGTGGTGCTTGGCGGGGTTTATGAGGGGACTAAAAGCAATACGACTGACAAGGTGCCCTTTTTCGGTGATCTGCCCGGTATTGGGTTTATGTTTAGGCGAAATCAGTTGGTGGATGAGAAAAAAGAATTGCTGATTTTCATCACCCCCAAGATTCTCAAACAGAATTTGGGACAACTTTAAGGAATCTTGCCTAGGATCATGAAATTCAACGGTAACATCTTCCTTGTCGGACCCATGGGGGCTGGCAAGACGACCATAGGCAAACTGTTGGCTAAAACTTTGGGCGTTGAGTTTTTGGATAGCGACAAAGAAATTGAGCTACGGACCGGGGTCACCATCCCGATGATATTTGAATATGAGGGGGAGTCAGGCTTCCGCAGGCGCGAGGCCGAAACCTTGGCCGATTTGACCTTGATGAGCCCTATTGTTCTCGCCACCGGGGGTGGTTCAGTCATTCTCCCCGAAAATCAAGAAGTCTTGCGTAAGCGCGGGTTTGTCGTTTACTTGCAATGCGCGGTTGACAAACAACTTGAACGCACCCAATGGGATGTCAACCGGCCCTTGTTGAAAACGGAGAACCCCCGCGCCCGCTTGGAGGAACTCCTCAATGCCCGTGACCCAATCTACCATGCCATAGCGGATTTGATTGTCGATACTGGCGAATTATCCAGCCGCAGTTCTGTTCGGCATATTCTTAAAGCCTTCAATCGTTTGGGTAACGCCTGATGAAAACGCTTAATGTAAACCTTGGAGAACGCAGTTATCCCATCTACATTGGCAATAATCTAATTGATAAGGCCGAATTGTTTGACCGGCATATCCAGTCTAGGCAAGTCATGGTTGTCTCCAACACGACCGTCGCGCCTTTGTATTTGGATAGGGTTCTGGCCAACTTGCAGGGAAAACAAGTTTCCACGGTCATCCTGCCCGATGGGGAGTCCTACAAATCCATGGATTCTGCCATGTTGGTTTTCGACGAACTGCTAGGCCGTAAATTCAGCCGCAACGCGACGGTCATCGCGCTCGGCGGCGGAGTGATTGGCGATTTGGCCGGTTTTGCGGCGGCCTGTTATCAGCGTGGCGTACCCTTCATGCAAATCCCCACCACCCTGCTGGCTCAAGTGGATTCCTCCGTAGGCGGCAAGACGGCGGTCAACCATCCCTTGGGCAAGAACATGATCGGTGCCTTTTACCAACCCCAATGCGTATTGGCGGACACCACCGTATTAAACACCTTGCCTGACCGGGAGCTTTCCGCGGGCTTGGCGGAAGTGGTCAAATATGGCTTAATCCGTGATGAGGAATTTTTTTTATGGCTAGAAGCGAACCTAGAAGCTTTGCTTGACAGGGTTCCAGATGCCTTAATTTACGCCATAGAGCGGTCTTGTGCCAACAAAGCCGAGGTGGTGGTGGCAGATGAGCGTGAAACCGGCGAACGCGCCACCTTGAACCTAGGGCATACTTTCGGCCATGCCATAGAAACCGGGATGGGCTACGGGGTTTGTCTGCATGGCGAAGCGGTGTCTATCGGCATGTGCCAGGCGGCTGACCTATCCCGCCGCTTAGGGTGGCTCACCGATGCCGATGTGCTGCGAATTGAGCGTATCCTACAGCGTTGCCATTTGCCTGTCACCCCGCCAGTGGAATTGAATGCAGATCAGTTTTTAGACTTGATGGCGGTGGATAAAAAAAATGTGGACGGCAAGCTTAGGCTGATCTTGCTGGAACAGATTGGCAAAGCCACTTTGCCGGTTAGTGTGGATGTTGCGATGCTGACGGCGACCCTGGAAGAATATGGCCGACAGAAGCTTGGAAGTGATAGCCAACCTAACGCCCTGTCGCAAGGAAGTTAGGCATGGCGAGATTCACTGGTAGGGATACTTATTGAAAGGGAATAGAAGTTTCCTGATGATCGCACCGTTCCTGTGCAAGTGATTGGTTACTTTATTGAAGTTAGACAAAAAATCTTCTTCGCGAAGCGGCCTGCTAAAACTATAAGGCATTAACCGACAGACTTTGCTTGGCTTTTCGGGCAAGTAACTAACGGTGAGGGTGTCACCTATCCGACAATTCTCATAAACCACTTTGTTTTTTTCTGCGCTGGTGATTATTCGCAGTCCTTGGCGGGTGGGTACTTTGAATGCGTAAGCCACAAAATAAAGACAGACTAACCTGTCACCCCGACTCGCGAATATATCCAGGCTACGCCAGTGATCAAACAGGATTGCTTGGGCTTGTTGGCCGCTTTTGCGTAATTTCCGTAAATTGGACAGATCATTTAGACTGAAGCCAATCAATAATATGCCGGATGTCCCGAAAGCCCCCACGAAAATCATTATCCCCAATGGTGGGGCAAATTCGGACATTATTACCGAGTAGTTAGGATTTGATCTAACATAGAGTATATTGATGTTTTGTCCTATAGTTAGACTTTGGCATAAATTATATGAAACACTCCCTGAATAGTGATAGTCAATCAATCCACCGTTGTTGCTTGGCGCTTTGAATGTATAAGCGACATTGCAGGTCAACCCCCTATCGTTCATTTTGATTTGTTCAATAACGGCCACTGAAGTCTCATCCTCATGACACAAACGCCAATATTTAATCAAAATGTAGACAGGCGAAAGGCTTATCAAAGAAATTAACAGCCCTATCATCAAGATTTGAACTGGATTTTTAAGCGTTAACTGAGGCTTGGGCCGTTTGAGGCCGGAATATTCAATCGGCAGAAGAGTAGGGTCGGAAGTGGGTGGTTTCATTTAGCAGTATTCTTCACAACTTCAGTAGTCAGAATAGCTTGCTTTCCACTGAACGAATACGATTTACCGCTTCTTGTACAAAAATGTGCGATTCATGCATTGCGCAATTGGGGGCAAACGGCAATGTGACATTTTCAGCAATTCTTTGATGGATGGAGAATCGCTTTTTGGCGGGAGCGTCGGGCATCCGCTCGGCATTGCCGTAACCCTGTCAAGATAATGAACAAGGAGTTAGATGCCGAGCAGATGCCCGGCACTCCAAGTGTTTTGCGCTTACGCCGCCTTCCCGTATTTCTTGCGGAATTTGTCCACACGGCCTGCCGTATCGACAAGCCTTTGCTTGCCCGTATAAAATGGATGGCAAGCAGAGCAAACTTCGACATGCAGATCCTTGCAAGTGGTCGATTTGGTTTCAAAAACATTGCCGCAACTGCAATGGACTTTTATGGTGGCGTATTTTGGATGTATACCCGCTTTCATGGAAGCGCTCTCCCCTCAAACATCGGTTGGAAACAAACAGCTAATGCTACTGAAAAGACAGGACATTCGCAAGAAAAAAATAATTTTTCTTAAAGTCAGGCTCCTCTTGCCCTACCCATTGGTTGGAAGTAAAGGCTGATCCAATAGCAACTACCGTAAATTCTGTATTCCTCTATGCGCATCATTACGCTCAATGTCAACGGCATACGCTCTGCCGCACGAAAAGGTTTTTTTGATTGGCTGGCATTGCAACAGGCCGACGTTGTTTGCTTGCAAGAGACTAAGGCGCAAGAAGGCCAAATCGAAGACCCGCTTTACCGGCCTGAGGGCTATCAATGTTATTATTTGGACGCCGTAAAAAAAGGCTACAGCGGTGTGGCCATTTATGCAAAGTCCAAACCCGATGCCATCGTTCAAGGCTTAGGCTGGCCTGACATGGACGCAGAAGGCCGTTACTTGGAAGCACGCTTTGGCAATTTAAGCGTGGTATCATTGTATTTGCCCTCCGGCTCATCCAGTGAAGAGCGGCAAGCGGTCAAATTTAGTTTTCTTGATCGATTCACGCCCTTTTTAAACGAATGCGCCCAAACTGGGCGTCATTATGTCCTCTGCGGCGACTGGAACATCGCCCATAAGAACATAGACCTGAAAAACTGGAGATCAAACCAGAAAAACTCTGGCTTCCTGCCGGAAGAACGGGCTTGGCTGGATGAAGTCTTTGCATCAGGGTATTGGGCGGATGCTTTCCGGGCGGTCTGCCAAGAAGCCGATCAATACACATGGTGGTCCAATCGCGGACAAGCTTGGGCCAAAAACGTGGGTTGGCGCATCGATTATCACATTGTAAGCTACAATCTGCTCTCCACCATTCGTGCGGCGTCTATTTATAAGGACGAACGCTTTTCCGACCATGCCCCATTGACCATTGATTATGACTACCCATTCCCTGCGTGAGTCGCTCTTCAACCGACGCATGTTGATTTGCGTCGGGACTGGATTCACTTCCGGCCTGCCGCTATATTTGCTGGTCAGCTTGCTTCCTGCTTGGTTACGCGATGGCGGCGTCGACCTAAAATCCATCGGCTTGATGGCCTTGGTGCAATTGCCCTATATTTGGAAATTTCTCTGGTCCCCATTGTGCGACCGTTATGGGTTGCTTCCATTAGGCCGCCGCCGGACTTGGATGGTAGTGACCCAATTGGCATTGCTGGCACTCATTCCCATGTTCGGCTGGCTGGTGCCTAAGCCGGACTTAAGCATCATTCCTTGGCTGGCGTTGGCTGTAGCCTTTTTTTCGGCCTCGCAAGATATTGCCATTGATGCCTACCGGCGGGAAATATTGCGAGACGAAGAAATGGGCTTAGGCAATGTCGTCCACGTCAACGCCTACAAAATAGCCAGCCTGATACCCGGTTCGCTATCCTTGATTTTGGCCGATTTTTTGCCTTGGAGCGCCGTTTATTGGTTGACGGCCTTGTTCATGCTGCCGGGGCTCATCATGACCTTATTGGTCACGGAGCCAGAATATTCCAAAGCTGCGCCGAAAACCCTGCGTAGCGCCGTGGTCGAACCATTCCGGGAATTCATTGGGCGAAAAGGTTGGGCTAATGCTCTGGCGGTTTTGGCCTTCATCTTTTTCTATAAGCTCGGCGATAGCATGGCTACGGCCTTGGTGACCCCGTTTTACCTAGACATGGGTTACAGCAAGACTGAAATCGGCTTGGTGGCAAAAAACGCCGGCCTTTGGTTAAGTGTGCTTGGCGGCATCGTCGGGGGGCTATGGATGGTTTATCTAGGCATTTCCAAATCCCTTTGGATATTCGGAGTTTTGCAAGCCTTGGTGATCTTGGGTTTTGCTTGGTTGGTCAATGCCGACCACAACCTCATCAATCTCGCTGCGATCATCGGCGCTGAAGCCTTCGGCGTGGGCTTGGGGACTGCGGCGTTTGTGGCCTTTCAAGCCAGTACCACCCATCCTTCCTATACCGCCACACAATTCGCTTTGTTTTCCAGCCTAGCCGCCACCCCAAGAACCGTGGTGAATGCGTTCACCGGATTTTTGGTAGAGGGCGGTGACCTAAAATTCGGGTCCCTGTTGCAATTCCACGTCGATGGCTTGGGTTGGGTTCGCTTCTTCTGGCTATGTTTTTTTGCAACTATTCCCGGCATGTTGTTGTTGTTTAAAGTAGCACCTTGGAACGGAGAGGACGATTTCAACCCTCAGCGAACCCAATCGTGACGCACTAATCCTAGTCCGCTGTGCAATGCCCGTCAATCACCTCGAACTATTTTTGATGTCAATAGAATTACAGGCTTGACGAAACCCGACAAAACTTGTTTAATACGCATTGTTTAGACATGAGCGCCCAGGTAGCTCAGTTGGTAGAGCAGGGGACTGAAAATCCCCGTGTCGGTGGTTCGATTCCGCCCCTGGGCACCAAATATTTCAAAGGCTTGCGCGATGATAAATCGGCAAGCCTTTTTTCATGTAAGCACAGTGTAAGCACTTGAAAAAAATGCGGGGGGTTCTTGGCTTAGGTTGCGGTCGAAAAATCCACTATGTAGTTGGCACTTTTCGTGTCAGTATGCGCCCACATCATCAAGATCGAGAGCGTGATTTTCTGTCGGAGTTGTTGAATTTTGCGCTTAGATGGTTGCATTTCCAGCTTTCCTTTTTTTTGACACAAAATCGGCCTTTCCATTTTTTTATTGTCAAAGTTGCAACAAAACCTTCAATAATGACAGTCCAACGGTAAAATAAAAACTTTTCAAGTAATTGATATTCATATATAAGTAACTTTTTGTAATTTTGCGCACCGAAAAAAATACGTTCTCGCAGTAAAATTTGTCAACAAAGTTAACTTTCAAATTGGGAGTTTTTTTCACACATATGGACTCGGATAATTCCGGTTACGCCTTGCCAGAGTAATTTGCCCTTGCTGCCCAATGGCATGAATGGATTTTGTGCTTTAAATTGTGCAAAAAAGTTTGAGGAATCTTGCCGAGTATGCAATTTCAAGAATCCGGCGTGAAAACCGATTCCAGCCATTCTTTGAGCGCATGTCCCGGTTGTGGCTTGGTTCCACCAAAACGCCTGATTGTGGGCCATAGCCGCTCAAAAAGCTCTGGTTTAGCCCAGAACTCTATGCGGTGCGCCCCGCTTTCTTTAAGTGTTTCCCGGTAACGCCTTTGGCGCAATACTGTCGGTAAGGGGTTCTGTTGAAGCTTTGTGCGTTTTTGGTTGCCCATGTTGCATGTCTTTTATTTCCGGTTACGCCCCTATACAAAAATCATGACCTACCGTCACGAATTCGGTCCAATTTGAGCCAGTCGGAACCCGTGTTGAAATATACACGTTCAAAGACATTGCCTACATGCGTTAGCCTATGGCGTTCAAAATATTCAGATAGCTTGGTGTACGCATTGTTAAGGCTGGGTGTCGTGATATTCAGATAAGGGATGCCACAGGGGCAAGGTTCAAATATCGCTGGTTTATCTCCCCTAAGCTTAAGTCGTAGTGGACTTAGGATAAGTATTTCAGCCAAGCCTGTATATTCTATGGGTGTTTCTGAGGATAACAAGTTGGCTTTTTGCTTCATTGCGAGTAAATAGTGATAATCCTGTCCCGATATAGCCAATGCTGGATCGCCCAAGTCGATACCTCTACGCAAATTTATTTCGCGTACTGGTGGTACATTAGTCTTATCACAGTTCATCGCTGCCAATAATAAAGTGCCAGTCGGCAAGACCTCTATTGTTTTTTGTGCATCCACTGTTGCGGCAAATTTTTTATCTTTAATTGCCCAAACAGGTACTCGAAGTTGGCAAGTTGCGCCTTTTTTAATCTCTGGAAGTGGGCTTCCATCAGCAAGAGTCAATCCTTTTTCGTTGCTGATACAACGAATTAATACTGTCTTATAGCTTGAATGCGGACGAAATCCAGCACCCGTATAATCTCGACCGCTCATAAATATTCCCCTTGGATTGAGTTATTATTGATAGCTTTGAATACATTGGTATTAACCATTATTCCCCCCATGACTTGTTAGGCTATTTGGCTTTATCACACTGACAATAACCCCGGTCTGGTTTGTTTTCTCAGGGCAGGGAATGCGCCCTCGCCAAGACAGCAGGGTTTCCATTTTCCGCTTTGGCGATAGATTGGCGAACAGAGCGTTGATCGAACGGCAACAGGCCACAAGATTAGTCTCATCACCCTTGCCGCCCATGGAGCCGGGTATGACATGATCCAGCGTGGCTTGCTTGGGGTTCAGCTTGCGCCTACAGTAGAAACATAACCCGCCTTGAAGAAATAGCAACCGCTCGGCTTTCATGCTTTGGATTTTTTGGTTCGTTTAGGTTTGATGGAAATTTCTGTAGTAGGCGGGTTGATTTCATCTAAGCTCGCTTGCCCTTGCGCCTCAACCAGTTGTTGATACAAGCCAAATAGAAAAGCCACCCGTGCAGCATCATCCTTGCTGCCTTTGTAACCATAAGCGGCATCGACGGCTTTATCCAAGGCTTGATGGGCTTTCAGCAGGTCGGCTGGTAGGTTGTCGGGGGCGTACAAGGTCGCCAAGGAACAGGCTTGGCCTTGTTTTGCACAGCGTAGTTCTTCGGCTTTCCGGGCATCTAGGATGGATTGAGCCGCCTTTTCAATGATAGCTTGTTGTTTATCGCTAGGTGTGTCAGGCCAAGGGAAGTTGTTGTAGACGATGGTGTTGGAATAGCGGTAATCGCTTTTTATCCTACCGCAAACGGTACGCATCCAAGCATTATGAAAGGTTGAGCAAAGGATGCCAAAGTGATATAGGCTGGCATCAAGTAGCATAATGTTTGCATCACCGCAAATTACTTCATCGGTGAAATAACCAAGAGGTAAAAATCTGCGGTTTTCTGAGGAATGTCTTGGTAGCAGAAGATAGGGCTTATTAGTTTGCCTTGATTCCCCAAACAAATAAGGCGTTTCAGCTAGCTTTTGCGTTGGCACTTTTGGGCTTGCCAGTCGCATGACCTTTACTTCCTGCATTCGGCGTTGTATTTCGGGTGATGATTTGCGGTCTTGGGCAGCCCCCTGTGTCAGGATAGATGTCGCCTCCCGCAAGGAGAATTTTTAGCCTATAAGTAGCTGACCAAATTTCTTTTAACAGAAAAATCGGCGAACATGTCCAGGTTTTAAACAACTTCATCATTCGACATGTTTCATGTAAAAAACCTTTCTGGCGAAGAGAAACTGACATTGGAAGCCATGCGCAAAAACCATCCCTGCCATGCGCCTCGGATGCGTGCTCACGCCGTTTTG
>CAIOOA010000219.1 GCA_903859815.1 uncultured Methylococcaceae bacterium | reverse complement strand
CCAGCCTTCAATGGTCTCGGCCAAATTTCGTCTACACTCCTCCAGTGTCTTTCCCGTCGCCCAAACGCCTTGTAGAATGCCAATTTCGCCGTAAAAAGGCTCTTCGTCTTCAATCATTTCGTAATGTGCCAAGTCTAGGGCTGCTTGGATATATTCGTGGATCATTGGTTTTGCCTTCAATAAATAAGTGAGACATCAGAGCTTGGAAACCAGCCAAATAATTATAACAATCATGCCTCGCCAGTTTTGCGCATCGCTTCAGTGATGGCAACGGTTTCAACGCTGACTTGGCAGACTTGGCCCAGTAAACGAATCACGGCTTCCTTATGGTCGGCGAAGCGGTACAAATTAAATTTTTCGCGGATGGTCGGGTCTTTCGGAGTTTTCTCGCGGTATTCCTCCAATACCCATTCCAGCGCCGAGCGGTTGCCGAGCCGGTATTGCCAAGCCTCGGGCGGAATGCCATCCAAACGGGTCACGGAATCAATTTCAATCGCCCCCGCACCAGGGTGGGCTTTCAATTTGCATTTGGGTGTGGGTTGTTGATCGCTCCCATGCTCTGCGCTCGTCGTTATACACAAGCCTCGCCAAGCCGGAAATGCCCCGTCATTCCAGCAGGGATGCAGGAATCCAGAGCCATGGAAGGTAACTCGACGTTATGTAAGTGTTTGATTCAAGATGCACACCAACCCGCAGATTCACCTCCCTGTGACTGGATTCCGGCAGTCCATGCCGGAATGACGGGTCTCCAACACTTGTGTATAACGATGAGCGCGGAGCGTGGGAACGATCAAAAATGCAAGTTCGTTGGCAGGAAGGAGATGGGGTTTCATGATTATTCAATTTTCACCTTTCACCCGTTTCGTTTCAACTTCCACTAATATGGTGTCCACACTAAGGGTTGCAGAGGTTGATTACACTGTTATTATGATAATTAATTGATAAAATATTATGTACGTGTCCTAAAGCTGTATCGATCATTTTCTTTTATAGTATCTACGTTTGCTTCTTTCCAAGAAAACTCTAAAGCGTGTGGAGAGTCTTCGGTCAATCTAGAATCTCCCTTTATTATATCTAATATAAACGACTCAATATCTTCGATTAGATTATTCGATTTGAACTCCAAAAACCATTCGATTTCCTTTTTTAGTGAGCCAAAACGAGTAGAAATGATTTTATGGTCAACCGATTTTTTGGAGAAATTAAAACCTGTCTGAAATGTTGCAAGTACAGTTACTAAAAGGGCAACAACAGTAGGTAACCATTAATAAGATGGTAATTTCGCGAAAGTAAGTGTGCTGGAGGCTATTGTCAGCAAAATTAACAATGATCCAACTGTAACATTTAGTCGTGAATAAAATAGTGCAGAGTAAGCGTGTGCCACTTGTGCTCGTTTGAAGCGTGCCCTCCACTTCATAAGGGTTTTTCTTTGTTCTTCAGTCATTTTTGTTACTTTTATTTAATCCAACAAAATATTACAAGGTATCGGCATTTCTTGCACCAACCGCGAATTTTCAATAACCCCATTGGCTTCATAAAACGACAATTTACCACTGTCATCGCACAGCCAAAACTCCTTAGCCCCCGCAGCCAAGAATAAATCTTTTTTGTGCATCATTTGGGCAAGGGTATTGCCGGGGGATTGGACTTCGATGCAGATTTCTGGCGCCATGGGACTGACGGCACTGTGTTTGATGAGTTCGTAACGCTCAGGTGATAGCCAAACCACGTCAGGGACTTTGACGTTTTCGGCGGTTTGGATGGGGAGTTTCAGCAGGGCTTTGCCATTCGAAGAGAGTGCTTTGAGCAAGTCGGCGATGGCATTTTGCAATAATACATGGTGAACGGTGGCTGGACTCATGACGATTTGCCCCCACTGGTCGAGTTCTATCTTGTAGGGTAGACCTTTCAGATTGGGATCAATGCAAACCTCGGCCCATTCCATAATGTCACCTTGGGTAATGTCAGAGTAAGGATTATTGCCGACCAAGCAGGATGATAGGCTACCTTCATCTAAACCCTCCCCCGAAGGGAGAGGGTTTATTTACAGCGAATTAAACCATCAACCCGCGATCACCTCGCAAGATGCCGGTCGTGCCGGAGCGGACGACTTCGATGATGTTGTCCTCGCCCACGGTGTTCAAGAAGGCATCCAGCTTGGATTTTTCGCCAGTGATTTCGATGATGTACGTGGTGGGTGTCACATCGAGGATGTTGCCCCGGAAGATTTCAGTCAGGCGCATGATTTCCTCGCGACCCCCGTTGATCGCACGGGCTTTCACCATCATCAACTCACGCTCGATGTGGGTGGACTCGGAAATGTCAATCAGCTTAACCACGTCAATCAACTTGTTCAGTTGCTTGGTAATCTGTTCGATTATTTCCGGGTTTCCGGTTGTCACCAAGGTCATGCGCGATAGCGTGGGGTCTTGGGTCGGGGCCACGGTCAGGGATTCGATGTTGTAGCCACGGGCGGAGAACAAGCCAGCCACACGCGCCAAAGCGCCCGATTCATTTTCAATCAAAATGGAGATTATGTGACTCATGTTTAGGCAAGCTCCGCGTCAGGGTTCACGCCGGGGGCCAGACGCATATCATTGTGTGCTTTGCCGGCTTCAATCATGGGGTAGACGTTTTCGGTCGGGTCGATGTGGAAGTCAAGGAAAATCGTCCGGTCTTTTTGTTTTTGGGCTTCCTCCAACGCGGCTCGCACATCAGCCTTCTTGTCGATACGCAAACCCAAATGACCATAACTTTCCGCCAGTTTGACGAAATCCGGCAATGCTTCCAAGTAAGTTTGCGAATAGCGGCTATCATAGCTGAATTCCTGCCACTGCCTGACCATGCCCATGTAGCCATTGTTCAGATTGACAATCTTGATCGCGGTACGATACTGACGGGCCGTCGCCAATTCCTGTATGCACATCTGAATGCTGGCTTCACCCGTGATGCAATAGACATCCGCATCGGGAAATGCGAGCTTGGTGCCGATGGCGGCCGGCATGCCGAAGCCCATCGTACCCAAACCGCCGGAGTTGATCCAACGGCGCGGTTTGTCGAATTTATAAAATTGGGCCGCGAACATCTGGTGCTGGCCCACATCGGAGGTTATATAGGCATCGCCGTGGGTCATTTCCCACAACTGTTCGACTACGTATTGCGGTTTGATGACATCGGCGTTGCGGTCAAAGCCTAGGCTGTCGAGTGAGCGCCAACCGTCAATTTGCTTCCACCATTCGGCCAAGGCGACCGGGTCTGGTTTCCTGTCGCTGGATTTGACCAGTTCAATCATTTCTGTCAGAACGGGCCTCAATTCGCCGACAACGGGTATGTCAACCCTGACGTTTTTGGAAATCGAAGACGGGTCCACATCAATGTGGATGATTTTGGCATGGGGGCAAAATTCGGCGATGATACCCGTGATGCGGTCATCGAATCGCGCCCCGGCGGCAAACAGCACATCGCAATCGTGCATTGCCATATTGGCTTCATAGGTTCCGTGCATCCCCAACATGCCGACGAACTGCTTGTCAGTGCCGGGATATGCGCCTAAACCCATGAGGGTGTTGGTGATCGGATAGCCTAACAGTTTGGTCAGTTCGGTCAGTTCGGCTGAGGCTTCGCCCAAGATAATCCCGCCGCCCGTGTAAATCATCGGGCGTTTGGCTTCAAGCAGGCAATCGACGGCTTTTTTCATCTGCCAGCGATGGCCTTTGACATGCGGGTTGTAGGAGCGCAAGCTCATGGTCTTGGGATATTCATAGGGAATCTTGACTCTAGGGTCGGTCAAGTTTTTGGGAATATCGACCAACACCGGGCCTGGCCTGCCCGTGGTGGCAATGTAAAATGCCTTTTTGATCGTTGATGCCAGTTTGGTGACATCTTTGACCAAGAAATTGTGTTTCACGCAGGGCCGGGTGATACCGGAGATGTCGGCTTCTTGGAAGGCATCGCTCCCAATCACCGCCATGGGTACTTGACCACTGAGTATGACCATGGGTATTGAGTCCATGTATGCGGTGGCTATGCCAGTGACGGCATTGGTCGCGCCGGGACCCGAGGTCACTAACACGACGCCAGGCTTACCCGATGAACGGGCATACCCGTCCGCCGCATGGGTCGCACCTTGTTCATGGCGCACCAAGATATGCTTGACCTTGTCTTGTTTGAACAAGGCATCATAAATGTGCAAAACCGCACCGCCTGGATAGCCGAATATGTATTCAACGCCCTCGTCGATCAGGCATTGGACTAAAATTTCCCCACCGCTGAGCTCCACTTTAATTACCCTCTAATTATGTGTGGGGCGTTGTTGAACGCCCACCGAAATGTAAACAATTGAATCAATTAAACTGCTAAAACTACTCGTAAATGCTTGTTCAGTCAATAGCGAAACATGTAAGGTTGAATTACTTCAAGCAGCTAAGAGCTTTTGTAAAGTCTGCACGTTGAAGCCAAGCAGCTTCCTGTCCCGCGATGTGTCGGTACTCACGACAAAATAAGGATTGAGCAGCGACGCTTTGGTATTGTAAAGCAAAGGCTCGCCGCGTTGGTCCTCGACCTTGCCGCCGACGGCTTCGACAATGTATTGTGCCGCTGCCGTCTCCCATTCGTAGGAGGATGTCAGGCAAGCGTAAAGGTCGGCCTCGCCTTCGGCAATTTTGCAAAACTTCAGCGAACTCCCGCAACAAACGAGTTCATGCTCATCCAAGTGATTCAAGTAAGATGTCAAATCGGGGTTCGATTCCGGGTTACTGATTAGCACGACGGGCCTAAGCTGCGAGAGCGCTTTGGGACGTATTTCCGTTGCGGGATCTTCGCCTATACGTTTGAAAACACCGCATCCTTCGGCAGAAAAAAAGCAAGTTCGCAATGATGGCGCATAGACTACCCCCAACACTGGTTTGTTGCGATGGATCAATGCAACATTGATAGTAAATTCACCATTGCCCTTGATAAACTCCTCGACACCGTTCAAAGGATCGATCAGCCAATAATCTTCCCACAAGCTGCGTTCCTCAAAAGGAACGTCATGGGATTCACCGGACAACACCGGCAAATGCCCTTGCAAGGTCTCCAGCCTTTCAGTGAGATAATGATGGGAGACCAAATCGGCGGCGGTAAACGGTGATCCATCAGCTTTTGTACCCACTCGAACATTCGAGGAGTGAATTGCCAGTACCCTGTTTCCGGCCTCAATGACTAAGTTAATCACGGCCTTCAGCAGAGGGCTTGGCGGCGGCGGCGCGGAACTTGGCGATCCAGTGATGCCTTTCGCAAAGCGAGTCCAGTCTCTGGCCTTGTCTCCGAAGGCTAGGAAGAAGGGGTTCACTAAGGAAGATTTGGCATTATAGATCAATGGTCTGCCTTGCAAATCGGTGATTGCCCCACCTGCGGTTTCGACGATGCATTGGGCAGCAGCCGTATCCCATTCACAGGTAATCCCCATGCGGGGATAGAGATCGGCTTCACCTGTCGCCACTTGGCAGAATTTCAAGGAACTGCCCAGTGGGTTAAAATGGTGCTCGCCCAGTTGTTTTAGGTAAACCTCCATTCCAAGATTGGGGTGGAAGCGGCTGCCTACGACATCGGGTTGATTTGGCGCTTGCATGCGCACATGAATTTCCTGTGGATCGTCCTCGCCAAGCTTTTTGAACGCCCCACAGCCTTCGGCGGCAAAATAGCAGATTTGCAGTGCTGGCGCATAGACTACCCCCAATACGGGTTTGTGTTGGTGTATCAGGGCGATGTTGATGGTAAATTCACCGATGTGCCGGGTGAATTCCAAGGTTCCGTCCAGTGGGCCAATCAACCAATAAGTTTCCCATTCCCTGCGCTCCTCAAACGGCGGCATGGAGGATAATTGCGACAGCACGGGGAAGCCACCGTTAAGGGCGAATAGTGCCTCTGTCAGCAAATGGTGGGATACTAAGTTCGCAGCGGTCAGCGGGGATTGGTCTGGAAGTTGCCCTACGCGGAAGTTTGAATGATATATTTCAAGAACTTTATCGCCTGTTTTGATAGCCAAGGCCAACACGGCTTCCAAAAAACGGGAAGGTGCCTTCATAATGGGGGTGGAAAAATTTCCTTGGCTACTGCTCATCTGACTCTAATGCTATTGAGTGGAGTGGTCGGGTTTAACGAACATCGAAAGTAATATTAACTCATGATCGATTGGGATGACATTGATAACGTGTTTCTTGATATGGACGGAACCTTATTGGACCTTAATTTCGATAACCGATTTTGGCTAGAATTCGTTCCGCAACGCTATGCTGAACGCAATGGCTTGTCGGAAGAAGAGGCCAAAAGATTGCTGTTGCCGAAGTTCAGAGCCATGGAGGGGAAGCTCGAATGGTATTGTCTGGATTACTGGAGTGAACAGCTCGACTTGGACATACCCGCCATGAAGCAAGAAATCTCCGAATTGATTGCGGTGTTGCCGCATGTCACCGAATTTCTTGACGCCGTCCGTGCCATTGGCAAGCGTCTGGTGCTGGTGACCAATGCCCATCGGTTGAGTCTGGGCATTAAAATGGAGAAAACGCGTTTGCATGTTTTTTTTGATTCGATTGTCAGTTCTCATGATCTTGGCAAACCTAAGGAAGACTCAAATTTTTGGAGTGGATTGAATGCATTGCAGCCGTTCAACTCCGAACATACCTTGCTGGTGGACGACAGCCTGCCCGTATTGCGTTCCGCCCGTTCTTTCGGCATCCGGCATCTGGTGGCGGTTCGCAAGCATGATTCGACGCGGCCTGTCCGTCAAATCACCGAATTCAAGGCGATTGAAGATTTTCGGGAAATCATGCCCGGAAAACTTAGTTAGCGCTTGATCCATTTGCCGAGTATCTTGATTAGTTGGTCGGGGGTGAAGGGTTTGCCGCAGAAGTCGTTCATGCCTGATGCGAGGCAGTTTGACCTTTCTTCCAAGGTCACCCCGGCTGACAAAGCGATGATAGGTAAATCAGCAAAACGAGGGTTGGCCCGTATGCGGCGCGTGGCTTCCATCCCGTCCATAATGGGCATATGCACATCCATTAGTATGGCATCAAAATCGTGCAGTTCAAGAATGGCGAGTGCCATCTCCCCATTTGAGACTATATCCACTTCCAAGCCCGAAAGTTGCAGAAACTTCTTGGCGACTTGTTGGTTCACCAGATTATCTTCCGCAACTAGGATGCGGGCTCCGGCAAGGTGGATGGCTTTCTCGGCAAGGGTTTGCTGCAGATTGCCCGCTTTGGGGCTACGTGCTTGCGGCGTTGAAGCGGGCAAGTATTGGTCCGGGGTAATGTCCAAACACAACTCAAAGTCGAATTGGCTACCCTGACCCGGCTGACTGATGACGGTGAAGCTGCCACCCATCAATTTCAACAAGTTATGGCTGATGGCCAAGCCCAGGCCGGTTCCGCCAAAGCGCCGGGTGATGCTACCGTCCACTTGGCTGAACGGTTTGAACAGTTTCCCCCGGTCTTCTTCGGTGATCCCAATTCCGGTGTCAGTCACGCTGAAATGTAAAAAGGCTTTTGACTCTTCGCGTTTTGTCAACGAGACCTGCAAGCTGACACTGCCATGTTCGGTGAATTTGATGGCATTGCCAATCAGATTGGCGAGGATTTGCCGCAAGCGCAGGGCATCTCCGTCTAGCCGTTGCGGAATATCACTGTCGGCTTTAATCTGGAAATCCAAGCCCTTGCTGCGGGTAGGCTCTTCAAACAGGCTGCGGAGTGCGCTCAACACCATGCTCAGTTCAAACGGTGCAATTTCCAAGGCCATGTGACCGGCCTCGATCTTGGAAATATCCAATATGTCGTTAAGGATGCCCATCAGGTTTTGTGACGAAGCCAAGATTTTATCCAAGTAATCTCGGATTTCTGGGGTGACATATTGATTCAAAGCCAATTGTGACAGGCCAATAATGCCATTCATAGGGGTGCGAATCTCATGTGACATGTTGGCAAGGAACTCGCTCTTGGCTCGGTTTGCCTTTTCGGCTTGCTGGCTTGCCTCACGCAATTGTTGCTCCGTAGTGCCAAGCTTTTCCCCCGTCAACAGCATTTGTTGAACGGTTCTCTGAAACTCATGCACCCGGAATTGTGGGGGTTCGGGGGCAAAATCGCCCTCTCCGATGCGTTTTGCCATTTCTTCAATGCCCATCAATGGGTCGGCAATCTCCCTACTGATGCACGAAGCTCGCCAGTAAAGGAACAAGAAAAAAATCAAATAGAACAACACTAGGCCAGCCAGCAGCCACCAGCCAACTTGTTTTAGGCGATCTGCCAATTCTCGGGCAGGTTTGAAAATCTCGTTTTCTGGGGCAAACACCACCAGTCGCCATCCCGTGGCGGGCAAGGTTTTCCATGCAACTAGAAAGGGTTCTGCAAAGTTGATAGGCGCGATGCCTTGTTCTTTTTCAGCGAGTATGCTCATGTCCTGTCGGCGAAATATGTTGAATTCGTCTGGCTTGAACTGCTCTTGGCGTATGGCTTCAGTGTAGTCATGCGTCAATAATTCCTTCAAGCCAAGTACAGCTTCACCCTTCTTCGGTAGAGCCAACAACACACCTTCCTTGCTCACTAACACCGCGAAACCTTGCCAAGGAATAGGCAGTGCCAAGACTTGCTTAATGATGGCATCCAAGGTGATATCCAGCCCAACCACACCTTCCAAGAAATCGCCGTTATAAACCGGTGAGATTGATGACACCATCCAACCTTGGCCCGCCGGGTCAAGATAGGCATCGGTCCAAACGGTGCGTCGTTGTGGGTTATGCGCCGCGTCCGCTTCGTAATAGAAATTGAAAGAGGGTATGTCCATCTTGGGTGTGTACTGCGTCAGCACGTCAATGTACGGCCAAATTCGGTTCATCGAGTCATGGGTGTTCAAATAAGCTTGAACGGCCAAGGGATTGACGCGGGTGATGCGTTGCATGGTGGCATCAATGCGGGCGCTGCGGGCGACTTTTTCGACTTCCTTCTGGCCAACCTTGACGATTCCGCTATAGTAAACCGCCGCTTTTCCATCTTTTTGTTTGGTGTATAACACTCCTTCGGGGCTAGTCGCGTAGCGGGACGGGTTTTCAAGTTTAGGATCGAAAGGCTTAGCCAATGCTTCTTGGGTTTCCAAACGGAACAGTTCAGTCAGTTGAGACACGGCTGCGAGTTGCTGGGTGATCGATTCCGCTTGGTTCTCAACCATGCGCAATAACTCATCTTCAGCCAAGCTTTTGACGGTGGCAATATTTTCTTGCCGTGACCAATCATGCGTGTACCAATAGACACCCAACAACGCCATTTCGACGATCAGCAATGGAATCAGTGCAGCCCGCACGTAAGCCAACCAAATCCATGAATGAAGCGACACTTCACGTTTATGCGCAGGTTTTGCGGATCGTAGGTGTCTGAAAAATGATGCAGGCATTGGGTGCTTTTAATTTAAACGAGGGATTAATGTTTTTAGCCATGATTGCCGTATAATTTCCATATTCAGCTTCTGTATTCTATCCCTGAATAGAGAATGTTTATTAAGCCTATTTTACTGTCAGCAGGAAAATTATGGTTTCTTTTCGCTTAAGCAATAGAAGAATAATAAAAAACAATAGCAATGGCATCCTTTTGCCTAAGCTGTTTTGTTTCGTCCTCTGCTTTAGCCTGTGGCAAGCTGTGTCTGCCAGTGAAGGGGGAGGCAGCAATTATTTGCCGGGATTTTACGGTGACTTTGCGGTAGCCGTGTTCCCGGACAAGGGGACGTTTTTCAACAATTTTTTTGCAACCTACTTAGACACCAGCGGGGAGGTTGGGGCGGCCTTGGAAATGCCTGGTATCATGCATGTCACCGAGTGGGATATTTTCGGGGGGCGCTATCTGCTAGGGGCTTATCCGGCAGTCATGGGGGCTTGGGATCACAGCGGAAAGGACAATGTCGGGCGTTTCGGGCTTGGCGATTTTTACCTAGTGCCTTTTGGGTTGAACTGGAAATGGCCCGATGTGACGGTATTGGCTTTTGAGGGGATTGTCGCGCCGACTGGTTATTACCAAAAGGGGGAAATCAACCCTGCCCGCAATGTCTGGACTTTTGACCATATCGCCGCCGTCACTTGGAATTTGCCCGCGCATAATGAATTGAACTTGGTTTTCGGGTATATGAACAACTTGGAAAATCATTCCACCGGCTACAAAAGCGGCGACGAGTTCCATTTTGACTATACCGTTGCGCATTATTTGCGTGATTCCTTTGCCATCGGGGTGACTGGCAGCTATTACCGGCAAATGACCGCCGATTCCGCCCCGCCGGACACTTATCTCTATCCGCGTGTCGAAGCCTCGACGATAGGACCTGCTTTCATGTTCATCCCAAAATGGGGGGGGCGCGAAGTGACCCTGTCGTTTAAATGGATGCATGAATTCGATGTGACCGGACGCCCCGCATTTGATTATTGGATTTCGCGGGTGTGGGTCGAATTTTAAGTCAATGGTATCCTATAGGGCATTATCGATATCCTGCCCAATAAGGAGCCGCCTCGCATGGCTGACTATACTTCTCAACCGCAATTTGACGTGTTTCTCTCCCATAACAGCTTGGACAAACCGGCTGTCATCGAGTTGGCTAAACGGCTACAGGCCAACGGGATAAAAGTTTGGCTGGATGCCTGGGAGTTGCGCCCCGGTCATCCTTGGCAGGAAGCCTTAACAGAAATCATTGAAACGACCCGCTCGGCGGCGGTGTTGGTCGGCGCGGATGGTTTAGGCCCCTGGGAAAATGCGGAAATGAGCGCTTGCTTGGATGAATTCGTCAACCGCAAACTGCCGGTGATACCGGTGTTATTGCCCGACTGCCCGAGCGAGCCAGATTTGCCTTTACTATTACGGCGATTTACCTGGGTGGATTTTCGCCATGGCAAAGAAGATGAAGGATTTGAACGCTTAATCTGGGGCATCACCGGTGAAAAGCCAGCGAAAATCCTAGATCTGGATGATTCCCCCGCTCGTTACGAAAAGTCTCAATCGACCCAACCCGCCTCGCCGCAGAGGAATGCTAACGCCAGCCAACCCGATCCAAAACAGCCCAGCCAACTTCCCCAAACGGCTTACCAGAAATGGCGGGCAAGGCTGACCAAGCCATACATTCTCGTGATTGTCACTTTATTGGTGGCGGGCTTCTTGAATTGGCATTTTAAATTAGGCAGGACTGATGTTCCCGACCCAAATGCGTCAACAGAACCCAAGCCCAATTGGAAGTTGAATATCAGCTTGATCGACACTTCAGACCCGGAGGCTGCGGCCAAGCAGGAATCGGAACAAAAGCCCAACGCAAACCTCAATTCGGAGTCAACGACCCCCATCGTGGAACCGGAGATGGTCAGTTTGCCGGGGGGTGAGTTTTTGATGGGTTCAGACAAGAAAACCGACCCCTTAGCCTACAATTCCGAGACACCTCTGCATAACATCAAATTAAAGCCCTTCAGCATTGGCAAATATGAAGTGACCAAGGGCGAATATGCCGTCTTTGCCGCCGCGACCCAACGTAAAAGCAATGGTTGTTGGGTTTATGCCGAAGGCAACTGGAAGATGGATGCTAAAACCACCTGGGAAACGGCATTTACGCAGACTGACAAGCATCCTGTGGTGTGTGTGAACAGTGCGGATGCCAAAGCCTATGCCAATTGGTTGAAGGAAAAAACCGGCAAGCCCTACCGTTTGCCTACGGAAGCCGAATGGGAATACGCTGCTAAGGCGGGGACGGGAACCCCTTGGTATTGGCCGGAAGGCGAAACGGCAGCACTTGATTATGCTTGGTTTGCCGACAATTCGGGGCATCAAACCCATCCCGTCGGTCAGAAAAAACCCAATGCCTTCGGTTTGTTCGACATGGCCGGCAATGTATGGGAATGGACCAAGGATAATTGGCATGACAATTACCAAGGCGCACCTAGCGACGGCAGTGTTTGGGGCGATGCCGATGTGCCTACTCAAGTCTTGCGCGGTGGCTCTTGGTATAACCCGGTTCGCGACGTGCGTTCCACCTTGCGTTATTCGACCGAACCGGATTATCGCTGGACAACGTTAGGATTTAGGTTGGCCTTGAGTCAGAAGTGACCTGATCCAATGGCAGATCATCCAGTTTTGGAGATTATTGACTATGCAGATACACATGCGTTTATTTCGTTTCCAGCGACCCGCTAGACGTGTTTCCATACTCAGTGTCATCATGGTTCTCGGATTGTTGGTGACAAGCGAAATCGCACAGGCTGAAGAACCTGATGTCATCATCGTCGGTGCGGGTTTGGCTGGCTTAAGCACCGCCTATCGTCTAAACAAAGAGGGTAAAAGCTTTCTGATTCTTGAGCAAACCCCCCATATTGGTGGACGGATACGCACCGCAGCCTACCCCGAACAGGTCTCAGCGGAAGTGGGGCTTGAGGAGTTTTGGGCTGACAATCCCAGTTTGGAGATTTTTAATGAGTTGAAAATTCCCATGGAGAAGTCAGCCACTGCCTTTTCGAGTTTCCTGTACCAAGGCAAGCTAATGGCCTTCACGCAGGAAACCAATCGAGAGTTTCTCGGTTCCTTGTTTTCCAAGGAAGAAATGGCGAGATATATCAAATGGGATATCAAAATGGCGGAATTGTATAAACAACTGCACAACCCGCCAATTGATCATGGCTTGATGAAGCTGAAGGAAGTTTCTTTCTCCGATTGGGTCAGGAAAACCGGGGGGCTATCAAAAAAGGCGCAAGAATTCATTCGCATCGAGAGCGAACCCGAATATGGAACCTCTTGGGAGTCCATCAGCGCATTGGAAGGCATTGCCGATTGGCATATATTCTCAGGCAAGGGAACCGGCTCCTACCACATTGTGGGCGGGAATCAGCAAGCCGCGCTTGCCATCGCGGACCATATCGGCAAAGACCGAATCTTGCTGAACCAACAAGTCACCAACATCCAATCGCTGCCCAACGGTGTCATCGTCACCGCTACCGACACCGCAGACTTCAAGCAACACATCTATCACGCCAAATACGTCGTCACCACGATGCCTCTGTTCCGGCTTTATGAAATTCAGTTCGATCCACCGCTTTCGGCTGAACGGAGTCAAGCTATCTATACGCAAACTTGGGGTTCTTATTTCACTGCGCATGTCATCCTTGACGCGAAAGCCAGCCGATTCTGGACGGTCAATGGGGAAAGTGTATTACCGATACTCTCCGACGGCCCGCTCGGGGTGATTTACGGCGGCAATGACGAAGCAAGCCCGTCGGGGACACCGCCCCAATCCACGCTGCTCAATCTTCTCATCACCGGAGATCATGCCGAGCGTTTTAATGCGCGGACGGGCGACATGGATGCCATCAGGTCGTCGCTGCTGGAGGAGTTTGACAAGCTCTGGCCGGGTTTCCGGCAAGATGTCAAAAAAATCGTCTTCTACCGTTACCATCCCCGCGCCATCGCTTCATGGCCGGTCGGAAGGTCACGGTTTGACGCATTATCGGACTCGATGAGAAAACCCCAAGGCAGGGTTTATTTCGCCGGAGACTTCACCGAAGGCACTCATTCCGATGGAGCCGCTGTTTCCGCCATCCGCGTGGTTCTAGACATCCTAAAACGTGACAAGAATCCTTCGGTCGAAAATCATGAGCGCAATTAGATAGCTTATGTCAGAACCCACCCGCCAACCGCAATTTGACGTATTTCTGTCCCACAACAGCAAAGACAAACCCGCCGTTATTGCCCTAGCGAAAAGGCTACAGGCGCATGGCATCAAGGTTTGGCTGGATATATGGGAATTGCGCCCCGGTCATCCTTGGCAGGAAGCTTTGGAAGAGATTATTGAAAGTTTAGTCAGTCAGCAGAAATAACCTCAATCGAACATCCACTTTCGGCTATTCGTTAATTTTGCTGCGATTTTGATTAATCAAGCATTTGTTATTGGTTTTATTTTGTAGACGGTTGTAAGCGTTGCAAAGCATCTTGGATAAGTTGCCTCGTATTAGAAGATAATTCATTGCTTTCTAAAGCCGTACTTAGATTTTGTTGTAAAGCAGTATTTTGCTGTAATTGGGTCAAAACAGTAGGGTCCGCATAAACCGTCAATGTTGCCTGTTGCACTGGTGAGGCAGAGTTGACAACCATGTCATAAACAAAATTAACTTTGTCGCCATGGCTGGATAGATTTGCATAGGTTTCTGCCCAATCGTTGTAATTATGAATAGCATTGAAATCAGCCTTATTCGGATTAAGCTGAGGTTGTTGGTGTTGAACATATTCTGCTAACTGTGTTTTTGTATTTTCGCTTAATACTTGATCGGCATTAGGTGCTCTAATCATTCCATACAAATGTTCATTAAAGTCCTGCTTTACAGTATCGCCAAAAAAACCTTTTTGCACATTATTTAATAAATCAGGCAACAAAGTTTGTTGAGCATCTTGTGTGCTCAATGATGATTCTAGTCTGATATTCAAGCCCTCTTGAATCGGTAGTAAGTCCTGATGTTTTATCAGAGAATCATTTAATATATTTAATTCATCCAAAGAGGAAACTGAAGTGTAAAGTTTGATGGCCTCCCGATACAAGCCCGGAGAGCTTGGGTTTTCAATTTGTTTGGTGAAAAAATCATGAATTCCAATGCTTTGTTGCGCGACAAATTTCGCGACTTCAGGACTAAGCTTCTCAGGATCGATACCGTATGAATCGGCCAATATTCTCATTAACCGGATTTTAGTGCCATCTGAGACATCTGCATTAAATTTGTCGATCAGGCGATCAGCAATTTCAATAGGTCTCATTGAACCCAAGGTATCCAGTAAGTATTCGCCTTTTACAGAATCATAACCAAACTCATCTAACAAGCCTAGTAGGGCATCAATTTTTTCAGAACGTGGAATACTTTTGTCACGAATTAATTCAAGAATCCATTTATCTAAGTCTCTGACATTAATATTATCTCCATTTAAAATATCTCTAATTGCTTTGATTTTCTTGTCTCTATCATTGTTACCAATTAGAGTTGTTGTTGAATTTGGATTTCTTATTTGTTCTATATCAAAGTTTAATTGAGCATTCTGCTCTAAAAATAATTTAATATCAGAAGAAATAGTAGAGGATGTTGCTGTTTTAGTAGAATCCTTTATAACATCCTTAGGTTTTTCATAGTTTATATAAAATTGGTTTTTATAATAAAAAAAACCCATTAAAAAAATTGCAGATATAAAAATTATATGCCAAGTTTTCATAAAAACCTCTAAAGTATTTAAAGCCTATCTCTCATCCTTGAGAGATAGGATATTTCAATTTTTATTCTTCACCTTGATTTTGGCATACTATTATACACGATTGTTGGCAAGATAGAGTTTCCAACTAGGCTGGAACCCGCACCTTTCCAGTACATGTAGTTTGTGAAAGTATCACAACGGAATTGCGCAGTTGTAGTTCTATACGCATAAGAAGCGCACGTACCCCACCAATTGTATTTTGCGCAATATCTCTCCTGTAATCCGCCTTCTTTCCACGATGCTGTGATTGTATAAGAAGGGCTATACAGCCTTTGATTCCATCCACTGGACACCATACCATAAAAATTCGATCCTTTACCGTAACGTGCACCCCAGTATTTGCTCTGTGATTTGAAGTTAGAAAGTGAGTTTTGTTGGATGACTGGACTCTTACTCAATACTTCAACGACATTGCTTCCGTTCCACATGCCAACATGACCAGCCCATCCAAGTCCAAGTATATTTAAATCTCTCCCTACAATATCACCGACAGAACTTGGGTTGCCAGCCATGCTCACAATTGGGAGCATAGAAAGTACACAAACAGCCAAGGGCTTTGCAATGCAAGGCTTCATATTCATATCTTTTCTCCAAATTAAACATTCTTGTTTGCAAAAAATGCACTCTGTGTTTTGCCATGCTAAAAAAATGCACAAAATTAAACGCAACCTCCATATCGGGAAAATACTTATAGGCTAGATAGAGAAGTATAGATACATCCTAATTTAAGCATGGCAACGTGATATTTCGCAATAAACATGCCAATAAATGGCGTTTATATGATGTAAATATTTAAAGTAATCGGCATGAAATTATATTAAAAATCACTAAAACAGTTATTGATGTCCTGAAGATAGATATTTTTAGATATAAAATGCCTTAACTGTAGCCAAACAGCAACATTGTGTTTAATTGAGTAATCTAGGAAATTCAAGAGATAAGAAAAAAAAGGTAAGAATTTAGAACAGTCTTTGACTGGTAAGTCGCTTTTTCCCGACGCAATGAAGTAACTCGAAGGTAAGCGTAATTCGACGAAATCTTTGAATCCAATTTGATGAGCCTTACTGCGTTCCGGGTTTCCATCGACACTCAAGGGTGCATGAGTCCGCCGCTTCCCTCAAATTCACACTGCCTCCAAGCCTCGAACAATACCAAGGCCACCGCATTGGACAGGTTTAGGCTACGGCTTTCCGCCACCATCGGTACATATAATTGGTGTTCGACCGGCAGCGATTCCCGAACCGTGGCTGGCAAGCCCCGCGTCTCAGGTCCAAACAGGAAGGCATCGCCGGATTGATAGTCCGGCTGGTCATACCGGCATTGGCCTTTGGTGGAGAGTGCGAAAAGCCTTTCCGGTTGAACCACTCCCAAGCAGTCGGATAGCGAATCATGGACTTTCACGCTCGCCCATTCGCGATAGTCCAAACCGGCACGGCGGAGTTTTTTGTCGTCAAGGTCGAAGCCCAAGGGCTTGATGAGATGGAGGTTTGCGCCCATGTTGGCGCACAAGCGGATGATATTGCCGGTGTTCGGCGGGATTTCAGGTTCGTAAAGCAATACGCTGAACATTGGTCGGTCTCAAGTGAAAACCGACTCGGTTTTGGAGACCGAGTCGGTTTGCCGGAAGGGTTTTACGCCCCCGTCAACGCGGAAACCTGCTGCAATTTCCAAATGTCGCGATTGTATTCGCTGATGGTGCGGTCGGTGGAAAACTTGCCACTAGCCGCCGTGTTCAAGATGCTCATCTTCGTCCAAGCCTCTTGGTCGAGATAAGCCTCGGCGGCATCACGCTGGGCTTTGACATACCCGGCAAAGTCTGCCGCCGTCATCCACGGGTCGTGTGGATTGCGGATGGACATGATGACGGGGTCGAAAATACCCGGCTCAAACTTGTTGAAATGGCTGATTTCCAGATAATGCATGACCCTGTGCAAATCTTCGTTGCTGGAGATGATGCCATTGGGGTCATAGTTGCCACGGGTGCGCTCCACTTCTTCCGCCGTCAGTCCGAACAGGAAGAAATTTTCATCGCCCACTTCCTCGCGAATTTCGATGTTGGCACCGTCCAAGGTGCCGATGGTCATCGCGCCGTTAATCATGAATTTCATATTGCCTGTGCCGGAGGCTTCTTTGCCCGCCGTGGAGATTTGCTCGGAAAGGTCCGTACCCGCACAAATCACTTCCATCGCGGAAACTCGGTAGTTCGGTACAAAAACCACATTCAACAAGCCCTGTGCCGCCGGGTCTTTGTTGATGACACTGGCGATATTGTTGATGAGTTTGATGATGAGCTTCGCCATGAAATAACCCGGAGCGGCTTTGCCTCCAAACAACACGCAACGTGGTGTCCAATTGGCAGTATCGCCGCGTTTGATCCGGTCATAAAGATGGATTACATGCAATGCATTCAACAATTGGCGCTTGTATTCGTGGATGCGTTTGACTTGCACGTCGAACATCATGTCCGGGCTGATGGCTCCGTCTACACCCATTTCATTCCTCTTGTATTCCAGCAACCGGACTTTGTTATCCCGTTTGATCTGCCGCCAACGCTCACGGAATTTGGCATTTTCGGCATGAGGGGCCAGCTTGCTCAACAGGGATAAATCGGTGACCCATCCCTCGCCTATGGTTTCGGTAATCAAGGCCGAGAGTTTGGGGTTGCACCAAGCCAACCAACGGCGAGGAGTGACCCCATTGGTTTTATTGTTGAACTTGTCAGGCCAGAGTTCATAAAAATCTCGGAATAGCCCTTGTTTTAACAGATCGGAATGCAATTCGGCCACGCCATTTACCGAGTAACTGCCGACTATGGCTAGGAAAGCCATGCGAACTTGTTGCTCCCAGCCTTCCTCAATCAAGGACATCCGGGCCATGCGGTCGAAATCTCCGGGCCAGCGGTTGGACACTTCGGCCATGAAGCGGGCGTTGATATCGAAGATAATTTCCAGCAAGCGCGGCAATAATTGCCGGAATAGGCGCACCGGCCAACGCTCCAAAGCCTCTGGCAATAACGTGTGGTTGGTGTAGGCCATGGTCTTGGTGGTGATGGCCCAAGCCTCGTCCCAACCCATGTCATACTCATCCATCAAAATTCGCATCAACTCGGCGACGGCGATGCTGGGATGGGTGTCATTCAATTGGAAGCAGTTTTTCTCGGCGAAATGAGTAAAGTCCTCGCCATGTTTGCGTATCCAAAGCCTGATGGCGTCCTGCAAACTGGCGGAAGCCAGCAGATATTGCTGACGCAAGCGCAATTCCTTGCCATTTTCGCTGGCATCATTCGGATACAACACCATGGTGATGTTCTCGGCAGTATTTTTTGCCGCCACGGATTCGGAATAACTGCCGGCATTGAATTCGCCCAAATCAAATTCGTCGGTGGCGGCAGACTTCCACAAACGCAGGGTGTTGACCGTGCCATTCTGATAGCCGGGAACGGGAATGTCATAAGGCACGGCCAAGACATCGTGGGTGTCCACCCAAACCACGCGCTTGACCCGATTCGGGCCTTCTTGGGTCTCGGTGCGCCCACCAAAGCGGATACGCTGGGTCAATTCCGGGCGTTCGATTTCCCAGACATGACCGTTGCGCAGCCAATGGTCCGGTTCTTCCATTTGATGCCCTTGTTCGATATTCTGGCGGAACATTCCATATTCATAGCGCAGGCCGTAGCCCATGACCGGCAGTTGCAAGGTGGCGCAACTGTCAATGAAACAGGCTGCCAATCGACCTAGGCCACCGTTGCCCAAGCCCGCATCCGGTTCGCTATCAATCAATTCTTCCATATCCAAGCCCAAATCATGCAAGGCTTTGTGCAAGGGGTTTTCCAAGCCTAGATTGAGCATGGCATTACCCAAGGTCCGGCCCATCAGAAACTCCAAGGACAGATAATAGGCACGTTTGCTATCGCCTTCTTCGTAAGCATAAGCCGTATTTTTCCAGCGCTCCATTAAACGGTCGCGCACTGCCAATGCTAGGGCGGTATAGCTGTAATGGGCGGATTTGCAGTTTTTGTCCCGGCCCAAGGTGTAGTTGAAATGCCGGCTAATGTCCTCGGCCAAAGGCGCTGCTCCCATCCCCAAAGGTGGTTTCTCGGTCAGGGCAGGGGTGGGCGAACTTTTGATATGCGATTTACTAATCATGGATTGCATAAGCTACGATGCTGAGTTGAAGTAGGGTTGATAGGAAAATTATGCAAAATGCGTTCCTTAACATGGCAATGCAAGAAAAATGCGAATTTATCGATACAACCGTTTAGGATAATCATTATTATCTCACTAAATTGGTGCGTTATTGAACAGAAAGCCAGCAATTCATCCATCATCCTTGATGAAAGCGATGGTTCAATTCAACAGCCAAAGTGGTTTATATGAACCACTCAGAGGTTGGGTATCTGTAATTATGCTATCCTGAATCATTCAAGTAGTTGATTTGTTAGGTTAATTTTAGGCTTTACAAAATGCGGCACAGATTCTGCTGTTGTTAAATTTAATATCGATAATTATGAGTGAATAGTCCATTATGGCGAAAGCAATCTCCATCCTCGACACCCCTAAAACCGGTCTCGCCGGATTGAAACAAAATTGGCAATACGATGCCATGTCTGGTTTTTTGGTCTTTCTGATTGCGCTGCCTTTGTGCTTGGGCATCGCCATGGCATCCAATTTCCCGCCGCAAGCCGGCATCATCACGGCCATCATAGGCGGCTTACTGGTGTCGCGCATTAATGGTTCTTTTGTCACGATTAACGGCCCTGCCGCCGGATTGATCGTGGTGATCTTTGATTCCGTGCAGGAACTAGGCAAAGGCGATGCCATGGCGGGGTATAAATACACCTTGGCAGCCATCGTCTGCGCCAGTGTCATCCAAACCGTGATGGGATATTTCAAAGCAGGCAAGCTAAGCGCTTTCTTTCCTTCCTCCGTGGTTCACGGCATGTTGGCTGCCATCGGCATCATCATCATGTCGAAGCAGATACATACCTTGCTTGGGGTAAAACCCGATGCGAAAACCCTATTTGAAACCATAGGTCAAATTCCTCATAGCTTCGTGGAGTTGAACCCCGAAGTGGCGCTGATCGGTGGGATCGGTTTGGTGATTTTGATTGTTTGGTCGTTCTTGAAGAATCGCTACTTGAAGATGATTCCCGGCCCTTTGGTGGTGGTGTTGGTGGGTCTGGCTTTAGGACAATATTACGATCTGGAACATGAGCATATCTATATGTTCCTGCATGATGACCCCATTCTTCCCCATCATGAATACACCATCGGACCCAAATTCCTAGTGGCCATCCCGGAACATTTCGCGGCGGGCTTTTCCTTCCCGGACTTTTCCTTGATTGGAACCTTGGAGTTTTGGGAGCAAGTGATCACCATTTGTCTGGTCGGTAGCTTGGAAAGCTTGTTGAGTGCGGCGGCGGTGGACAAGCTCGATACCTATAAACGCTACTCCGACCTCAATCGGGATTTGACGGCCGTTGGTATTGGCAACACGATTTGTGGCTTCGTCGGCGGTTTGCCGATGATCGCCGAAATTGTCCGTAGTTCTGCCAATATCAACAATGGTGGACGCACTGCTTGGGCCAATTTTTTCCATGGAGCTTTCTTGCTAATCTTCGTTGCTTTGTTTCCCAGGCTGATTCATGAGATTCCCTTGGCATCCCTGTCGGCTTTGCTGGTTTTCACTGGCTTCAAGTTAGCATCGCCCAAGGAATTTGCCAAAACGATGGCGATTGGCTATGAGCAATTGCTAGTGTTCGTCATCACCATCATCGGGGTGCTGGCTACTGATTTGTTGATTGGCGTGGTCATAGGCATGATTGCCGAGTTTATCGTCCATGTTTTACGCAGCGTCGATTGGCATGAAGTGCTGAAACTCTATTTCGAGGTTAAGGAAACTGAGCCGGGGCGTTACCATATTCGCGTCGATGGGGCAGCTTTCTTCGCCAATTTTCTATCATTGAAAAGCGAATTGTCGGCCTTGCCTGAGGGAAAAACCCTGATTTTCGATCTGTCCGAGGCGGAAACCGTCGATCATACGGTGATGGAATTCATTCATGAATTCTGCGAAGACTACGAACGCCGGGGCGGTCACTCGGAAATGCGTGGACTGGAGCGACATACGGCTACATCCGACCATCCATTGGCCGCACGTAAGCGTAAATAAATGCAAGTTAGGATTTTAACAGCGATCAATTCAATGAGTATCGATTTTCCGACCATTCAATTTTTGCTCTTTGCGCACGTTATTTTGATAGTACTTGGTTTTGAATTCTTCAATCTGATCGATTGATATGGGCACAGTTTCTTTCAACAAAAGCCACTGTATTCCTTCCGAGCATGGCGGGGTTGTTAATGATCCAAAGTAGGTATAAAAGTCTTCGGTGTTATGGGGTAACAACTTGTTAAGATCGATAAAATCGTCTTTGGTAATGGTCATATTGTTTGCTTTTGGCGCCTCTTTCAGGATTTTGTCAAATTCCGGGTTAAACATGCCTATTTCGTAAAAGACTCCTACGACAGCAAGTCCACCGTCATCAATGCCATTGATAAAATGGGCTTCGATTGGATAATGTTTCCCATTGATGGTGTGTTCGCTGGGTGAATGAAAATGCACTTGAACGAGTTGGTATTTATATTTTCCAATATACAATAGTCCTTGCGAAATATTGACCCTAACCGTATGTCCATTATTAGTTAGACTGATTGGAACTTTACCATATTCAATCTTTATTTCATCAAGGTCATTAGTGAAATCCAAATCGTTTGAGTCGATGTTGATCGGAGATTGCTTTTGCCCTATACCACATTCGGCATAAGGATAGGGTGGGCTGTAAAGACGGTCAATTAGTAAATTCCATTTATATTGCTCGTGGTATGTCCAATGGGGATCGACATGCGTATCAGCAGCCAAAACCATACCAGACACTGAAATATTAATGTATATAAAAACGATAAGAAAGATTCTCATAATTCTTAAGTCTATGAGTTTCATAAATTGTTTAAAAAAATGGGGCAGCTTGGAAAACCATCCCTGCTAAGTGCTGCATACTTCAAGCTGCACCACTAGCAAGTGTTTTTCGGGTCTCTACAACGATCCAGCAGATTCCGGCTATTTCGAAACAATGAATGGCATGAGGTGCAAGTTGCCATGATCTGCTGCATCTGAACTGGTATGTATTGGATTTCATCGCGTTTGGCAAATTCTTCAATTTGCTTTGCATCAGACTTTAATTTGTCTGCCAACGCTAAGAATGTGCCTTGTTCGTTGGGAAGCAGATTCAGTCTTGGCATTGCCTCACGCAAATAATCCACAGTCATTGCAAGTTCGTGGGCAATTTTAGCAATTTCAGTCGTATGAATTTTTTTTTCATTTTTTAGGTCTATTTCATTGCGCATCTTGCCATATACCAATCCATTAATTTGCAGCATGAGGTCTTCAAGTTGCTGGTCACGAATAGCATGAAGGGCTGGTTCACCTGTTTCTGGCGGAAAAAGCGTTTGACCAGTTTCTTTTTTTTCAATAAATGGGGTATCGACTTGTGTGGGAGAAGTTTTATTTTGGTTATTCGAAGCAGTGCATCCTGCTATAATGCCGAGTGTTAAAAGTATGTGTGTAATCTTCATTGATAATATACTGTTATTAGATAAGCATAACGACCATTCTCAATAGATAATCTTACGGCGAAAAACTTGACACTTCAAACAACACCGAGTTTCATTAGGCTGCATTGAGCGCTGTGAGGATGGGGAGCATGAAGGGAGTCCCGTTTAATTGAACTCAGCCTATAAAGCTTAGCGGATTTAACAGGGTATTGAAAGTAACTTTTTTGTCTTGTACATTGTCAACCACATCTTTGACTTGACCAATCAGTTTTTGTTGATTTTTTCTAGTTTGTGCGAGGATGCAAAATCATGATGACAGTTTCATCGGAAAGCAATGCAAAAAATCTACTGGATCGCCCGGCCCGTCTGCGTGCGCTGGCCCTGCTTGCACTGCTGTCCTTAATGGTGGCCATACTTGTTGGCATGATTTGGCGTAACCATATCCGTTTGGACAAGGTGCAAGTCTACGTCGGTTATTCACACCGAATCCAGGACGCCGGCTTGAGTCTACAGCAAGCCTTGGTGGATGTGTTGTCGGGAGGTGTCATAGGCCCAACCCAGTTGGAGAGTATTTCAGCGAAAATCCATAATTTATCCAAGCAGGATGCACATCTTTCCGCCAATACGCCAGCCATGCTCCGTCGAGTCAACGCATCCCTAGCCAAACTGGACGAGGAATCACCCGATAGTGGCAGGGCCGAGTTGTTCGAAGCTTTGCGCGAAATGCACGAAATTCTGGACACCGAGACCGAGCAACGGGAAAGGTTGATGGTGAAAGTGAGTCGCGAAGCATTAATTGAATTGGCGTTGGCTACTTTAATATTGCCGGTGATCCTACTGCTGACTTGGTTGTTTCTGCGCCGTCGCATCCTCAACCCCTTGCATGATTTGCGACAGTTACTGCTCAAGCTTGCCAAGGAAGAATACACCCCAATAGCCATCGACCATATTGACCCTCTCTTGTTGCCGGTTTTTAATAGCTACAATTTCATGGTTATCCATCTTCGCGAGTTGGAGGAGTCCAAGCGAGTGCATGCACAGTCCTTGGAAGCCGAGGTTCGTTCGGCTACTAAAGCCTTATTGGAGCAACAACGTAGCTTGGCCATCGCCGAAAAGTTGGCAGTGGTAGGCGAATTGGCGGCCAGCCTTGCCCACGAACTGCGCAACCCGTTGGCTGGCATACAAATGAGCTGCGCCAACTTGCGCAAGGAAATCGAAGACGAGGATCAGCGTGATCGCTTGGATCTCATCGGTGCGGAACTCAAGCGGATGGCGCGTTTGCTCAATGAGTTGCTCGATCAAGGCAGGCAAACGCCGCTCCCTTCGACTCAGTTCAATCTGGCATCTTTGGTCAAAGAGTTGCTTGCTCTGACCCGTTACCAGATACCTCCCGACCTTAGCCTGTCTTATGACATTCCCCCCGATCTTGAATGTTGTTTGCCCGACGGGGGGTTGCGGCAGGCATTGCTGAACCTCGTCCTCAATGCCGTACAGGCCATGGACAAATCCACTGGCAAGGTGCAGATTGATGCCCGTCTTGACGAAAGCAACCTGATTATCGAAGTGTTGGACGATGGCCCTGGTTTTAGTGAAGAGATGCTGAATCAAGGCATCCGCGCCTTTAGCACCAGCCGCATTCGCGGCACTGGTTTGGGTTTGGCAATGGTGCAACGCTTCGCCCGTGATTTGGGCGGACGAATCGAATTAACCAATCTTCAAGCTCAAGGAGCCTGTGTACGTATGATTATTCCTTGTCATAAAGCGTTATGAATACTGGATGTTTGTTAGTGATTGAAGACGAACCGCTTCTCGGTGCGGAGATTAGCCGCCATTATCGCAAGGGCGGTTGGGAAGTTGAATGGGCCACTAGCATTGAGCAGGCGAAAAAGCTCTTGCTCAGAGAAGGCTTCGATCCCTTATTGGTGCTGTCAGATATGAACCTTCCTGACGGAAACGCACTGGACTTGATGGAAGCTGTGCGGTTGAATCAGGCTTACGCAGAATGGATATTCCTGACGGGTTATGGCAGCGTCCCTGATTCAGTGAGGGCACTGCGTTTGGGAGCCTATGATTTTTTGGAGAAACCTTGCGATCTTGAGCGCTTGGACATGGTGGTGGCGAGTGCCGGACGCAGCGCCAGCGCCCAGCGCCGACTGATTGAACACGCCCAGCAGCGGCATAAGCGTTATTCCCCCCAAGCCTTTGTCGGTCGAAGCATGGCCGCCCAAAACGTTCGGTCACTATTGGAGCGACTGACCCAAGTTCCGTTTAGCGCCTTGGTCATTGGTGGGGAGACTGGCACTGGCAAAGGGCTGGTCACACGCATTTTGCACTATGCCGGATCGCGTTCGCAGAACCCGCTGATTGAATTGAATTGTGCGGCACTACCCCGTGAATTGTTGGAATCGGAGTTGTTTGGGCATGAAGCCGGGGCTTTCACCGGTGCTACGGGACGGCATCGTGGCTTGATCGAACAAGCCGATAGCGGCACGCTGTTTTTAGACGAAATCGGCGAAATGCCATTGGATTTGCAGGCCAAATTGCTTAAAGCCATAGAAGACCGCAAAATAAGGAGGCTAGGTAGCGAGCGTGAAATCTCTGTTGATGTGCAAATCGTCGCCGCCAGCAACCGCGATTTGGAGAAGATGTCACGTGATGGGGAGTTTCGCTCCGACTTATACCATAGGCTCAGCGTGTTTCGACTGACTCTCCCTCCCCTCAGGGAAATCAAGGAGGACTTGGAACAACTCATCCCCCTGTTGGTGGCCGAATTCAACGCCAAATCCGGCAAGCAGGTCAGGCACATCGGCGAGGACGTGTGGGCAGAATTGCGTAGGCACGACTGGCCAGGCAATGTTCGCGAATTGCGCAATGTGGTTGAGCGCTGTGTTTTATTCTCGGATGGGCCAAATTTCCCCGGGCAATGGCTACAATTGCACAGCCACAAGAACAGATCGCCTGAACAATCAGAGGATGACGCTCGTGATGTGATTTCGATTCCGTTGGACGGTAGTATGAATTTGGACGATATGGACCGTCATATCATTGAATCCACGCTGGAGCGCACCCGACATAATACCGTGGCGGCCGCCCGCGCCTTGGGGACATCGCGCGAGACGCTGCGTTACCGCATCAGGAAATACGGCATCAAAACACCCAACAGGTGATCAGATGCAACTGCCGGAGAAATAACCCAATGGCCGGACAAATGTATAGGCATAGGGAGCGCCGACCAATACCTGTCCCACCCTGTCAAATGCATTATGCGGTTCGGGAATATTGGCGATTGCGGTAAATGGGGACAAGCCAATAAACAGCGCACCACCGGCCAGTGTTCCGACTAAGCCCACGGGCCTTACAATGATGACATCGGTTAATAGGTTCAAGGCTTCGTATCTTGGTTTGCAATCAGGGCCTGTTTCTGCTTTTGTCTGCCAAGAAGCCAATGCCAACAGTAGGAAGGGTAAAACCGACTTTGCTATTTTTTTGATCATTTTTCCACGCTTAGTAAAGTAGTTAAACCGTAATTGTAGCGCGTGGCGCACCGACAAGTGAAAAAATCAGTCAATTGACAAATAGTGTTGGAGTGCCAAATCTTGCCAGATTTGAGCGCCAAAGCTTGCCAGATTGGAGCGTCAAAGCTTGCCAGATTGGAGCGTCAAAGCTTGCCAGATTGGAGTCAAAGCTTGCTTTGACATGATTTTGAATAAGCGAAGTTTGCTTCTCCTGTCAAAGCAAGCTTTGACGCTCCGTAGTTATTAAGCAAGAAATCGACAAAGCGTTACAATATGCACTTTACCATTCACCCTTCTTCACGAGGACCCCAATGCCTAGGCTGCTTGTATTGACTTCGTTCCTGTTGCTTGTTCTGACTGGTTGTGGGCAGGATTTGCATTTCAAAATCAACTACGACAAGATAGACGGATTGTCTGAAGGCGCTCCCGTCGTACTTGATGAGCAGACGATAGGTAAAGTGACCGGCTTGGAACTAACCAAAGATGGCGGACATTTGGTGGAAGTGACCATACCCTTGGAGTCAGCCGCATCGGCGACTAGCGAGGCAAACTTCATTCTTGCCCCGGACCCTGATAATCCCAAGCAAAAACGCATTGAAATTGTGTTGACCGGACCTGGCGGGAAGCCCATTGCCGAGGGGGATGAGGTGCGTGGCTCGTATCCCGGACCACTGGGTTCGATTTTTCCGTTTGGGGAGTTATTGCGCGAAATTGGCGGAGCGTTGGGCCAATTGCGCAGTCAAGTCGAGCGTTTCCGGGAGGAATTCCAAAAACTTCCGAATTCCGCCGAGGCCCAGCAGTTGCAGGAGGAATGGCGCAAGCTGATGGACGAAATAGCTAAAACCCAAAATGAGGCGGGCTATGCGATGAAAAAGGAAATCATGCCCAAGCTGGAAAAGGAAATGGAAGATTTGCGCAAACGCATGGATGCAATACAAAAAGCCCAGACCCAGAAAGGCAAGGACGTGCAAACGTAGTTTCAGCGTTTCCACGCAAGCATTCGCATCGAATCAATAAAAATAGTATAGTTTCGACGCACAGAAGTCCGGGCTTGAATTGTTCAATTTCGGACTAGGCAACATTCAACTTTATGACAGGATTTAACACAATGAGCAGCATCATCATCGAACACAACCCCAGTGAAGAAAAATTGAAAGAACTGGGTGTCTCCAAATGGCCGACTTGGGAAAAGGAAATCTCCAAATTCCCCATCGATTTCGACGGGACGGAAACGGCCTATGTGCTGGAAGGCGAATTTATTGTAACGGCAGAAGGCGAAGAGCCAGTCACTATTGTCCCCGGTGATTTGGTTGTTTTCCCCGATGGGTTGTCCACCCAATGGGAAGTGGTCAAGCCTTTGCGCAAGCACTATCATTACGACTAAGGCGCTCCAGTCGAACGCATAGAAGTCACACGAACATGCCGACCCTGACAAGTCGGCATTTCTTTGTGGGCTTGAACGAAACCTACTTCCAAAAAAAACGATTTATTAAGCGGCGCGAGTGATCATCCATGGGACCTTTTACCAACATCAGCACCCTCATCATCGACATGGACGGCGTTTTATGGCACGGCGACCAGCCCATTCCGGGTTTGGTGGAATTTTTCCAAGTCCTGCGCGAGCGTCAAATTCGATTTATCCTAGCCACCAACAATGCCAGCCAGACAGCCGAGCAATATGTCAACAAACTGGCCCGCATGGGCGTCACGGTGGATAGCGGTGAAATCTTGACATCTGCGATGGCGACAGCCCTATACCTTGCCCAACGGGCTGACCCTTCCTCCACCCGAGTTTTCGTCATCGGGGAGAAAGGCGCGACGGAGCCATTGCTCAAGCAGGGCTTTACCTTGACGGGGATTTACCAAGTGGACAAGCCAGGCGAGACCGGGCCAAAAGTCGGGGCCGACTATGTCGTTTGCGGCATGGACAAGGAATTGACTTGGCACAAACTGGCAACGGCGGCATTGAACATTAACAATGGGGCAATCTTCATTGGGACCAATCCCGATACCTCGCTGCCCACGGAACTTGGTTTCACCCATGGCAATGGAGCCATTATTGCAGCTCTGCAAGCAGCCACCGGGGTTGCCCCTATCATCATTGGCAAGCCGGAACCGTTAATGTATCAACAAGCCATCTCCATACTGGGCGTGGACCCCTCAGAGACGATGGCCATAGGAGACCGGCTGGAAACGGACATCCTCGGTGCGGTACGTGCCAATATGCGCAGTTTGATGGTATTGACCGGTGTGTCTAGCGAAGAGGATTTGAAGACCTCAGACTACCAACCGGATTGGGTCATGGCAGACATTCGCGCTGTGACGGAGGCGATTAAGGGATAGCAAGTGCGGTGTGGCATGTAAACACACGATTGTCCACATGAATAGGTTCGCTGGCAGCAAGCAGCAATTCTCATTATGAGGCAAAGCGTTGATGTATAACCCGTCATTCCTGCCGGGAAGCAGGAAAAATCGGCAGGACAGCCGATTTGCTTAGGCAAGACGCCCATAGGGTTCGGGACAGGGATGTTCCGAATGCATCCAGTCACAGGGACGTGAAACTAGGAGTTGCCAGTCATGTTAAATCAGACACTTATGCACCGACAAATTACCATCCCCTTCGACTTCGCTCAGGACAGGCAAGGCACTGGATTCCGGCAGTCCATGCCGGAATGACGGCTTCCACCGTAGCCTATTGATTACAAAATTACCGTTCGCACTGAGCTGGTCGAAGTGCGGGGTTTTTCGAGGTTCCCGTCAGGCATCATGCCAGATATTTCGCCAACAAGCCCTTCCCCTCGACCAATGGCAAAGGTATTTTGACTTCCCATCCGCCGCCCGGTGCTTCGGTCAGGGGGCTGCCATGCTTGTCCATCATGCTTTCCAATACAATATCTTGATTGCCTTTGGGCAGTATCAATTCCAAGCGGTCTCCCACGGCAAACTTGTTTTTGGCGAGAATGTCCGCTAGGCCAGTTTCAGTATCATACCCAGTAATTTCGCCTACAAATTGCTGTTTGTGGCTTTGTGAATACCCGCGCAAATAGTTTTGTTGTTCATGGGTATGGTGGCGCTGATAAAAGCCGTCGGTATATCCGCGTTGCGCGAGGTTTTCCAACACGCCGAGTAGTGTCGGGTTGAAATCCCGTCCAGCCAAGGCATCGTCGATGGCCTGCCGATATACTTGGGCGGTGCGGGCGACATAATAATGCGATTTGGTGCGACCTTCGATTTTTAAACTATTCACGCCGATTTCTATCAAGCGACGCACATGTTCTACCGCCCGCAAATCTTTTGAGTTCATGATATAAGTGCCGTGTTCGTCCTCCATCACTGGCATGAATTCACCGGGGCGGTTTTCCTCTTCCAATAAATAAACTTGGTCGGCTTTTGGGTGGCGGTTGGCCCCGCCGCAATCTGCCTTGTTCAATTCTGACAGGGATATATCCAGGGTCTCGGCGATAAAATCCCCTTCCGCATTTTCTTGTGCCGGGGTTGTCGCATATTTCCAGCGGCAAGAATTGGTGCAAGTGCCTTGGTTAGGGTCGCGATGGTTGAAATAACCGGACAATAAACAGCGGCCTGAATAGGCGATGCATAACGCACCGTGGACAAAGGTTTCCAACTCCATGTCCGGGCATTGTTGGCGAATTTCGGCGATTTCGTCCAAGGATAATTCCCTAGACAAAATAATCCGGCTGATGCCCACCGATTGCCAAAATTTCACGGAGGCATAATTCATGGTATTGGCTTGCACGGACAGATGGATCGGCATGTGCGGCCAGTTTTCCCGTGCCAGCATAATCAGTCCGGGGTCGGCCATGATGAGCGCATCCGGGCCCATCGCGACAATCGCACCGATGTCTTTGATAAAAGTCTTGATTTTGCTGTTATGAGGGAGGACATTGACGGCGAGATAAAACTTTTTGCCCAATCCATGGGCTTCGGCTATCCCTAGGCTTAGATTCATTTCCAAAAAATCATTGTTGCGCACCCGCAAGCTGTAACGGGGTTGGCCGGCATACACGGCATCCGCCCCATAGGCAAAGGCGTAGCGCATATTATTGAGAGTACCGGCGGGGGAGAGCAGTTCTACAACAGACATGGCGGTTTAGTTTGGATAAAGGGAGGTATTGTAGCCGGCAACCCCATCCGGCTAATAGCAGCCTAACGGACCCGTTAAGCGGCGCGGATGACTAGACGAAGCACCCAAGACACAATCTGTGTCCGCTTGAATGGCGGATTGGGCGGTCGATCAAGGGGGGAAAGCCTTGATTGCATGGCTTTTGCTGTTTGCTTATTCTTCACTAGGCTATAAATTTGTCATAATAGGCGTGGCTACCGATCCAAATCCATTGAATACTGTAGTGTTTCAAAGTTCGCGAGCTTTACCTTGAGCAAATTCGGTTCGTGCTTTTTTGATCAATTGATTGAACTTGCCAGATTTAAAATCTGAGGCAATTTGTTGATCCCAGCACTCGTTTTCAAATTCGTGGAACCACTCACGCAACGAGGCAAATTCTTGGGGTGGCAGATCACGAATGCGGGCTTCAATGGCTTCAACTTCGCTCATAGCAGCTCCTATTTTGTATTAGTTGTCTTGATTTGAATTCTATATTTTAAATCTGATTGGCACAATAAGGCTTACGCCGATCACGCCGCGTTTGCCAACTAATTTGGCAGATTCTGCGGGCAAACGATTAAGCCGTTTGCCCACCCCGGCTCTATTCTGCCATGAAAGCTGGGTTGCTAATACTGGATTCTTGCCATAAGGAGATGTGGAGATGCCGGTTTATTGGCATAATCCACGTTAATATCGCAATCCAAAGGAATTCAGCCACTATGCCAATCATGTTCAATTCCATCCTGCGTGAAGCGGGCATTTTACCAGCGGATGTCCGCCTCATCCGGCATAAAGACAATCGCACCAAAAAAGGCCATTCGCTCTATGAGTTGTGGCGTGACAATCGTCCTATGTTTGAAGAAGATCAATCAAGGCAGACTGTGCAGAATCGAAAAAAAATGACAACAGCCTATTGGGCGGTTTTTGTAGCCAATACCAATAATGAGACGATGTTTGTGGGGCTTTATGCGGTCAGTTATCGCGGCCTATTGGAACAAGACACGCCCCTGATTAATCGTGATGGCATCGACTTGGCGGGAGAAGTTGATTGCTACGACCTTAGTTTGCAAGAAACTCTAAGCGACTTCATCGGCAAGCTCATTATTGACTGGGGAACCGGGATGCTGGCTTGGGTCCAATATGCCGACCGTAATGACAAGCCCGTTTTAGAGTTGCGTAGCGAGTTTAAAGAACCCGATTTTCCCGGTTTCTTGAATTTCATCCAACCATTATCAAAACTTAACAATATGGCCGCAAGTTGGGTTGCTGCATTGAAATCTTCTCGAGGCGTTTATTTGCTAACCTGCCCGAAGACCAAAGAATTATATGTGGGTTCGGCCTATGGCGAAGGCGGCTTTTGGGGCCGTTGGCAGAATTACATCGACACGGGTCATGGTGGCAATGTGGGGTTGCAGAGCAGGGAACCCAGCGATTACCAAGTGTCGATTTTAGAAGTGGCAGGCTCGTCAGCAACAACGAATGACATACTGGCGATGGAAGGCCGCTGGCAATCCAAGCTGCAAAGCCGGGATATGGGTTTAAATCGGAATTGGGCGGGGTGACAAAGCCCGCGTTGGGTGCAATAGGCGTAAGCCGTATTGCGCCGCATGGCGAGGTTTGATCGTTCCCACGTTCCGCGCGGGAATGCAGACAGCACCGATCCGGCGGTGCATGGCGCAGAGCGCCAACGAAGGCGTTCCCACGGAGACCGCTCATCGTTATACACAAATGCTGAAAAACCGTCATTCCGGCATGGACTGCCGGAATCCAGTCACATGGATGTGAATCGGCGAGTTTGCAAATAGGCTAAATCAACCACTTACATAAAGGCAAGTTATCATCCCTGGCACTGGATTCCTGCATCCCTGCTGGAATGACGGCACTACGGCTCGGCAGGATTTGTGTATAACGATGAGCGGAGACCGTGGGAACGATGTCAAATGAACACGCCAAACGTCTTCGCGAGTCGGCTGGAAAGGCGGGTTAGGCCGGTGGACAAGGAGACAATAATGGGGATACATGGCTTTTGCCCTTTTCATCATTCGGCGGAACCCGTCCTTAGGTTCCGCGGCCTTGCCCACCCGACTGCTAAAGCACGACCGGCTTAACCGAATTGATGCACTACGGTGTTTGTCTTCCTCCTAACGCTCGAACCATTCTCGAGGTTCCTGAGGATTAGCTGGCCGTAGATCTCATCGGTTCCGCTGTCTTCTTGAAGTACCCTCAGCGAGACTGTCGTCTCGAATGTTGCCTTTTCGACCGAAGTTGGAGTCGCATCCGGGAAGAACACAGATGCGTAGTTGAACAGATGATCGTCGGGATCTACCCAAGCACCTTGCCCGTTATCCTCCCCCCAAACTTGGCAGTTCAGCCTAAACCGAAGCCCATTTTTCATCAAAAATATTTCTAGCTGACTGAACCGTACATCGCATGTTACCAAAACCTTCGCCGTACCTGTGGGCAGGTTGACGGAAATTGCAAGCTTTGCATTTGCTATAGTAGCCATTGTTTACTCCAACTTGTTGTTAAGATGTGGCTAGTTGCATAGTCATGACGGCAAGGTCTCTTCACTAGCCATAAAAAAAGACCCCCCCTTCTCACAGTCCAGAATCGTCAATTTTCCATCACCTCCTTCATTTTTCAAACCCTAGGAAGAACTAAAGCTGGGCAACAGTTTCGCCGTTGCCCGACAATTCTACTGACACTTTTCTTTTCCTTCTTTGCTTACCGCCCTTTTCGTCGGGCAACAAAAAGACGTTGCCCGGCCTACCTGGCTTTACAACAAAAAAATAGGATAAAACATGTTTGTAATCACTTTTGAAGATACACAAATGGTAATACGAAAAGAACCGGATTTATCTCCCAACGATTTGGGCGCTAGTGCGAATAGTGCAACGCCAATCCATCTAGTAAAAAATTAAGGAAATTTGGGAAAAAGGACAACAATTAAGATGCGAATTGATGCCTAACGACCCCGTTCAGCCGCCCGCGCGGGAGAAGCCATAATGAACACGCCAAACGTCGGCGCGGGTCGGCTGGAACGGCGGGTTAGGTGGGTGGGCAGTGAGACAATACCGGGTATTCATGGATTTTGCTCTTTTTATTCATTCGGCGCAATACGCGGAGTACCGCTTTTGCGCATTTACGGCCCTTAATTAAGTTTATTAATAGCCCTTTTTACTGATTCTTCAGCTTCACGGTTACCAAGCTTATTAAACAAAACAAGTGCATTCTGATAATAATTTCTAGCTTCGACTTTATTGCCTTGCGCAGTATAAGAATCACCCAAATTGGAATAGATGTTCGCTACATCTGTTGGGCTGTCCAGGGCTTGGGCAATTGATAGCGCCTGTTGTAGAACGGTAATCGCTTCATCCGTCTCACGGAGATAAAAATGTAGGTATCCTATAGCAGAATAGTCCTGTAGAATACCTTTTTTGTTGCCTAAGTCCTCATGCAACTGCAATGATTTTTTCTGCATCTCCATGGCTTTATCAAATGTGCCAAGATTTTGATAATACAGACCCGCCAAGTCTCCATAGTTAATCGCCATACCTTCTTTATTGCCCAGTTTATCATAAAGCAGCAAAGACTTATGGTGAAGCTCAATAGCCTTGTCAGTGTAACCTTTGTCCTGATAGGTTTTTGCAAAATTACGATAGCCATTGGCAGTGTTATTGTCTTGTCTGTCTAACATTTCATTGAGCTGAATTGCCCGCCTGTAAAAATCAACAGCTTTAGCAAAATCACCACGAGCATTATAGACCAAACCCAAATTTGCATAATCATCCGCTATTTCAACCCTATCGCACAGAGCCTCATCAAGTTGCAATGTCTTTTGATAAAAGTCGGCGGCTTTGTCGAAATCGCCACGAACGTAATAAATATCACCTAAATGATTGTAGGCATCGGCTAGTCTTTCTTGGTTGCCTAAAACCTCATTAATCTTTATGCCTTTTTGATGGAATTCAATAGCTTTATCGAGTTCACCATGGCTTGCATAATCAACTGCTATACCATCGTAAGCCAATGATATTTGTTGTTGATCCGTCAGATCTTGCTTTAAAGCCAATACCTTTTCATGCGTGGCAAAAGATTCATCAAATTTCCCATTCCGCTGCAACAAAAAGCCTAATTGATTCCAACCTTCGGCATCATCAGGCTCTAATTCAGTAGCACGACGATAGTAAGCCATCGCTTCTTGATCTTTTTCTAAATAGGCCAAGGCGGTTAAGGCCCCTAAATGCCGATAGGCTGTTGCAATTTCTTTGTTGCTGGCATGGCTGCGCTGTGTTGCTTTCAAAAAAATATTTGTAGCAAGACCAATATTGGCTTGTCGCAAGGCTTGGATAGCCGCATCAAGCTCTGCTTTTGAACCCAATACACCAACTCCTTGGCTTAATATGGTGACAATATTAAGAAGCATTTTATGATATGTGCTTTTGGGCTGGTTTACCCGCATGTTTTTCGCGTTTAGCGCTTTTTCTTCTGTGGCAACTAAAACTTTAACAATAGCTTCGACTTCAGTGTTGCCTTGCTGCAGAATGGCCTTACAGTGTATCAATTCCTCAGTGTATATAGGCGATGATTCAGGTAGGTTATTGCCGGTCTCCACAACTTTATCCAATTGCAAGCCAGTGTTGCTGTTCTCCTGGGATTGGCAAAACTTCAAGGCAATACCTATGCAAAGTAACAACCAAATCACATTGCGCATTATATTCATTACCCTATAAAAAGCTTGACATGTCGTTAAGTAAATCAGTGATCCACCCTTTCAAGTCGGCCTAACTCTATGGATTACCTGACATGACTAACGACTCCGTTCAGCCGCCCGCGCGGAATGAACCCGAAAAATGATGCCAAACGTCCAGGCGGGTCGGCTGGAACGGCGGGTTAGGCGGGTGGGCAGGGAGAAAATGCCGAGTATTCATGGATTTTGCTCTTTTTCTCCATCCGGCGCATTACGCGGGGTACCGCTATTGTGCCTTACCGCGTTTATTTCGCTATGGCTTGCATTAGTTGCTGAAAAAGCGATTTCTTAGCTTTGACTAAGGCTTCAGCCTCTAAAGCAGGAAGTTTACTTAAAGATAGCCACTTGGCACTAATAGTAGTATCTGTCGTAGCGGTTACTTGTTTTAGTAGCTTTCCATCTTTCATAACATTGACATTTCCTGATAGCTTATAGTCAATGTCATACCAGAAGACAGGTTCAAGTAGAAACAAGGTAAAACCAGTAAAAAATGATTTTGCGAACATAGAGCCGGAATGTGTATCTGCCTCTACATTGAATTGAGAGTCTAACACTATATCGACTTTATCATCAGGTCTAAGCGGGTAATAGACCTCTTTTGCAAATCCAGATGTTCGTAGCTCATTGCTAAATGCTTCTGTTAAGTTACCGGCTATTGGTAATGTTTTTGTTGCTGGAACATCTCTAACACCAACTGCTGAGAAGGGCTGATTAAAGCTTTGTGTTGTTGGTTCATGGCTTAATTTTACTTGAGTTCCAGTACAACCTGTTATCGTCAATATTACAATGATCGAAAGTAAAAATTTTGCTCTCATGATGAGTTCCTCGTTAATTTATGTTGCATTGAAAATGCCTAACGCAAAGTTCAGCGGGCGTAGCGTAGCGAAGCTCCGCTGGAACGTTGAGTTAGGCTTGGTAGTTAAATTTGCTGAGGTTCGCAAGCTCACCCCAGTGCTAATTATTCAATCAGATACGAATGTGACCAAGAACTATTGAGGTAGCCAACCAGAGCAATGAAATACAGATTGCAGGAATCAAAGCAAATTTTTGAAGATCACCAAGTTCAACTTTGTTTAGCCCTACCAAAAGAAAAGTAGATGGTACTAATGGGCTAAGCAGATGTGCACCTTGTCCGATTAGTGCGGCTCGACCCATCTCTGCCGCTGGAATGCCATATATTGCTGCTGCTTTAGTCAATACAGGGAGAACCCCAAAGTAAAAAGCATCATTAGTCATGAAAAATGTACCTGGTAAACTAATTAATGCAGTGATGAGCGGAAAATGTGGCCCCATAGTTTCTGGAACTGCGGCAACGATTATCTTCGACATTGCGTCCACCATCTTGGTGCCTGACAAAATACCCATGAAAATGCCAGCTGCAAAAACCATAGAAATAACTGGCATGGCGTTAGCTCCATTAGCACAGATACGTGCCTGTTGATCTTTATTTTTGTAATTAATAAGTAATGCGAATGCCGTACCAATGATGAATAATATCGCTAGCGGTAGTGTTTCCATGATTAAACAGAACATCAAGAGTGCCGTAAGAGCAAAGTTGAACCAGATTTTTTCAGGACGCTTTAGCTTATCGGCTTCAGCATCACCAGAGACGACAGCATGACGACCATCGTGAGTGAAATCAATTATGCCAATACGATTACGTTCATTCAAACCCCAGAGGTAGCCCATGAAACAGACAAACAAGGTTCCCACGACCATACAGGGAATCATGGGAAGAAAAACCTGACTGGATTCCACTTCTAACGAAGCTAGAACACGACTAGTCGGCCCACCCCACGGAATAATATTCATAACACTATTTTCCAGAACTGCCAAAGCAGGGAGAATAATAGGGATAATTCCCAGTCTACGGTGCACTGCCAACATGGCTGAACAGGTTACCAAATAAGTCGTTGAGCCATCGCCATCAAGAGAAATAAATGCTGCTAGTAATGCTGTTCCGACACAGACTTTCATAGGATCGCCATGAACTGCTTTGAGGATTTTCTCAATAACGGGATCAAACAGTCCAGCATCGATCATGATGCCGAAGAAAAGGATAGCAAAGCAGATCATAATTCCAGTAGGGGCAACTTTTATGACTCCTGCCATCATCATCGCACCAAGTCTTGTATCATAAAATCCTACGCCTATTGCAAATATGACGGGGATCAGAATAAGTGCGTTCATAGCTGACATTCGTTTAGACATGATCAAATACATAAACAACAGAATCATCGTAAAACCTGCAAAAGCTAATGTGGTTTCATTGACCATGATTTACCTTTTAATTAATTGGTCTCATACCATAGAATACATTCTGTGGCGTATTATAAAGAGTCGAAAAAGGTTAAAGCTAGCCCAAATACTATAGCAAAAAGCCTAACCAAGAATCACACCAAGCAGGGGCTAACGCCAAATTAAGCGGCGAGCGTAGCGAGTCCGCTTGAATTTTGGGTTAGGCGGGTGGGCAGAGAGACAATGCCGGGGGTTCATGGCTTTTGCTCTTTACCTTTGTTATACATTCGGCGGAACCCGTCCATGGTTCCGCCTTACGGCCTTGGAGTTCGTTTCTCACCCCAACCTACGCGGGCTTTAATCATCCAGAAAAGTTGCAAAACCCTGATTAGCTACCCGGTTTTTCCACCAGGATTTTGTTGTCTCTGCCACGCTATCCTCATCGTTTAGCCGTTTTAATAGAGCCAATAGTTCTTCTAAAAAATTCGGTAGCTCTTGATCTGGGTGACAAAACCCTTTGACAATCAATCTATTTTTTAACCGTTCTTCCAAAGCACAACGAACAAAGTCAGCACATAAGGTCGCTAAATTTACCTCACTCCAAAGCCCTAAACTCAACGTTAAATGCTCCATCTCGAATTCCATATCAGCTGTGTGCCACCAATCAGGCCAGTAAAGAATTTCCCCTGGACATACAGTTAAAGAAATAGCGTCTCCTTTAAATCGCTCATACACATCTATATCACAATAGATACTTTCCTTATTGCTGACACCGCACTTAGTACCCATGATGTCACTGGCGAAATACTCTGGAGGCCAAAATAAAAATCGCTTTTCACCGACAATGCCAAATGTAAAATTATCATTGCCCAGATCACGATGAATACCAAAAGGGGTTCTAAGATAATCCCCGCCAAAAATACCAATTTCAGTTTCACGAAAAGGTAAACCTACACGGCGAACTAACGGTGTTAAGAATTTCTCAACCTCTCTTTGAATGCTTGGCTCAAAATTACCGACATCGTTTATAATGACACCAAATGAGTTTGAATTCAAAATTGATTTGGCCTTAAGGACAAATGATTTAAAATCTGTTATCGAATTTATGTCAATATTTAACAATAAAGCATGTTCGGATTTGCTTATAGACCGATCATTGGCATAAATTCTAATGTCATTAGAAAACTTCCCCTGAACAGCTTGGCTAAAATATTTTTGAATCACTTTTTTAAAGTCCGATTCAGTCAAAGGGGTATAGTCTGCCTTCTTATATATAGCGGGGCATCTTCCCCAAGTGTTACTAACAAAGTTATCCCATAATTCTTCACTAAACATTCGGCGTACTGTCCTCTAAATGACTGTATATTTTAAATCTTCGGAAAGCGTTAATACATCTTTGCATTGCCCATTCAATTTAAACTTAATATTATAGATTCCAGAATTGGTTAAAATTCATTGATACCACTATAATTGCATTTTTCAAATATATTTGCTTACACCGCAACATGCTGATTTAAATATGACTTTTAGTATACAAGTAATTACTATATAATATTATAGTATTGAATCCTAATCAATTCCGGGGACTATAGATTTGCTTGTAAACACAATGATAGACTTCATACCGAAATCTATCCTATATCGTTCTAAAATATCAGAACCTGTTAGATATTGCTTTTTATGGACAAGAGAATACTTCGGATAGAACATGAAGAATGATCGAAAGTCCTAATTCTGACGTTTGATCATTTCGATCCAGCATTGGATTAATCTCAACTATATCCATACCTACAATATTAACTTTATGCGAAATTTCGGAGATTAATGAGATCAAAGTAGTTGGATCCATGCCTTTAGAAACGGGGGTGCCTGTGCCAGGAGCAAAAGATGGATCAAGGACATCAATATCTATACTTAAGTAGTAGTTTCCCCCGTTCAATTCAGAAAGTGATTCTTTAATACCAACCTGATAAAGATTACATAAAGAAATAATCTTATAGTTGTTAACGCTCACTTGCTTTCCTGCGGTACCACGAACCCCAATTTGAAATAGGTTCATCGCTAAGTTATCTTGCATTATCCTTGTGAATACATTTCCATGGTTATTTGGAATCCCGGGAATAAGTTCTCCCATATCCGTATGTGCATCGATATGCACAATTTTTATATCTTCATAGAAATACTTGAAACTGCGCATGGCAGCAAATGACAAAGAATGATCGCCTCCAACTAAAATGGGAAAAATTCCTGCCCTCAAAAGAGTTGATGTGGCTAATGTTACTCGTTCGTAGAATGAATCATATCCTTCTCCGACTTGCAATAATACGTTTCCAAAGTCAGCTAATGCCTGACCTCGAAGTAGATGTGCGCCAGTATCCGCTGACCACCAGCCCTTACCTTTACCAGTAAATATATCTGCATGATATTCAAACGTGTCAGATGATAATTCACGCATCCTATCTGGTGCAAAACGAGCACCTGGATATCCAGTAGTACCAAGATCAAATGGAACGCCAACAAAAGCAATATCGATACCGTCCAGCGACTCCTTACTTGCAATAGGTACGCTAAAAAAACTCCTCATTGGTGACTCAAAGATCACGGCGTTCGCATCACATTTCGCTTGTATCGTTGCTTCTTTGCTTAGGTGAGCTACCAATAATTGTTCAGCAATTAACGCTTCAATGAAAATATAAATGTCGCGCCTTTCCGCCTCACCACATTCAATTTGAGCCAAAGCTTCATTGATACTCTTGGGCTGATGCGAAAATAGCTCAAGTAATTTAAGTGTTTCATCTGATACTTCGTGGCGTACACCAGTTTTAGTATTTAGAACCTCTTCAGTTTTTGGATCTGTTTTTACCAAATATTTGCTTATTAGGTATTTATTATTCATTTATTCCTGGCTCCACACAGCGTACATCTAGGGTTTCGTGGTATATCTGTGAAGTGTAATGAATATGTAAGGAAGTCGAATTCAGCCTTGCGATTTTTCATCCCAGACGCATGGTAGCCAGTTACAATCTTAATAACTTCTAAGGCATGTATATTTGCCATAATTGCAGAAACAGGTGCTAATGTTCCCCCTTGAGCTTTGGATGATGTAACGGCGATGTGTTTGTATCCCTTTAACGATTTATCGTAGATCATACTTTCTGAATAGCATCGCCAGCACGAAGTTTTGAAAGGTATTACGGTTTGGCCAATATAGCTTAGATGCCCATCATATCCACCACAAAGAACATGAGGTATACATTTCTCGAAGCAAGCAATAGATACTATGTCATTGGTTGTCGTTACGTCTGGCTCGTCGGTGCAGTTAACAACTACGGTGGCATCTATTATATGAGATGCCAAGTCGTTTGGTGACTCGACAAACGTATCGATCTGTTTAATGTTCAGGCTTTTATTTACTTGCCAGAGTCTATTAGCCGCTGCGCTTACTTTTTTAAGTCCGATATCACTTTCAGCGTAGAGTGCTTGCCTAGGTAAATTACTTTGATCAACGATGTCGCAATCAATAAGCGTGATACCTCCTATCCCACTTCGTACAAGACTTTCAGCTATCCAACTACCAATACTCCCCATACCGACAATGACTATTGTGGCATCAAGCATTCTTTCGTGAAGATCATAACGAGATACTAAGGCCGACTCAAACGACGATAAAAAATTAAGTTGCCGCGAGTATCTTTGATCCACTTTCTCGGGGTGTGCCAATTGAAGAATATTCTGGTCATTTAAATATAAACAAAGTTCTTGTACCTCCACTTTTTGTAAACCCAATTTCTGAGCTATATCGGTGTTCGTTCGCGTACCATCGAACAACTTTATACATTCGCAGGCTAAATCGCTTACCTGAAATGTATGAATCAATCGACTGTGTTCAAATAGGAAGGCTATCTTTACGCCCCCCTTTTTCTTGTGCTTAGTAAAAACAGAAATGTTATTTCGGATTGAGTAAATATCTTCTTTTATTTTCAAAATTGAAATCTCCATTTGAAAAAGGGCGACTGGAGTGAACACTCCAGTCGCCTTCCTTTGCTACGCTCTGGGGCGACGCAGGCCTCGCATACCACATTTATCTACTTTCACTGAAAGTTTCTTGATACTAAGTTTTTTTGGGTCGATCTTCTTCATCACGTTTTCCTTCCTTCCGCCGTGGGATAAAAGCTGAGGTCTGTCCAGCGGAAATTAACAGTCTCAAGCTATAAAATAGCCAGATTTATAAACACTCTTTTGGTTAAGCCTAACGACCCCGTTCAGCCGCCCGCGCGGAAGGAGCCGGAATGAACACGCAAAACGTCCACGCGGGTCGGCTGGAACGGCGGGTTAGGCGGGTGGGCAGTGAAACGATGCCGGTATTTATGGATTTTGCTCTCTTTTCCCATTCGGCGCAATACGCTTCGCTATTGCGCCCTACGGCCCTGAAACGACAATTGGACATCGCTGCGCCGAAGGGCTTGGTTTAGAAGGCGCTCAATGGGCATAGTGCACCCAGTGCAGGACCAGATTGGCCTTGAAAACCGACATAGCCTCGGCGCGCGGCATTCACTCGCTGAATTCCTGTTCCATGACCGGTAAAGCTCATCATTAAATCTCCAGCGAAGAAATTTGAT
>CAIOOA010000218.1 GCA_903859815.1 uncultured Methylococcaceae bacterium | reverse complement strand
GCCCAGCAGCATCGCCTACCTTGGCACTGCAACCTTGGACTGGTCCTCGCCCCAAGCGAAATCCTGCAAAGCCAGCACCGACTATGGCTGGTCGGGCGACGTGTCGGTTTCCGGTAGCCAAGCCGTAACACTCGCCAACAGCACGACCTACACGCTGACCTGCATCGGCAGTGACGGGGTTAGCGTCAGCCAGTCGGTGACGGTCAAGGTGGACCCCAACCAGACCGCCTGTTTGTTTAACTGGGCGGAGCGCGCCTATCCCACCTTGTTCACGCCAACCGGCGGGGCAACCCAGAACTGGAGCGTCTACAACTATCGTTTTTATCCGGGGACCAACAGTTACCTGGGGGTTTCCGTGGCCGACAACAGCGTCTATTACCAAGGCCCGGATGGGCAATTGCAGAATGAAGGCCCGCTGTCGTATTGGTTGCCCAAGGCGGGCTGCATCACGCCGGTGACACCCTCGCCCCGCCCTATCCATTCCGCAGGCAACCCCATCAAGCTGCAACATTTCCAAGCCCGTGACGGCATCAACGGCGCGGGTTGCGTCGCGGAGTCCGGTAACGAGGGGGTGCAAGCCTATCTGCCGGGCAATTATGTCGTCAGCCTAAACCGTTCGGCGGACAACGCCACGCCGAAGTGCGAACACGGCGGAACCGTCTTCAATGCCATGGCCGGGGAGGGCCACAGCTTTGTCCCCGGCAAGGTGACACCGCAAGACCTACCCGACTTCAACAGCTTCCGGCACCCCAACCAAGTCAGTGCGCTGACCTCGGTCGGGCCGTACCACCATCCGATTGACAAACTGGCCTTCCTGCCTAGCTGGAAATCCATCCGTGGCATCAACAACCCCAGCAGCGAAACCAACGATGCCTTGGTTCTCTCCGGCATCGGCGCGGTGCATTTCGTGTTCCCGTTCACGCTGACCCAAGGCCAATCTCAGTGCGGCATATCCTTGGCGAAAGGCGGCTTGCCTGCCCATGTGCTGCTGACCGACTGCAAGTTTTCCGGTAACACTCTGACCGCGTTCCGGGTCAACTCCGGTTCTTACTATTCCTTCAACAGCCGCCACGGCAAGCCCGCCTTGGAAGGCAGCTACATCAACAACGCCATCCTCGTGAGCGGCGTTCAGTTTGCGTTGAAATAAGGGGAAACATCATGAACAAGAACATCTTAATTCTCAGTCTTCTAGGCGTTATCGCCTCGCCCTGCGCCTATGCTGGATCGTATACCGTATTGTATGATTACGCGGGTAATCAAGGAACCTTGGCCTATACCTTTTTCAATCTTTCACCCAATAACTGTTCCTTCACGCCTTATGGACCCAATCCCAACCCTAATGCCCCCTCCGGTGGTCCGGGGTACTACGGGGGATGGAATGTACCACAACAGGGATGGGGTTTTTTCGGTAACAGGAACCCGGGGAACAGTGGGTCGGCGTACCTTTTCTATCTGTTGCCCGACCCCATCGATAATCCCGGTGGGGATGTAACGCTAAGCAGCGGTCAGGCATCCCAGGCGGTGGCCGAGAACAGCAGGCCTTGGTATGCAGACTCCGGCTTTCCGTCGGTCAATGCACCTGCTATCGGTGATAGTTGGTCCATCAACTGTGTCGGGCAAACGGTACCCCAGGTTTTTGCCAACATCGCTTCGGCAGGATCGGCTTTTGCTTCGATCAATAATATTTACGCCGCCCAAGAGACTGGAATAGTGGGGATGTCAGCGACCGTACAAAATAGTGACTTGAACCCGGTCGCATGGGGTTCTTGCGATAGCACGCAGACCCCAGCCAACCCATGTGGCGAAGGATTCACCCTGGTAAATACCCAAGGCTCCCTGAACTATAACTTCAACCCCAGCAGCAGTTCACCGAATTACCAAGCAACGGGGGGCTTGTGGTCGGGTGTGTATACGGGTGTGCCGGCGGGTGGGTTCCTGCCTGCGGTCAACATGCTGAATGCCGCCATGTATCCGGTCAACCTAGCGGCTTATGTGCAGACTAATACCCAGACGCAAATTTTCCCTTACCAGTCATTCACTCCGGTTTGGGGTGGACATTTTACGGTTGCGGTTGGCGACCCTTACCTCGTCAGTAGCTTTGCCGCCAAGGTGCTATGGTCTTCCGTCACCGGCATTGGCGGGTTCCTCTTGAACGATGCCGCGACCTTATCGGAGATGCTGAACAGTCTAACCAATCCGACCAATCCGGTCTTTGCGTATCCGAATAGTACCCCGCTGCAATATGTCAACTGGCTGTTCGCTTCGCCCGGATTGGCCGCAAACCAATTTAACTACCTTTTCGGCAATGCCACTGCCGCCAGCACTACCGTGATCACCCAGGAGTCGATTTGGGGCAAGGTCTTCACCGGCCTGGCCGATGTGGCGGTCGATGTCGGCATCGCGGCCCTTAACTTCATTCCCGGCGGAAACGTAGCCGTCGCTTCCACCGTCGGCGTGGCCACTGCCGTCGGCGGGGCCATTATGCCGGACATGAACACCGCCATCGGTGCCGCCTTCACTACGTCGTTCAGCCCACCGGCCCCCATGTCGCAGCAGGCCCCGGTGGTAATCAACAATACCTATGCGTCCTCCAACCTTCTCGGGCTGCTGTTGACCAATTTCGGGGTGCAACAAGGCATCAACACCCTTAGGGCGGTAACCACATCGAGTCCGCTGTGGACGAACTATTCCATCAACTTGGACGGGTTGTGCATGAGCAATGGTTTTAACACCATTTCGGTCATCAACAACCTGTTCTCAGGAACCTGCAACGGTGTCCAAAACGGCCCCGGACACGCACCGTCGGGCTACTACTCTAACGTATATACATCCGGCAACCAGACCACGACGCAGTTAAGCATTTGGGATGCCATCCTGACCGGATCGGATGTCACCACGAACACGGACGGCTATATGGTGATGGGCAGCAGCGCGGACGGCTCGGTCAGCTTCTCGCCGCCGGTGCAGATGTGGAACGCCACCAACGGCAGTGCAGCACCGACCACGCCTTTGCCGACTGGCTTGAGTGTGAATACCACGTTCAACCTCAATACAGGCATCCAGACAATGGCTAGCTATTCAGGCTCCGGTACCACGATGCCGAGTCCTACACCACCGCCGTTGGCGGAACCTCAGATCAATTGGGTACTTGCCAAACCATTCCCTAACGGGTGGACGCTCTTGTCCTGGACATCATCTTATAACTCTACGACAGGGGAGTTAACGGTGTCACAATATTATGTCACTGGAGAAACCCCTGGAGGAACAGGCTCTTCTATATATAGCTTTGCCAACGGCCCACAAACCATCAATATGACCAGTTGCACCCCCAATTCGTCGGTAACTGTCACTGTTACCCCTGATCCGAACTCGGGGAATGCTTATGGTGCTTCGGGTGCATTGAGCTGTTCTTTCGAAGTAACAGGAGGGACAGAGGCTTTGACAACACCGGTCACGCTTGACTATAAAAACTGCGTTAACGACCAGTGGGCCACTGGCGGCGTGATTGCCGCCGTGACCCAAGCGCCGGCGGCGGATGGAATCGGCATGGTCGCGCAACTGGCCTGCGTGTGCGTCCCCGACTATCTTGGTGGCCCGTCGGCATCACAACTGGGCAATACCTCAAGCAACTTGCTAGGCGGTGTGGTCGTCGGCGCAAGCTCCGCGTTGCCGAGCCAGAAATGTCCGCTACCGCCGACCTAAACACCCAATGCTGTTGTACTCGTTCCCAAGCTCCAGCTTGTGAACGCGGTCTTGGAAGCTCCAGCTTCCCGGAGCGAGACAAACAGGAGCTTGACGGACAGGGTTCCCAAGCTGGAAGCTTGGGAACCAGCCCAAACATTACCCTCCATGGCCCGGATTTCGGCATCCCTGCCGAAATGACGGCATTTTTGTACCGCCCAGACTTACAAAATATGAGGCGGAGATCGTATTTGTCACAAACCAACAGGAGACAGTCATGAAACGCTTTGCACAATTTTGTTTTTTAGCATGTTTACTGATGCTACCGCCCATTGCAGAGGCGAGCTGGCAAGATTACCAAACGGCGTATAACTATACGGTGCAGTTTTACCCGCGCTGGCTTACTTGGACTCAGGTCGGCATAGGCCAAGTTAACCGGTTGGGCGGCCCGTCGGGCATGGGGCCTGAATATAAGATGGTGGTCGCCATCAACGACGATACTGTCTACGCCCAAGCTTTCCTCGACCTGTCTGCGGAACCGCAGATCGTCACCATCCCCCCCTATCCCAATATCTACTCGGTCATCATCCTCGACGTATTCGGAAATATCATTCTCTCCGTCAGTACGCCAACCTCTACAGGCAATACCTATGCGCTGGTCGGACCCGATTATAAAGGCGGAATTCCAAATGGCATCACGCCAGTCTATTTGCCCTATAACTCGTCCGAGCTGATTTTCAGAAGTGACAAATACTCTCCCCAAGGTCAAGATCAAAGCCAAGCGGCGAACACCTTTAGGGCAGGGTTGCAAATGCAAGGACTTTCCAAATACCTAGCCAATCCAGCCGGGGGGCAGGCGTTCATTGCCCCGCTGAACTATTATAGTGCGCCGATAAAAAGGGCGGCTGACGAGTCAATCCTAAACTCACCGACGTATTTCCTAAACACCTTGCAGAAGGCCATGGCCTCACCGACTACGCAGCCCATTTCTGCTGCCGACCAAGCGTTGATTACCCAGTTTAACAGCATCTTCAACGCCGCCAAGCAGCAAACAACCGATCCCAACGGTGGTCCGCTTGCCGATATTATCCTAGGTGCGCGAACCGCGCTTTATGCTATTAAAGACCATTGGCAATCGAATACCGGCCCCACCAAGTGGGTTCACCCCACCAACATGGGTCATTGGGGCACGAACTACCTTGATCGAGCGTCGGCAAACGAATACATACAATTCGGCAACGACAGCAATGCGGCTTACTACGCGCACGTGTTCGTCGATGCGAACGATATACCCCTTGACGGCAGCATATACGCTTACACGATCACCTTCACACCGGACAACATGCCCTCATTTAGCCGGTTTGCCTCTATAACGGCCTACACCCCAGAGGACATTGAATTAGTCGCAAACCCTCTCAACAAATATCTTGTGGCATCCTACACGCCGGGTTTACAGACTGCCCCGGACGGGTCGGTGACCATTTATGTGCAGCCAAATCAACCGACTACGGCACCGATTGCGAACTGGCTCCCGGTTCCGGCCGGCCCGTTCAATTTGATGCTGCGAATTTACGGACCTACGGGCAACGCACTGGATGGGACGTATGTCCCGCCAGCGGTCCAGTGGGGATTCCCGTATTAGATCACTGATGTATGCAGCAGCATTGGATTGGAGCGTCAAAGCTTGCTTTGACAGGCGAAGCAATCTTCTCATTTCCAACGCTCCTAACGTAGAAGGGTGGGCTATAGGCGCACACACCAGGAACCTTGATCCCACTCGGCGCTTTCCGTGCGCCGTAGCCCATCAAACTGGCGGCGGATGGGCAATGGTGGGCGACGGTGCGCTCCAAGCTTAGCGATAAACGGAAAGTTTTATGCAATGCGCCCCTAGCACACCCTACGATTTGCCAAAATGAGAATTGCTGATTTCTTTCTCCACAACTTGACGAAAATAGCAAAGAAGTGCATGATTCGCCCGATTCGGTGACTAATGGAAACCAGCGATTGAACACCCCTAGGTACTAAAACACCATGCAAAGACTGATTGTCGGCATATCCGGTTCCAGCGCGGTCATTTATGGCATACGCTTGTTAGAAGTGTTGCGCGGTATCGCCGACATTGAAACCCACCTCATTTTGAGCAAGGGCGCAAAACTGACTTTGAGCTTGGAGACTCAATTTAGCGTCATTGATGTTGAAGCCTTGGCCGATGTGGTGCATAACCCTGACAATTTGGCTGCTTCGATTTCCAGTGGGTCGTTTCGAGTCATGGGCATGGTGGTCATCCCTTGCTCTATGAAAAGCTTGGCACAGATTGCGCTGTCATTGAATGACAACCTACTCACCCGCGCTGCCGACGTGACTCTCAAAGAACGTCGAAAATTGGTGCTAGTGCCTCGCGAAACCCCGCTCCATCTCGGCCATCTTCGCCACATGCTGGCGGTGACTGAGATGGGCGGCATCATCCTGCCCCCCGCCCCTTCTTTTTACCATGGGCCGAAAACCGTCATGGATTTGGTCGATCAAACTGTAGGCAAGGTGTTGGATCAGTTTGGCATCGAACACAGCCTGTTTAAGCGTTGGGGTGGGGATGACGCCTGAAGAATTTGAAACGGCCATATTGAAGATCATGGACCCTGTGTCCACCATGACATTGGCGACCTGCCGTGACAATAGCCCTTGGGCAACGGATGTCTATTTTGCGGCAGAGGGCTTCAATCTTGTGTTTTTTTCATCGCCGAACTCAAGGCATTGTCGCAATTTGGCCGTCAACCCGGCATGTTCGGCCACGATTCACCCCGTTGCCGATTCATGGCGGGAGATTAAAGGCTTGCAAATCGAAGGTGAGGCGGAGCCAATCTCTGGCATGAGCGGCAAGGCAACAGCGCTTGCCGCATATTTACAGAAATTCCCCTTTGCCCACGGCTTACTCGCAAACCCGGTAGAAACCGTGCGCAGTATCAACAAAGCAGCTTTGTATATTTTGCGCCCATCGCGCATCTTATACTTGGACAACTCCCTAGGTTTTGGTACGCGTCACTGTGTTGATATAGTGGATGGACGCATTAAGGGTTTGCCCGTTAAAGAGAAAAGCAACTAAATTTTCCCTAAGTGATCTCTCGCGGAAGTTTGGCACGCAATTCCATGACCTCCGCCTCCAAGGCATGGATGCGCTCCAACAAGCAAACCGCCAGAGCCAGGCTTTGCGAATCCAATTCAAAATCCCTGCCTAGCCGACAGGCCGTGCGTATGGTTGTCAATCTGTCCGCGCCAAAAAGCCATTGGGACGATTCGGGGTTGACAGGCACCAGGGTTCCATCATCAATCATCTCGCGTAGTTCCTGCTCGGACAGCCCGGATAATTCGGAAATCTCTGTCATGGAAAAAGTGCATTGTTCATGTAGCCAAAAGGCTTCTGTCAGATCAATCGGCATGGCTTAACCCCCTTGAAAATGTCCACGCGGATTAAATGTCGAGGCATCAGCCAGCGCTTGAAACAACTCGCGTTCGTGTTCCCCCAGCACCGTAGGCACGGCAATTTGCACGATAGCGAAAAGATTGCCTGCACCACGGTGCGGCTTTGGTAGCCCCCGGTCAGTGATGCGCAATTGTTGTCCGGCATGGGTTCCTGGTGGGACCTTTAGGCGCACATCCCCACCTAGGGTTGGCACTTGCACCGTGGCGCCCAATACCGCCTCCCAGGGTGTCAAGGGAAGGTCTAGGTACAAATCGTGCCCACTGACACGAAAAAAAGGATGTGGATGCAAGTTGACGTTGAGGTAGAGGTCCCCGTCTCGCCCGCCATTT
>CAIOOA010000217.1 GCA_903859815.1 uncultured Methylococcaceae bacterium | reverse complement strand
ATGGGACAGAAGGCGATGGGAATCATCCACGTCCGATGTGTCAAGGGGATCCATGCGCACGGTATTTTACATGCTGCGCGGGCTTTTGAAAACAACTTAAGCTTCGGTGCCATCGGCACTTGCGTTTTGCTTTTGAAAGGCGGGGGGGCCGCCGCTAGAGTCATGCCCGGCCCACCGTCCGGCCCGTGTTCTGGCGGTCATCGTGGATGGAGGGCGCCTGTCACTCATACACTGATGGCCGTCACCTATAAAACAGCTAACGCCAAACAATGCCAATTCTTGAGAAACAGCCTCGCCGCCGCAAAGAATGTTTAGGGGGCTTTTAGCCTGCCAGTCGATTGTGTAATGGTAAAGCTAGTGAGGCACCGCCGAACGAAAGGGGCGGTAACAGATAGGCAAAACCTAACGCCACCGCGTCACATCTCGACTCTACCCGTTGGACTTCAAACCCCTTCAAGTGTCACCGGGCATTTCAGATTGATCTGTTTCCTATGGCCCTCGCCGCGTCGCACGAACTCAAATTTCCGCATTGATGGCCGAGCCTGCCTCTGGTGTCTCATCGAAAACTGTCCATCAAAAAGAATGCTCAGTCCCACTAAGAGTTTGTCAATGGCATGTCCCAAGCGGGATGCGGGTCGGAAAGCCGGGTGGTGATAGACTTTGCGCCTTTTTCATAGTGCAGCACACATAAATAGTGATGGGTTATGCCCTGTTCTCGCAATTGCCGATTTATTTTATCGGCTGGAAATCCCTCAGGCAGATAGCGTTGCAATAACTCAAATGGAAATGTCAGCGGGTCAATAACGAGCTCCGTGCTGCCTATCAAGAGGGAGTCCGCCAACTGGATTAATACGGTTGGCAATTTATCATCCCCTGGTGCCGACGTAACAATTTGGGCGTGGCCTTGGGGTGTCAGATGATGGTCTAGCTGGCGCAGAATCTTTTCGACAAAATCCATCCCTAATACGCCGCCGCCACTCGAGTGAAGGTAATTTTTTGCATTGGGCAGTGTCGGCACAAAAGGGGGGTTGGAAATAATGTAGTCGAACATTTTTTCGCTTACCGGCGACCATATGTCATCGATATCGCCATCCGTGATATGCAGCCCGCCTTCGACACCATTGAGCAGTGCGTTGAAACCGGCAAACAGTTTAGCGCGCGGATTGATTTCCAAAGCGGTGACTTGTCTGGCTCCGGCTTTGAGCGCACCGATGGACAGCACCCCAGAACCCAGGCCGATTTCCAATACATTGGCACCTTGAAGTTTTCGCTTGTTCATTTCCTCCAAGAAAAATGGCTGTTCAGGATAAATCGGAAAAACTTGATCAACGCCGACATAGTCGATCTCGTCGGTTAATATCCAAGAATCATCAAGTCGGCTCTGGCGCTTTCCGTGTAAAACGTATTGCACTAGTTCGGTAAGTTGTGTCATGTTATGAAATTCTCAAAATAATGAGTTAATAAACCTTCCTGATTAGGAAGATGCTTTAACAATATAAAACCCGTCGTTCCGGCCTGGATGCCGGAATCCAGAGCCAAGGACGGTAGCCAGGGGGTGTAACCCGTCTCCCGCACATGGTACCCCAAGAAGGCTTGCCTAATGCGGGGAGAAAGTAGATAAAGTGAGTTCCTACGATCTAGCGGGAGGAAGGCCAACGTGTAGAGCGGACGCCTTCGGCCCAGTTCCTAAATAAATACGGCACTTCCGAAGAATGTGCGGATAAAAGGTTAGAAAGTTAACGCGGCATCCCGCTCCGATCATGGGACAGAAGGCGATGGGAATCATCCACGTCCGATGTGTCAAGGGGATCCATGCGCACGGT
>CAIOOA010000216.1 GCA_903859815.1 uncultured Methylococcaceae bacterium | reverse complement strand
GTCAAGAGGTTTTCGAGATATTCATGGGCCGAATCACTGAAAGCGGGCACTTCGGCAATTAAGGGTTCCAACGACAATGCCTGTAACCAGCGAACTTCAACCATCACGCGGAAGCGGATCAAGCCATATTCGCTGAGTATGGGGCGTAGGGAATCAACTTTATCGGCATAACGGCCATCGACGGGGGAGAGGTTGGTGAGGGTCATAAGTTATAATTAATTTTACGTTAATAAAAAATCTTCGTGGTTAAGATTTTACTGATTAGTATATATTTCATACCGTTTGATAGATTTATTATTGTCTTTCCACGTCACAATACCAAACAATAAACCAACGATGATAGACATTATAATAAGCCATAATCTCCAACTACCCAAAGAACTAGAACCACGCTTATTTGAATGTCGACTATTGTTGGATTGTGATCTGGAAAATCTTCCTGCGTTGCCTACTACACTAATGTGACTATATCTAGGATCAAGACTTTTGTCATACCCATCACGGGAAGGATTGATTTCTATTGTCTCTCTTGAACGTCTATCCATTGGACTGAGTTTTAATGGTGGCGAGTTCTGTGCTGAAAATTTAAGCCTTTCTCCGTTCAATTCATCAAGCTCAGACAGCGCAGACTCACAGGCTTCCTTGAAACCATTAACATCGTCTAACTCAAAACCTTCCTTGTGTGCCATATTATTTCTAATCGTGGCTATCCAACGAAGCTTTTTAATAAGTGCAATAGGCAAAAGATATTCTATGCTATTAACTTTAGTATGAAGTCCCCGTCCGTCAGCAAGGAATTCCTTGGCTAGGTAACTTTCAATCTTTTTAGTATATTCAAAAACAATTTCGAGATTACTCATTTTGAAAATATATAAAGTTAATTTAATTAGTGTTTTACTAAACGTTCATTCTTAGTTGAACGTCACCCTCGAAAGCTGTGAATTTGAATACTGCATTTGCATTGAGTGACTTAGTAACCACATTATAGTAAAAGTTACTTCCCTATTTTAGGATTATCCGCAAGCCATTCTTGTAAATGGTTCCGTTCCCTAAATCCTAAATCGGCAAAACGTCTGATATTTAATTTTTTGATGCTATTTTTTTGTATATCAATTTGATACATAATTGTTATAACCTACTTATACAGTTAAACATTTTTGTAAATTACAAATCAGCCTAAGGGTACAAAATCGGGAAGGCGCAACCCCAACAAGCGGGCGGCTTGGTTCAATGCTTTGTCAAAGAGTTTGACAATAGCTGAACTATCCAAATAAGCAACATTCATCAGCGATTGCAAACGATCCAGTCAGATAATGACTCACCTTCAATTTTAGGGGGTTCTGTACAAGATCGGGTAAGCCTTGGCTTCCCATCCGCCCATTTCACCAAGGGAATATCCGGCATGACTCTTGTTTCCTTGTAAAAGGGCTCAATAATTGCCATGGGCTTATCGTGTGAAGTCACGACCACACTTTCACCTTCATTCGCCAAACGCAAATAATGGGATAAGTGGGATTTCAGTTGTTGAATGGAAACGTTCATGTATAAGTCAGTACCTACTTAATAAATTCTTAGTCAGCCCTATTCAAAGTACTTTCAATCACCCCTCCCCCCAAACATTCCTCCCCTTGATAAAACACCACCGACTGCCCCGGTGTGACCGCCCTTTGCGGTTCGTCAAACACCACCCGGCAACGCCCTTCTTCCAAAGGTTCGACCACACAGGCTTGGTCAGGTTGACGGTAGCGGGTTTTTGCGGCACAACGAATTGGCTGTTCCAAGGCTAGATTATCGCACCAATCCAAGGTTCCGGCTTCCAGTGTGTCGGTGAATAATAAGGGATGGTCATGGCCTTGGCCGACGATCAACACATTGCGCTCCAAATCCTTCTGCAACACATACCAAGCCTCTTGGTCTGCGCCTTTCACGCCCCCCACCCCAAAGCCCCGGCGTTGACCCAAGGTGTAATACATCAAACCTTCATGACGACCGACCACATCACCCTCGGCAGTTTGGATTTCCCCCGGACTGGCTGGTAGGTAGCGCTGCAAGAACTCTTTGAAACGCCTTTCGCCGATAAAACAAATCCCAGTGCTATCACGCTTACGCGCATTGTCGAAACCCGCTTTGATGGCGATCTCACGAACTTGTGGCTTTTCCATGCCGCCAATCGGAAACAGGGTACGGGACAATTGCGGTTGCCCCATCGTATAAATGAAGTAGCTTTGATCTTTGTTGCCATCCACCCCTTTCAGCAAATGATAACGCCCCTCCCGCCATTCCACACGGGCATAATGACCCGTGGCGATGATGTCCCCGCCCAAATCCTGGGCATAGTCCAAAAAAGCCTTGAATTTGATTTCTTTGTTGCAAAGAATATCAGGGTTTGGCGTCCGACCGGCGGCATATTCGCTTAAAAATATTTCAAACACCCGATCCCAATAC
>CAIOOA010000215.1 GCA_903859815.1 uncultured Methylococcaceae bacterium | reverse complement strand
TATCATCGCCAATGAAATGGGGGTGAGCATCCGCCAAACTTCCGGGCCGGTGATCGAAAAGGCCGGCGACCTCGCCGCCATCCTGACCAACTTGGAAAAGGGTGATGTGCTGTTCATCGACGAAATCCACCGCCTCAGCCCAGTCGTGGAAGAAATTCTTTATCCGGCGATGGAAGATTATCAGATCGACATCATGATAGGCGAAGGCCCGGCGGCGCGTTCCATCAAACTTGACCTCGCCTCATTCACCCTAGTTGGGGCCACCACTCGTGCCGGATTGTTGACTTCTCCGTTGCGTGACCGCTTTGGAATCGTCCACCGCTTGGAGTTTTACACCGTCGATGAGCTTTGCCAAATCGTCAACCGCTCGGCCCGTTTGTTAAACATGAGTATGAGCGCAGAAGGGGCTAGGGAAATTGCCCGTCGTTCACGCGGTACGCCACGCATTGCCAATCGGCTATTGCGGCGGGTTCGCGACTTTGCCCAAGTCATGGGTGACGGTTCGGTGAACGAGGACATTGCCAATCAAGCCCTAGAAATGCTGAATATTGACCGCCACGGCTTCGACCAATTGGACCGCAAGCTATTATTGACGATGATCGAAAAATTCGGCGGCGGCCCGGTGGGTTTGGACAACATCGCCGCCGCCATCGGCGAAGACCGGGGAGCCATCGAAGATGTGTTGGAACCTTATCTGATCCAGCAAGGCTTCATCATGCGCACCCCGCGAGGGCGGGTGGCGACCAAAACGGCTTATTTGCACTTAGGCTTGGAGCCGCCTAGGGTTACTGGGGTGAATGAGGAGTTGTTTTAATGGAAATCTACTCACAACATTTATTAATTGTAATAAGGTACTAAAAATGAAAACAACAGATATTCTCAATGAAGCTATTTCACTACCAGTGGAAGAAAGAGTAATACTTGTAGATTCTTTGCTTAAAACTCTTAATTCCCCCTCACTAAACATAGATAAACAATGGGCCGATGTTGCTCAACGACGATTGCTGGAATTACGTTCTGGTGAAGTGAAAGCGGTTCCGGGTGAGGAAGTGTTTAGAAAAATATGGGATTGGGAATAAAGAAAGTGAACCCATCTATATCATTGCAACTCGTCATTATAAGTCAAGAATTAAGTCATGTGGATTGAAAAATTAGATGTAGAAAATTTCAAATTATTTGAAAAGAGAAACTTTTCATTTCATCCCCAATTTAATCTAATCGTTGGAGAAAATGGCAGCGGAAAAACTAGTTCCATGGATTTGCTGGCAACCTGTATAAGTGCATGGATTCAAGATATTGATTCTATGGAATACATTAGAGATTATTTCTTTCCAAAGAATGTAATTCGCACCGAGGTTTTTGACTACGAAGGAGAATTAAGAAATAGTTATTCTGGTTATATTTTAATTGAGACTGAATGGCAAGATGTGCCTGTAATTTCAGGAGAGCCGAAAATCTTTAAATCTATAATAAAGTATAAATCTGACAATAATGATGCCATCGTTTCTGGCTATGAAACTAATCATGGTAGTCGACAATTTAGGGATTTTATTGTTAATCGACATGATTTCATAATGCCGCTGTTTGTATTTTACCCATGTAACCGATTTTGGAAACCATCAGTAAGTGAAAATACCATACAAAAAGCGATGGAAGCCCAATATTCACGTAGAAGCGGCTACTACGATTGGGATCATGCAAAGCACGATGCTAGTGAATTTATGTTGTGGATTCAAAAGTTAGACATAATTTCCTATCAAGAAAAATCTGAACCTCTTGGCTGGCGTTTATTTCAACACGCTCTCAAAATATGTTTAGAGGGTTTCGAGCGCCTACACTTCATGGCGAAAGAAGGTCAACCCGTAATTCTTTTTGATGGTATGCGGCGAATTCCATTCAAACAACTTAGCGATGGGCAACGCACAATATTTGCTTTGATTGGAGACTTGGTGCGCCGTGCGGTATTGCTTAACCCGCAGTTAGGTGACAAAGTACTGGAAGAAACCCCCGGAGTTGTTCTAATTGACGAGTTGGACTTGCACCTCCACCCGAAATGGCAGCGCCGCATTATTGAAGATTTACGCCGCACTTTTCCGAAAATTCAGTTTATAGCCACCACTCATTCCCCTTTCCTGATTCAATCCCTGCGGGAAGGCAAACTGATTCAATTGGACGGGGAAACAGGCGAAGAGTATTCAGATGCCAGTCTTGAAGATATAGCCGAAAATATCCAAGGCATCGAAATGCCACAAAAAAGTCTGCGATTCAGGCAGATGATGGAAGCTGCAGAGGCTTATTACAAACACTTGCATGAATGTGCTGATGAAACCGACCCGCAGACCCAATCGCTTAAGCAACGTTTGGACGAACTTTCAATTCCCTTTAGCGATGATCCGGCTTTTGCTGCCTTTCTGAAATTTGAACGCGATACCTTAATAGCCAAGGAGGAAAAGGAAGGATGAGGCCGGTTGACAAAGGCCGAGATCAAGGCGTGTTCAAACAGCATAGAGATGCCCAACAGCCATTAGTAACACAAATCGGGGAATATTGTTCATACTGTGAGCGTTGGATAGCGAGTGCAATCCATGTCGAACATAAGCGTCCCCAATTTGACTATCCAAACGAGAAATTACTTTGGGCTAACTTTCTGCTCTCATGCTCGAATTGTAATTCGGGCAAGGGTTCAGGCAAATTGGAGCTAGTGGATTACTTGTGGCCGGACACCGACAATACCTTTCTGGCTTTTTGTTATGATTCAGAGGGGCGCATTTTTGTCTCTTCTTCTTTGCCAGAGAATTTAAAAGCGAAAGCTTATCGAACTTGGAAAATGTTAGGCTTGAATTGTCATCCAGATGAATCTCCTGCCGGATTCGACGAACCAACTGACAAGGACAAGCGATGGTTGCACCGAAGGCAAGCATGGCAAAAGGCTCTTCGTCAAAAACAAGGGCTTGCTGTATTAGATACAACTGAGCGTAGAGATATCATAGCTGAAACCGCCGCTGAACGGGGTATGTTTTCGGTATGGATGACAGTATTCAACGATGATCCAGACATACGCAAGCGTTTAATCAGAAGATTTACAGGCACTGCTACAGATTGTTTTGACGAGGAAAGCAATCCAATTTCAAGGCTTGGAGGCCAATTGTAGGCTATGAAGTAATTTGAATGATATGTTTTTATTAAAAGTAGTGTTGTTGTTAATTTTATTGGGTTGTTTTCAGTATTTCATAAAATTAATCTCCATCGCCGCTGCTTACAAGGCTAAATTATTATGCTCTGGCGTATTCATTTCAAATCGTAGCGCGGAATCTATCCTACAGGAAGATTTGTCCGTTGAGGATTTAAAATACTTCAAACCTATCACTGCCCAAGTGGATTTTACTAACCAATCGGCATCGGCTAGTTTGTTTGGGTTTGGGCGACGGACAGCCGTTTATGACCCAGGAATGGGTTGTACTTTGGTTTATGGGAATAAAGCCCCTGATAAAGTCTATTTAGAACACAGTGAGGTGAATCTAGATTGCCGTCCATGGTTTCTGGATTCCGGCAATCCCTGCCGGAATGACGGAGAAAACCTTGATTCAACGAGGTCGTCCTCTAAGCCTATTGAGGTGATTAAATTAAGTCAGCATGAATCGGTGCTGGATTGGGCCTTTGTTGAACCCAACCCCAAGCATCAGCGTCGCACCCGAGCCGTGGTCATACTGCTTGATGGTCAAATTGTCGCGGAACGATACGCACCGGGTTTCAACCAAGACATGCCCTTGCCCGGTTGGTCAATGGCAAAGAGCGTGGTTAATGCGTTGGTCGGCATTCTGGTGGGGCAGGGCATACTAGATTTGAATGCTGCTGCGCCCGTACCGGAATGGCAAGGCGTGGGGGACCTCAGGCGTGAAATTACCTTAGGTCAATTGATGTGGATGACCAGTGGATTGGAGTTCAACGAAAAATCCAGCAATCCGGTCTATGATTTGACTAAAATGCTACTTTCGACTCCCGACGCGGCAGCTTATGCTGCCAGCAAGCCGCTTCGGGCGAAGCCGGGTTCAAGTTGGCGCTATGCCAGCGGAAACACTAACATTGTGTGCCGAATCATACGGGAAGCTTTGGGCGAGGAAGCTTATCGC
>CAIOOA010000214.1 GCA_903859815.1 uncultured Methylococcaceae bacterium | reverse complement strand
AGGCATATCACCAATTTCATCGAGAAAGAGTGTGCCACCATCTGCCTGTTCAAAGCGCCCCGCCCGTCTTGCCGCCGCGCCGGTGAAAGCGCCTCGCTCATGACCGAACAACTCAGACTCCAACAAGTCGCGTGGAATCGCCGCCATGTTCAAGGCAATGAAGGGCTTGTCAGCGCGGGGGCTGTGCCGATGCAAAGCTCTTGCAACCAATTCCTTGCCAGTTCCCGATTCACCATTGATGAGTACGGTGATATTGGAACGGGCGAGCCTTGCGATGGCCCTGAATACTTCCTGCATCGCAGGGGCTTCCCCAATAATTTCCGGTGTTTTTTCGGGAACAGTCGGCGTGAGCTTCACCTGTTCCTTGCGATTTCTTTGTCCGTGGCTACAAGCCCGCCGCACCAAATCCACGGCTTCATCCACATCAAAAGGTTTGGGAAGGTATTCAAACGCCCCGCCGTGAAAGGCCGAAACCGCGCTTTCCAAGTCAGAATGCGCGGTCATGATAATGATGGGCAGGTTCGGCTGTTTGATTTGCAACCGATCCAGCAATTCCAAACCGTCAATCCCCGGCATCCGAATGTCGGTTAGAATCGCGTCCGGTTGTGATTCTTCCAGCGCGTCCAACAACAAGTTGGCATTGGGAAAGCTGCGAGTCTGGATGGAGGCTTTTTGCAGGGCCTTTTCCAAAACCCAGCGGATGGAGCGGTCATCATCGACCACCCAGACTTGAGCCGCGTCATTCATGCGTCTTCTCCAAGGGCAGAAAAATTGAAAATATCGTTTCGCCGGGTTTACTGTCGCATTCGACCAACCCGCCATGCTGGCTGATCAAGGATTGGGCGATGGAAAGGCCGAGACCCGTGCCTTCGGCCCGACCTGTGACCATGGGGTAAAAAATCTGGTTTAAAATTTCCGGTTTGATGCCGGGCCCATCGTCCATGATGTCGATTTTGGCAGCCAAAGGATGCCGGTTGAAACCGATGGTGACTTGCCGGTGTATGCGCGTGCGGATGGTGATTTTCCCCCGCTCCCCTAGCGCTTGCGCCGCATTGCGGACAATATTCAGAATGGCTTGGATCAATTGGTCGCCGTCACCGTAGATGCCCGGCATACTAGGGTCGTAATCACGAATGAGTTGCACACCCGACGGGGCTTCAACCTGCACCAATTGGCGCACCCTTTCCAGCACCCGGTGAATGTTAATCAGGGTTTTGTTGGGCGGCTTGTTCGGGGCCAGCATACGGTCCACCAGCGATTGCAAGCGGTCGGATTCTTCAATGATGATGCGGGTGTATTCGCGCAATTCGGCATCGGGTAGCTCTTGGTCAAGCAATTGAGCCGCGCCGCGCAAGCCCCCCAATGGATTCTTTATTTCGTGGGCCAATCCACGCAGCAGCATCTTCGCCGCGTTTTGCTGGGCCATCAACTGCTCTTCCATGGAAATGCGCAAATGCCGGTCAACCTGTTGAACCTCGACCAGCAGCATATGGGCATCCCCATCGGAAACCGGGGACATCGTCACATTGACCGTCATCGGGTGCAACGGCAATGCCAATACCACATTGCGTTTGGTCAACGTACTATCGGAGCCAAGCACCCGATGCATATCATCCTCCATGCTTTGGTCGCTGAAGAAGAACACTTGCTGGGCGCGGTTGCCTAGGACGTGTCGGGCGCTCCATGCAAACATCATCTCCCCCGGCTGGTTGATGTAAACCAAGGTCAGGGTATCGTCAAATAACAGCACGGCATCGGATAAATTATCCAAAATGCGGCGATAAAAAAGGGCGGGGGCTAATTCAGTCATAATCCCTCAAACAGCAAGATACAGGCCATAACCAAAACGAAGCAAAGGCGCTACCCTGACAAGCTCATGATTGAATACAAGCGTTTAGCTGATGCAGCCAAGTCTGTGAGGGATGCGATTTTCCATCGAATAGCCAGAATGCTCTATTATAGTGCAAACGTCCATGGAAAGACATCCAAATTGGGGAGTGAGAAAATCAGGTGTTGGTGATCTTTCGAGGGAAGGGCTGAAACTTTGCACCAAAGCAATGCGGATAAAATCTTGATAGGAGCGACAAAGCTGGCTTTGACCAAGGATTTGGAGCGTCAAAGCTTGCTTTGACCGGCGAAACAAGCTTCGCCCCAACGCCGGACGGGATATTGTTGCTTGACAATTTTTAAGTATGGGCGTAAAAAATCCACGGCAAAAATATTGTGCCCCAAGCTTGGGTGCGGGCTTACCAGTATATATAGATTGCGCACGTCACTCGGAGATCGGGGAAACAAGCTTTGCATGACCTTGGCTAAGGCTCTGGAAATCAAAGGGGGAAACCTATGATTTGGATATGAAGAAAAGACGTTGGTTGATTCTCAAATCTCTTAAGTACAACAATAAATTTGTAAACTGTATATGAACACAACAAACAAAATATTGCTTCAAAGTTTTCTGGGAAGTCTATTGGTATTTACCGGGTCAGCTTATGCAGGCTGGACTTACACTTCGCTGAATCCTGAAGGTATCGATAAATCATACGCATATTCAGTCGATAGCATTGGCGAAGTGGGTGGATATCTATATGATGGTGCAAATGTGCTTCCTGTT
>CAIOOA010000213.1 GCA_903859815.1 uncultured Methylococcaceae bacterium | reverse complement strand
TGCCACGACCTTAATTTGGAAAAATGGAGCCATTCTGTCGGGTGACGACAATTGCCGCAGGGTTCCACTGGAAAAAATGGCTTTTGGCAAGCCAAAACCAACTTGGATCAATGAAGACTCTATAATTTTGCAAGAGCCTCAGCGGATCACAATTTAATCCAGAGGCGGTGCAATTTTTTGATCAACAGACGCTTACATTAACGTCATTTGGCCTATGCCGTACCAAGTCTCAAATTGTTTCTGACGCAAATGCATCGCGGGGTCAATGGGTAGTAAGTGCTAGCAATACACTCGCTAAGCCAATTCCTTGGAGTTTAAAGAAATTGGAAAGTTATCGCTTGCTGGTATCAAACGATGCAGCTCAAGAAATCGGAGAGGTAATCTGCAGCATTTATTGGTATGACAAAGACAACACGTTGCGAACTACTAACACTATCGATAATGTCATCCAAGCTGACGATCCAGAACCAATTCGGTTATTACCCCGGGGACAGTTAAATAATTTATATGTGCCTTGAAACCCATGAAGCCTAACGAATAAAGGGCGTAAGGTGGAACCATGGACGGGTTCCGCCGAATGGAAATAAAGAGCAATAGTAAGAACACCCGGCATTGTATCTTTGCCCATCCGTCTAACCCGCCGTTCCAGCCGACCCGCGTGGTCGTTTGGCGTGTTCATTCTGGCCCCTTCCGCGCGGGCGGCTGAACGGGGTCGTTATATCGCTTGGGAGCCATTAGCAGATGCCAACGTATGGAGACACTTTCCTCGAAGAGTACCGCAATACACTTGAGCAATTCACTCAGCTAACGCACAGAGCCTACGAGGAGCAAGAGGTGCGAGATTTGGTTTCTAAAATTGGAACAAAGACCGAACTGTTCCTTAAAGCAACCGCCTTTCCAGCAAAGAATCCGAGAGATAATTTCTTCTCATTCATCGAAGAGCTATCGAGCGTTGGGATTGACCAAACGCACATCGATTTCTTTCACGAGTTGCGCAAACTCTACAACGACGCAAAACATGCGCCAAATGTCGAGGTTACTCTATTAGCATCATCGAAAACTGTGCAGGATGCTCAGGAAACTGCAAAGCGAATAGTGAACAATTCAATTGGATATTCTGACCGCTCGATTCGCCCAAACTCGAATCGAGTTTATTGGATTGCGGCATGGGATCACTACACAAGTGGTGACACTGAAATCCACATACTCATACCGGGCGAGTCAGAACATTGGCTTGGGCCGCCAACGTTTGACATGATCAACATAAAAGCACTGGAATGGGATGATGTAAAATCCAAGTTGGCCGTTGGGGGCAAACTTAGCAAACCTGACGGTTTGATCCCGCAGAAGCAGCTCGACCAATTTAATGTCGAGGATTTTCTCGCTGCTTTCGCCTGGGAGGGCGAATATCGAGTATTGCTGAATATACTTGCGCAACACGAATTTTGGTTCTTTGGGATTTCGCATGGTTGGCAACCCATTGTAATCTATGCAAACTGCTCGTAGCCGCCAAGGTCGAGGCTCAGGCGCTGAAACAGGTGTATCCGGTTGAATACCCCATAGCAACGCCCCAGCAATACCCTGATCT
>CAIOOA010000212.1 GCA_903859815.1 uncultured Methylococcaceae bacterium | reverse complement strand
TGCTGTTCAAACCGCATAGCAACTCGTGATTTTGTAAGCAATTCGGCTATAATCGAAGTTTTCCATTCTCCTTCAAGAAAGAACCGTGGACAATACCAACAACCATGCACGCGATGTAACTACCTTCCAAGGGCTCATTCTGGCACTACAGGATTATTGGGGCGAACAGGGTTGCGTAATACTGCAACCCTTGGACTTGGAAGTCGGCGCTGGCACTTTCCATCCAGCCACCTTCCTGCGCTCCATTGGACCCGAACCTTGGAACGCCGCCTATGTACAACCTTCACGCCGCCCCACTGACGGTCGTTACGGCGAGAACCCAAACCGACTGCAACATTATTATCAGTTTCAGGTCATCATGAAACCCTCGCCCATGGATTTCCAAGAGCTTTACCTTGGGTCGCTGCGCTACTTGGGGTTCGACCTACTGGAACACGATATTCGCTTTGTCGAAGACAACTGGGAATCACCAACGCTAGGCGCATGGGGGCTTGGTTGGGAGGTTTGGCTAAATGGCATGGAAGTGACCCAGTTCACCTATTTCCAACAAGTGGGTGGCTTAGACTGCCGCCCGGTCAGTGGCGAGATCACTTACGGCGTGGAGCGCCTTGCCATGTACTTGCAACGCAAGGAAAGCATATTCGATCTGGTATGGGCGCGTGGGCCTCAAGGTGACGTGACCTATGGCGATGTTTACCATCAAAATGAAGTGGAAATGTCCGCCTATAATTTTGAACGCGCACCCACCGCGTTTCTATTCCAATGTTTTGATACCTATGAACAAGAGTGCAAACAATTGATCAGCCAAGATTTGCCATTGCCCGCCTATGAAATGGTGCTGAAAGCCTCACACTCCTTCAACCTACTGGATGCCCGCCGAGCCATCTCCGTGACCGAACGCCAACGCTTTATCCTAAGGGTTCGGGATTTAGCCAAATCGGTTGCCGAAGCCTATTATGCCCGCCGCGAAAAGCTGGGCTTCCCCATGCTGACTAACAAGGAGAGCCATCATGGCTGAAACCCGCGAATTGTTATTTGAACTGGGTACCGAGGAATTGCCGCCCAAATCCTTGTTGAACCTTTCCCGCGCACTGCAAAGTGGCGTTGAAGCCGGTTTGCAAAAAGCAGGCTTGGCCTACGGTGAATTGATATCCTATGCCACCCCTAGGCGGTTGGGCTTGCTGATTAAAGGCTTGAACACGGCCCAACCTGACCAGACTGTGGAAAGGCGTGGCCCTGCAATCAATGCAGCCTACAATGCCGACGGCTCATTATCCAAAGCCGCCGAAGGTTTTGTTCGCAGTTGCGGCACAACAGCCGACAAACTCACTACTTTGAAAACTGACAAGGGCGAATGGCTTTGCTACAAGCAGGAAGTCAAGGGCGCGGCTACGGCTGACCTATTACCCGACATTATCCGATCAAGTTTGGCCGGCTTGCCTATCGCCAAGCGCATGAGATGGGGAGCAGGGTCAGCGGAGTTCGTTCGGCCTGCCCATTGGGTGTTGCTATTATTCGGCGACACCGTCATTGAAACCACGATGCTCGACCTTCCTTCTGGATGCAACACTCGCGGTCACCGTTTCCATAGCCCAAGAACCATCACCATTGACAGTCCCAATGAATATGCGGAAAAACTTCGCCATGAAGGCAAAGTGATCGCCAGCTACACCGAGCGCATGGACATGATCCGAGCCTTGGCGGAAAAGGCGGCGGACAGCGTAGGCGGGGTCGCGCACATCGAACCGGCATTGCTGGAAGAAATCGCCGCGCTGGTAGAATGGCCGGTGCCTGTGTTGGGAGGCTTTGAGGCACGTTATTTGGAACTGCCCGCCGAAGTGTTAATCACCACCATGCAGGAAAATCAAAAGTATTTTCCTGTGCAAAAGGCCGATGGAAGCTTGTTGCCTTGGTTCATCACTTTCAGCAACATTGCCAGTTCACGCATCGAATCCGTTCGCGAGGGCAATGAGCGGGTTGTGCGTCCACGCCTATCCGATGCCGAATTTTTCTGGAACCAAGACCGCAAAAAGACCTTGGAAGACCGCGTTCCCAACTTGGCTGACATCACCTTCCAAAAGACCTTGGGTTCATTGCTGGACAAGACCCACCGTGTCCAACGCCTAAGCGTTCACATAGCCGATGCCTTGGAAACCGAAAGCGCTTGGGTGGAACGTGCCGCACTCTTGGCAAAAGCCGACTTGCTCACCGAAATGGTTGGCGAATTCACCAACCTACAAGGAACGATGGGCAAATATTACGCCCTAGCCGAGGGCGAACCAAAAGACATCGCCATCGCCATTGAAGAACAATACCTGCCCAAGCTATCCGGTGGCGCGTTGCCCACCACGCAGACTGGGCAAATGCTGGCTCTGGCGGAAAAACTCGACACACTGACTGGCATTTTCTCCGCCGGGCTAATTCCCACGGGCGACAAAGACCCCTACGCACTTCGCCGTGCGGCTTTGGGCGCAATCCGCATCCTGATTGAATGCGGATTGGATTTGGAATTGCCAAGCTTGTTGGAATTCGCTTTGGAACCCTACACGCATCATTTTGACCGTGAGGCGACCTTCAAAGCCGTGCATGAGTTTATCCTTGACCGACTGAAAGGCTACTGTTTGGAACGCGGTTTTAGCTTCGACGAATTTGATGCCGTGCTGTCCGTGCAACCGCCGCGTCTATTGGATTTCCAATCCCGCTTGCAAGCCGTGCAAGCCTTCCGCAACCTGCCGGAAGCCGAAAGCCTCGCCGCCGCCAACAAGCGCATTCGCAACATCTTGCGCAAATCCGAAGAGCCAGTCATCGCCAATGTGGAGGAACATGGCTTAGTTGAACGCCAAGAAAAAGCACTGCTGCAAGCCGCCCGTGACGCAAGGGAAGATGTGCTGCCTTTATTGCAAGACCGCGATTATACCGCCGCCCTGCGCCGCTTAGCCGGTTTGCGCGATTCGGTGGATGCGTTTTTTGACGGGGTTATGGTCATGGCTGAAGACCCTGAACTTAGGCGGAATCGTTTGGGTTTGCTGGCGATAGTTGAAGGCTTGTTTTTGGATATTGCGGATATTTCGAAGTTGCAGGTCGGATAAGCTTCTTGAACACCCGAAAAGATCACGACCATGCTTACAAGCTACTGTTTTCCCATCCTGAAATGGTGGAAGACCTACTACGTGGTTTTGTGCATGAAGAGTGGGTAACCGGTCTGGACTTCACCAGCTTGGAAAAAGTCGGCGGCAGCTATGTCGCCGACGATTTGCGTGAACGAGAGGATGACATCATCTGGCGGGTACGATGGGGCCGGGAGTGGCTTTATGTATATCTGCTTCTTGAATTTCAATCCAATACGGGTTTTGTTACCAGGCCATGTTCCGGGTGTAGAATTTTCTGAATTAAACGAACTGCAAGAGGTACATAGTATGTTAGCTGAACGCGTAGTCGAGTGGACTAAAGATTGGAAGCAACAAGGTATAGAAGAAGGCAGGCAGATAGGCAAGCTGGAAGGCAAGCTGGAAGGTAAACTAGAAGGCAAAAAGGAAGGTGAAGCAGCATTATTGATTAGATTAATGGAACTGCGCTTCGGACCCTTAAACGAATCTATCCGCCAAAAAGTTGAAGAAGCCGATGCAGACATTTTATTGATATGGGGAGAGCGGATATTGACCGCAGCAACGCCAGAAGAAGTTGTGAATGCCTAGGCCCATAGCTTTTTTTGCAAGTGGAGAATTTCTTGGGAAGAAAATCTATGGGCAAGGCAAAGGAATCGACGCGAGGGTAGTACACGTTACATCTCAGCCTTACAGTCTTTCCATTTAATCATGAGGATGAAACTATGAAAGTTGTCACATACTCCCATGCCCGTCACGCTCTAAAGTCAATATTAGATGATGTCCAGCAAGATGCCGATGTCACCATCATTAGCCGCCGCGATGCTAGGGGCGATGCTGTAGTCATGTCACTTGATTATTACAATAGTATGATGGAAACCCTGCATTTACTTTCCACCCCAGCCAACGCCGAAGCACTGGCAAGAGCCATACGCCAAGACAAGGCTGGGTTAGCCCAAGCGCATAAGTTGCTAGTTGATAACAATTAATCATGCGTTCCTCGCTTTGTACCTGATGCATGGGAAGCGTATTTATATTGGCAGGAACAGGACAGAAAAACCCTTAAGCGCATCATTGCCTTGATTAACGCTGCTGCGCGTGAACCGTTTGAAGGCATCGGCAAACCCGAGCCCTTGCGTGGCAGTTTATCCGGTTATTGGTCAAGGCGTATTGACGACACCAACCGCCTTGTTTATCGAGCTACTGATGATGAGTTGGTGATAATAGCTTGCCGGTTTCATTATGATGGGTAACGGTACATATCATCCTGAGCGTGTAAAATTTTTGTCACCCTAATTTCAAGGAGAAAACGATGCTTAAGTTCCTCAGTGAAACTGAAATTGGCCCTGAATATTTAAAGTTAAAGGGCAAAGATAAGCGATTTGCAGTCGCTTTTTGGGGAAAGGGCGCTTTAGCCTCATTGGGTCTTGATGGTCAGCGTGCAAAGGGAACCAAAATTATCTGTAACCTTGAATCAGGCGCGACGAACCCTGATGTTGTAAAACAATTGATTAGGTTAGGGGCTGACGTAAAGTCAAATCCGAAATTGCATGCAAAGGTCTATGCGTCAGGCTCGACTGTTATCCTTGGTTCTTCCAATGCGTCCGCAAACGGTCTCGTAGTAGAAGGTGATAACGAACTGAAAGGTTGGATTGAAGCAAATATAATGACAGACGATCCAAAACTTGTTGATAAAGTAGGTAAATGGTTTAATCATTTGTGGGAATGTCAACAGAGTCGTTTGGTGAATGATGTTATGCTTGAAGAGGCAAGAAAAAAATGGAATCAAAGACGAAAACTAGCACCTGTCAAACGAGAGGGGAAGGGTTTACTCGATATATGCCGTAAAAACCAAGAACTGTTTGGAAATATCTTTCTGGCTGTTTATTTCGAAAAACTCAGCCAGTTAGCTGGCGATACAATCAAAGAAATAAATCAAGGAGTACGAGAAGTAACTGGGTTAAGCACTACAGATTTCGGACGAGTATGGGGTTATGGGGATGGATGGGAGTTTCCAGATGGTGCGTGGTTCATAGATATATTTGCAAGGAATAATCCTATTATTTATGGTGTGGCTAGAGTTTTTACGCCCAGTTTAAAAGTCAATATTCAAGATGAGGGCGATCTAATATTAGCGCATCGTGAACGGGGGATTCAGGTGCAGGGTATTAATAAGACTATACTGATGAGCCAAGCAGATAAGGACTTCATCCTTGAAGGGGTTCCTAGCTTGATCGCTGAATTTGATTATGGGTTGATTTCTCTAGTTGAGGCAATAAACTACCTTGACGGTTAAAAAAACAAATCGCTAATACGCTACCCATTTTGGTTTTCGTATGGCATTCAGGATGAACCTTAAAATATTCAGATAAAACTATGGAAAACACCAAATCTATTGAACACCCATCAAGTGAAGTCAATTTACGAGAAGGCGCAGTCTGTATTTTAAAACAGCAGTTGCGTTATCGTTTCGGAGAACTTTTTCCCACTATCGAACACCGCTTGGACGAGGCTAGCATAGGCCAATTAGAATATTGGGCAGCTTCTGCGCTAGAAGCCAATAATGCGGAAGAAATATTTACTCTACAAATTGGCAAGCAGCTTGAAATAAACAATGAACACCTACATTGCCGAGCCAAAAGGATTGGTGATAGACGTTATATCTCGTTGGCGCAGCAGTGCGTTAGTATTGAAGTTGACTACGCATTGTGGTGGGAACTTGGACGAGATTCGGAAGATAGAGAGTCTTGGACAAACTTGGCAAAATTCTATGCTGCGTTTAGTGAAACCTTTGGTGAAAGCGGAACACGCTACTATTATTGGAAAGGAGCCTTCAATTTTGCCTTTGAAGTGGATATCTTCAAAGGTGAATGTCCAATTAAGTATCTGTTAAATATAGTAAATTTCAGAAGCACAGTTGAGTTTAGGTTTGGGAAGTTAATTCCCGACACGGGAACTGACTTTGACAGGCTCATAATGCATGCACCTTTTGATGAAGAATTATCAGCAGAACAAATGAATGCACTTTCGGCGTATCTATGGGGATATGCGATGGGGTTTTTCCAAACCGCCTGTCAACCATATAGACGAGATTTTATCAAAGAGGTAGGTTCAAATCTAATTTTGTTTGGATGTCATGAAGGGATATTTTTCCAACAACACTTTGAAGATGAAGAGTCATTTAATTCTGAAAAGTTATTATGGAAAACCAAAAACCTATACAACCCAGATTGCAAAAAACATGATAAATCCAATATGTAATCCACCCACTTTTATTAATCGATTGAATATAGGATGAAAGATGATGATGTACAAAATCCCATTAGTCCTAGAACCGCAACCGGAAGGTGGTTTCACCGTAACCTCGCCGCTACTGCCCGAACTGCTGACTGAAGGCGATACTGTTGAGGAAGCCTTGGCTAATGTCCAAGACGCATTGGCAGCCGTCATTGAGGCGTATGAGGATTTAGGGCGAACATTACCAGCTTGTCTAAAACTTCCCGATGGCAATAACTCAGTCTGGCTTGAAACCTTAGTGGCTGCATAGTGAACTATCGTGAAATAACACGAAAACTTTTAGCATTGGGATGCGAGGAATTGCCACGCCGTAGTGGTGGTTCCCATCGAAAATGGTTTAACCCTGCGACAAAGCAAGTTACTGTGATACCCGATTGGGGTAGCAAAGATATCAAACTAGGAACACTACGATCTGCAATTCGTCAACTAGGTTTAGTTTGGTCAGACTTTGAACATCAATGATCAAAAACATCACCGAAAAACTCTATTCCGACACTCCAACCGAAACCATATACCACTACACCAGTTTTCCTGGACTAATTGGCATCGTGGAAAAGCGGGTATTATGGGCGAGTAATATCTTGTATATGAATGATTCGGCTGAGATGAACCATACCGTTGAACTAATACAAGCGGAAGTTTCGGAGCGGATCGACGACAATCCAAGCAAACAGAAACTGCTGGCGCAATTCCTCGATTGGGTATCCAACCGGATTTCCAGGGGACACATGCTGTTCGCTGCATCGTTTCGCGCCAATGGAAATTTGCTCAGCCAGTGGCGGGGTTATAGCTCATTGGGCAAAGGAGTTAGCATAGGTTTTAATCCCGAATATCTGACAGCTTGCGCGACAAAGCAGTCGTTTCAACTGGGTAAATGCGTGTACGACCCGGACATTCAGCAGGTGCTGATTAAACAGGTGATCGCTTCCGTTGAATGCTTGGCTGACGAATATGGGGAAAACTTGGATGAATCCAAACGCCATTCCTCACAATCTTATTTTGATATTTTTGAAAGGGTGGAAAGCGATTTGTTGCGCATAGCCGCCATACTCAAACATCCCTCATTTCAAGAGGAAGAAGAATGGCGCATCGTTTCCCCCGTGCTGATGGATTATGTCACCACCCCAGTCAAATTCCGGGAAGGCACTTCCATGCTGGTTCCCTACCTTGAATTCAATCTTGGCCTAGGCAATGAACCGCTTGAACTAGAGCATGTAGTGCTAGGCCCGACCCCGAATATCAATCTATCGATGAATTCTTTGACTATGTTTTTATCCAAAATGCGCGTCAGGCTTAATTCTGGCATATCCTATTGCCAGATACCTTATCGGCAACGATAGGCACAAGGGGTATGTTACCATCCTGCTCAAAATGAAATAAACGAATAGCTAAATCGCCTTTAACGATTGAGCGCTAACCCTAAGGCTATCTATATTCTTAATGCCAATAATCCAGATTTAGGGAAAAGAATAAAAAGCACAAACAAGGTTTCTAATTTGGTCGTGGGTTTTTAATAGAACAGTACGTTTACAATTCAATTCGATAACAGAAAATATTATATGCAACCGACAGCAGAACAAGTTTACGACGGCCAAGCGTTATACACGAAGGGGATACTCTCGGTTTATGACATCCTCGTTTTGGGCTTGTCTAACCGTTTCATCTGGCAGTGCCCGTCCCCAACAATACGGGAACATTATAATGCGCATATTTCATCGAACCATCTTGATGTCGGTGTCGGTACTGGCTATTTTTTGGATCGCTGCCGATTCCCTTCCTATCACCCTCGTGTCGCACTGATGGACATGAACCCCAATTCCCTAGCATACGCCGCCCGGAGGATAGTCCGCTATCAGCCGGAAACCTATCGGCAAAATATTTTTGAACCCATTAGCGAGTCCATGGCAACGTTCGACTCCGTTGGCATCAATTATCTGCTTCACTGCTTGCCGGGGACTATCACCGAAAAAGCCGCGATACTCGACCATCTCAAAGCCGTCATGAATCCGGGCGCATGCATTTTCGGCTCAACGATACTCCAAGGCGATGTGCCGAGAAGCTGGGCGGCTCGAAAACTGATGGCGTTTTATAACCAGAAGGGCGTCTTTGCCAATACCCAAGACACGCTTAAGGGGCTGGACATGGTTCTGTCGCAACGCTTTGACAAGGTGAGCTTAAAGCTGGTTGGCTGTGTCGCCCTATTTTCCGCTCAAACCTAATTTAACTTGAGTCCGTTCCCACAGTCTCCACATGTGGACAACCGACCATCTACATATGGCGGAACCCATCCATGGTTCCGCCTTACCGCGTTATGATTTCGGCTTTTCGTCCATGCTTCCTTCTAAAACAATGTCATCTTCGATGGGTATGACTCGTAAAAGATGGTTCAGCGAATCGGCAACGTCGTAAGCTTCCTGTTTATTCCAGGCACCGCCAAAACTAACAATGTCTTTACCGTCTCTAAATCCAAGTTCAGACACCGTTTTAAACAAAGCCTTATAGGTTCTTGCGACCAAAAATCCACCAAAGTCTCTACGCTTAAATCGTTTGCCATGAACAAAGACGAATTGCTTATCCACTTTAATCGTGGATGTATTTACTTTTTTACTATTTGAATCTAAACCTCCAAGAAAAGGTAATATGAAAAACATATCACTAGCCTTCACCAGAGCGAACGATGGTTTACTGAAGCCAATTGTAAAACCATCGGGGTTTTCTTCATATTTGCAATGTGGGACACCAGACTTTTTATTGATATCAGTCATTTCATTTTTTGCTCCTTCCTGAGAGAGTTCATATTTTCTACTCTCATTATTTGGCAGCCAAGATACCATCGTGGAAACAACTATTACCACACCAGCTATAACCGATATAAATAATCGCACATACAATAGGGCAGGATATTGATGTTCATAAATGGCTAAAAAAAGGAGTATCATCAAAACACCCAAGGCAACAACCATCAGCATTAGATACTCTGATAGGCTTTTACCCGTAAATGTCATGAATATTAAAAATAGAACAACATCAATAAAGACAATCCAATAAACTATCATCTATAATCCTCAGTATAAGACTTGGGCCTAATCTCTATGGCTTTTCAAAAACATCCCAGAACCCTATGCAAGTACCGCAACAGCACGACGGCGATAGTCCGGCATCACTGAGCCTGTCCAAATCGGATTATAGGAACAAAATTTTTGTTAAGTTGCAAGATGATTGGTAGATAGGTAGGGGGTCCGCCGAAAAGTGGACGGCATAGGCCCAGATTGGCATGATTCGTCCGAGGTTCCTATCCTGCGGAACCTGTCCATGGTTCCGCCTTACCGCGTTGGCGCGGAGCGCAGGAACGATCAACAATGTTAAGATAGCTCATGATAAAATTATTTCCTATTTGGAGGTAAAACCATGCAAACTATTTCGATAAAGCTCCCTGACAAAACCCTGCAACGCTTGAACGCCCTTGCCAAGCAAAACCACAATACAGTGGAAGGACTGGTTGAAACCTTGCTTGAAGATTACACCGATAACGATGAGGCACGTCTAGCGGAATACGAGCGCACTGGTCACGGTATCAGCCATGAAATAGCCATGGCATGGTTGCAAGATTTGGCAGAGGGTCAATATCGTACATGCCCGACGTAATCTGGTTACCCCAAGCTTTGCGTGATGTGGATCGTTTATATCGGTTCCTGCTCGAAAAGAATCCTCAAGCCGCGCAAAAAGCCGCAGAAACCATCCTAAATGCAGCCAAACCCCTTGAGACATTTCCAGGACTTGGCACATTCGTGCCAGACAAACCAAAATTCCGCGACATTTTTGCCACTTTCGGACATTCAAGCTATGTCATCCGTTATACCCAGAGTCCCAGCGGCTCAGTGTTGATCACGCGGGTATGGAATGGCAAAGAAAGGGAGCGATTCGTATGAAGTTGGGCGGATACAGGGATGTAATCCGCCGAAAAGTGGACGACATATGCTCAGATTGGCAAGATCTTCCGAGGTTCCCATTCGGCGGAACCCGTCCTTAGGTTCCGCCTTACCGCGTTAATTTTTTTGTTTGACCCGCCGCCCTTTGTAATGGGCAAAGTGGCGCAGCCCTCCCCTGCCCTATCAACGGCAACGGTCGAAATTGCCTCACAAAAGCACAATAAATTTGTCTATTTTCGAGCATTTAACTTGCGTATTTTGGCTTGACTGATGGCGGGTTCCAAACTTTTGGCAAGTTCAGTCCACGCTGCGTCTTTGTCAGCGGCAGCGGAAATCCATTGACTGGGCATGCCTTGAATCTTTGCCAAAGGCAAATCATCCCAAAGGCACTCGCGTAAACGAATCGGAATGACGGTTTTCTCGCCTTGATGATGTGCCGACAGAGCTTCTGCCAGTTCTTGGGTGTAACAAAAATCTGAATGAATAAAATCTGCGCTGATTAGGCACAATACCAAATCAGCTTCTGCCAGTTGCTGGAAAATCACTTTATTCCATTCCTCGCCCGCTTCTATGGCGCGGTCATCCCAGAGGACCAGTTTGTCCAAACGCACCAAAGGCGATAGCGCGGCGCGAAGATCGGGCAAGTATTCCAAATCTTTGTGTGAATAGGACACGAACGCCTTGACAGGGGTTTGCGCGAGTTCATCGCGCATCATCTGTTCTTCCACGCCGTCCAATAAATCAGCGACGGGTATGCGTTTTTTCAATTGCCGGACGAAAACCTCTTTCTCCCCGGCCTTTTCTGCAACCACAAGATACTCATATTCAAAGTTTTCATCACAATCAGGGATTGGCACCCATTCGGTGGTGGGCAGATTGGCGAAACTGGCGACAATCTCCTTTACGGTCTCGCGGATAAAGCTCAATAACCTACGGGGTTCTTGGCCGCAGACTTCGATTTGGATTTCCTTGTCTTCCTTGTCCTCGCGCACTCGCGCCGAGGCATTAAACACAGACGGTTTGTGCAACACCATGCCGGTGCGCCAACGCAACTCGCCTTCAATGAAACTATGCAGTTTCACCATTAAGCGTGGAAAAATGCTATCGGGTAGCAATTCAGGAAAACGAATGACGAAACGTAAACCTTTTCCTTCTTTGTGGAAATCAGGTTCGGATACGGGCAACAATTGTGGCACGACATAACGGCAGTCATCCAGCCGGAAACACAATTCAAACTCTTGCATCACCCGGACGATATAATTGAGCTTGTCCAGCGGGTAATCAAAAACCCGATCCCCAGTTTTGGCATATCGAGGATCATTGATGATGGCATCCAAATCGTCCTCATGCAACAAACCACCCGCATTTGCCACCCGCTCGGAATTGATGATGCGATATACCCCGTTGGTCAGCCATAAAGGATTGAGAATTTGTGTGTCGAAGTTCTTCAAGTTGCGGAAGTTGATGACCAGCCCTAAATCATGCAGGAATTGTAGCAACACATCTTGGCTAATGCGTCGGGTAACGCCGTTATGTTCACACACCGCCCGGTAATGCGCCGAGTCGATATAATCTTGGGTCATGTTGGCAAAATGTTCCTTCACTGCCAACCATGAGGCGGGAAACGGGGTTCGCCGTGCATCGGCTTGTTCGATTAAATGGCTTATTGCCTGACGGAATGCATCCACGCCCATGCCAGTGCCACAAGACAATCGATAATAGCCCCGGATATTCGGATATTTTTCACTCAATAATTTTTGGTTGACTTGGAAGGAAGGATTCTCGTCGATCTTGTTCAATACCACTAATACCGGCGAGCGTCCACCGAAACTACTGGCATGTTTCAGCCATTTCTCGGCTTTGTCGTCACTGCGGCTATTCAATACGACGACATAAATGCAGCGTTGCGACAGGAAAAACTGATGCGTGGCATGATTAACCTCCTGCCCGCCAAAATCCCAACAATGGGCGAGTATGGTTTCCTCGTCTATCGTAAAAGGTGTTTTCTGGATGCGGATGCCATGGGTTTGGCTTTCTTTGGGGTCGAACTCCTCATCGCGTAGCCTTTTGATTAACGAAGTCTTGCCCGCTGCTCCTTCGCCTAGAAATATCACCTTGACCTCATTCAAAGGTCGGGCATCGTCACCGAGTTGCTCAAAATATTCGACGACCGCTTCCGGGCCTTCGATGGCGAATTCTACCGGGGGGATGATGAGAGGGCAGTCTTGGACGTAAATGCCAAAGTTATTGCCAATTTCGAGGTAACCTTCAGAAAATTCCCACTTTACAGGCCAAGCTTGTTGAATTCCTGGCCAAACAGGCGACAAATCAGCGACTAGAGTTTCGGAGCAATCAAAATATTGTAGCCTGACCAAATCTTCAATAGGCGATAAGTCTGCGATAGAGGTATTGTAGCAATCAAGGATTTCTAGCCTTGAGAGCTTGGACAGAGGCAATAAGTCAGCTACGCTGGTCGTAGAGCAATTTAGTGATTCTAAATTGCAAAGATTAGCCAGCGGTGATAAATCATGTATATTGGTTACCATAAAATTTAGTTTTATTAGACTTTTTAGTTTTGAAAGTGGCGACAAGTCAGTCACCTTAGTCCAAGAGCAATCTAGTTCCCTTAAATTTATCAATCCAACCAAGGGCATTAAGTCTGTTATGGGAGTGTCAGCACAGCTAAGTATTTGAAGGGAAGTCAAATTGACCAATGGAGACAAGTCTGTCAACTTTGTTTCATCACAATGTAATCTTAGTAAAGTATCCAGTTCAGCCAATGGTGTTATATCAGATAATGGGTTTTGATTCAAAATAAGAATTTTTAGTTCGCTTAATTCTGAAAACCAATCAGGTAAATGGTTAATGGTATTAGGTACACCTTTGTTTAGGCTTTCTACAAGAAAGTACATTTGAGTGGCATACCTAGTTCCTAAAACCAAATCTTTCAACCAAACCAAATCCCTCACTTCTTCCGGCACTTCGGTAAGCCCACAATTACCCAAATCCAGAAACCCGGTTTTCTCCCATTTTTCTTTCTCTATCAGTGCTAGGGCGAGGTTTTCCGGTTGTGTCATGTGGGCTTGTTCCTGAGTCGGCTTGGGGGTCATGTTGGTTGTCAAAACTTTTCTGAATGGGCAGCTTCTATTCGTGACTTAGTTTGCTTATTACGACTCTTCCAAATAGCAATTCTCACAAAAAGATCAAACAAGTGTCTTACAAAGCCTGTTCGAATAGGTATAACTTGCCATCCATTATATGTTGATTTTGGTTTCTTCATTGAGTCAAAATCCCCAAATGATCATCAGGAGGGAGTTGGGAAAGACGAGCCATCCACTAGACGCTGGCTCACCACATCCCTGTGGTTCGGGCTTCGCCCCGCACCCGTGCGTCCAAATCCGCTCCCGGCGGATTTGTCGGCATCCATGCCGAAATGACGAGTTAGCTAATCCTTACCTTAATGACAATGAAGGCTTGCCTTTCGTGGGCAGTTCCAAGCAAGGCAAGCCTTGCACTCCTGAGTTAACCTAGCGGATACAAGGATAGGCAAGGCAAGCCTTGCACTCCAGCATGATTTGCAATCGAATACAAAGATATAAAATTGCCCATGCTTGCTATCATTCGGGTAAAATGACTTGTTTAGTTTTTAGAGAGTCATCAAATGATTCAAGTCGGCATCGTCATGGGCAGCAATAGCGACTGGGAAGTTATGCAACATGCGGCAAAACAATTAAAAGAGTTAGGGATTGGCTTTGAAACACGGGTTGTTTCTGCACATCGCACCCCGGATTTGCTATTTGAATATGCAGAAAGTGCGGCCCCTAGGGGTTTGCAATGCATCATTGCCGGGGCGGGCGGTGCGGCTCACTTGCCGGGCATGTTGGCGGCAAAGACCACCCTACCCATATTAGGCGTGCCGGTTCCTTCTAAATACTTGAGGGGCATGGACTCGCTCTACTCCATCGTGCAAATGCCCAAAGGCATTCCCGTGGCAACCTTTGCCATCGGCGAAGCCGGGGCGATCAATGCCGCCTTATTCGCAGCGGCGATGCTGGCGAACCATGATTTTGATTTATGTGACCGCTTGCAAGCCTTTCGCCAGCATCAAACAGATACCGTACTGGCGATGCACTTGCCTGAGGTGGACGGATGAAACAGCATATCTTGCCAACCGCCATGCTTGGCATTTTGGGAGGTGGGCAGTTGGGCCGGATGTTTACCATGTCTGCCTTGTCCATGGGTTATCGCGTCACCGTACTGGACCCTGACACCGAAAGCCCTGCGGGTGCGCTGGCGGATGTTCATCTGTGTGCGGATTATGACGATCCGGCTGCCTTACAGCAATTGGCTGACACCTGCCTAGCCGTGACGACTGAATTTGAAAACGTGCCAGCGGCCAGCATGGCATTCCTGGAACAATATATTTGCGTCAGCCCTTCGTCCGAGGCGGTATCCATCGCCCAAGACCGTATCCGCGAGAAGAACTTCATCTTTAATGCCGGCTTGCAAGTCGCTCCGTTTCTGGCCATTGAGAGCTTGGAAGATTTGCAGCAAGATTTGAGTGGACATTTGCCCGGCATCCTGAAAATTGCCCGTTTAGGTTATGACGGCAAGGGACAGGTTCACGTCAACTCATTTGAGGAAGCCAAAAACGCCTTTCTTGCAATGGAGGGCAAGCCTTGCGTGTTGGAACGCAAACTGAATCTGAAGACCGAGGTTTCGGTGATTGTCACACGCACTGGCATTGGGCAGTCGGTTTGCTTCCCGGTGGCGGAAAATCATCATGCCGGGGGCATACTCGACATCAGCATCGTGCCCGCACGGGTTGCAAGCAGCGTTGCCGAACATGCGAGGGAAATGGCCTTGCAATTGGCCGAGTCGCTAGATTATGTCGGCGTGTTGGCGGTTGAGTTTTTCGTGCTAGACGGTGGCGAGTTGTTGATTAATGAAATCGCCCCCCGTCCGCATAACAGTGGTCATTACACCTTGGATGCAACCCAATTCAGCCAGTTCGACCAACAAGTCCGCGCCATGTGTGGTTTGTCTCCCGGCGACACCCGCTTGCTAAGCCCGGTGGTCATGGTGAATCTGTTAGGTGATATATGGGGTGACGACGAACCGGCTTGGGACATCTTGCTCAGCGAACCCAATGTCCATTTGCACCTGTATGGCAAGAAGTCCGCACGGGTGGGCCGCAAGATGGGGCATTTTAATGTGTTATCGGAAGATGCCGATAAAGCCTTGAATCAGGCTTTGGAACTCAAGGCTAGATTGAATCACTGAAATTAACAAAATTGCTTATTTTCTAGCGTGTTGGGAGCGTCAACAGCATTTCACATTATGAGCCAGAGCGTTGATTTATAACCCGTCATTCCTGACGGCAAGAAGGATAAATCGGCAGGGCAACCGATTTGCTTAGGCCAGCAGTCCGTAGGGTTCGGGACAGGGGTGTTCTGAATGCATCCAGTCACAGTGACGTGAAACTAGGATTTGCCAGTCATGTTTAATCAGACAGTTATGCACCGACTAGTTACCATCCGTGGCGCTGGATTCCGGCAGTCCAAGCCGGAATGACGGCGTTTAGCCATAATGAGAATGACTGGGTGCGTCAAAGCAAGCTTTGACGCTCCATCCACTTAGAATTTACATTCCGAAAGGATAGTCCTTCCGATTCAACACCCCGCTTGCCCGAACCAACTGCAAGGCTTTGGCATATTCGGCCAACACTGACAAACTGTAATCCAAACGCTTGCGCAATGAGGCATCATCATCGGATTGCGGGGTTTCCTCGTTCAAAACATCATTGACTTGACGGACAATAATATGCTCGGATATATATTGTAAATGCGTGTTTTTATAACTACTGACCCGCAATTCGGCAACCGGGTATGCACCATTGCGCGAAGCGGAAACGCCAACGATCAAGCCCGGTTTATGATACAAGCAACCGTCGGCGGCAAACAGAAAGAAATTCTTCAAAGCGGCCGGCACCATACCCCCCCATTCCGGTGCGATGACAATCGCCGCATCACAGCTTTTCAGTTCGGTGGAAATGGGTTTCCACACATCCATGATCTTTGGGTCACCCTGCCAGATGCCTTCATCCCATAAGGGCAAGGGTGTTTTTCCAAGATCCAAAATCACACTAGAAGCGCTGCTGTCGAGAATCGCAAGCTGCTTTTCAATGTAGAGAGCGACTTTGCCGGATTGTGATTGGGGCCTGTGACTGCCCGAAATAATGGCGTATTTCATAAGTTGTTCCTGTTGGATTGAATAGATTGATGACCCACTATTTTAGCCTAAGTAACGTCCTAATCCTGCCACGGCGATGGTGATTAGCCCTAAGATCAAATTCAAACCGACGGCCTTGCGAATATCGCCCAGCCGTTCAGCGGCGACGGCCCAATTCTCAATGATGACCGCTTCCTTCAGGCCACAATAATATTTGCCGCGTATCAAGAAAAATACCACTGTCATCACGACAGCCATCAGTAACATCAAGTGAATGTGCCAACCCACATTTGCCATGCCACCCAGTCCGCGTATCATCCAAAAACCGGTCAGGAATAACAGCACGATACTCGCTTTGACCCAAGGGAAAAATCGCCAAAAAACATTCTTCCACAGTGTCAACCGAACGGGAGGCTCCAACATTTCCCCCGCCACTGGACGGAGTATTTGATAGGCGAAGAACATGCCGCCTACCCAAACGGTGGCGGCGAACAAATGCAAAACTAAAGCAAGTGACATGCGAAACCTCTTAGGGCCAATAAAACAGGTTCATACTAAGGTATTGTCAATGAAAAACTAGAGTAATATAATCGATCAAAGTCTAACTTACCATCCCTTTTGGTATCCACCCCAAAATATAGAATGTAATTTCCACTCGGTATGCCTGTCGCATCAAACAACTTTAGATCCGCTACATTCATCAATCGCCCTTGGTAAGCTGGCGACACGCGGCTTAAGTCTGTTCCTATATCGATCCATTGATCAGGATAGACATAAGAATAATAATGTCCCCAAGGGGAGTATGCCACAAACCACCAGTCTGCATTGACACCCAAATTTCCTCCAGCAGAGGTCTGTATGGAAATTGAAGAACCGTTTTGACTGATTGCTGTTGTCGTAATGGGAGACGCTAAAAAACCATGCGTACCTAAGGCATCCACGAAATAACCAATGACTTCTCCATAATTATTAATGCTATTCGGATAGGTGTTCAGAGCATTGACAACATCAATATTGACAAATTGACCACCACTAAACATGAAGCCATGCGAAGTGCCACCAGCATCAATGTAATACCCAACTACTTGATCGTAATCATTTATTCCATTCACATAAGTGCCGTTGGGCGAACCTAGGGACGCTGCGTTGGGATGATCTAGGGTGTTGTAACTTTCGCCATCGTAAATGAAGCCATGAAAAACTGATTGGGCATCTTTAAAAAATCCCGATATATGTGCGTTATTATTAATACCAGTGGCGTAAGTTCCTAAACCTGATAATGCATTAAGATTTTCAAGGGGGGTGACGACAAAGCTCTGATCATCAAACCTTAGACTTTGAATTAAACCATCTGAATTGCGAAAATATCCAACTACTTGCCCTACATCATTGATATCAGATAAAACTATAGAATCTGAAGTTGTGTTGTTATTTGTGATAGAGATATAACTACCATTGCTCGCAACGAAGCCTTGTAAAATATTATTGGCAGGGATTAAAGTGCCTACGACCCGACCAAGTTTATTAAAACCAGCGGCAATGAACTTAGAAGGCTGTCCATTGAGATGGTCAAGAGATGTGTAAACACCCTCGCTATAGAAGAAGTTAACGATTTTATTTTGGCTGTCAGTATAATATCCGATCAATTCTCCGTTATTATTGACATCCATAAGTCGCATATTTAAAGACCGTGAGTTAGGATGATCTAATATCGTGAGATCATAGCCTAGGGTTTCAGCATTTGTGAAATTAGGTATAAAACATAATATCAAAGATATATATAGACCAAAGCTTTTTATCATAAACACCTCTTATAACAAGTTTTAAGTCATTTATGGATCGTAAAAAAAAAGCCGATCTAAATCGTTTAGTTTTCTTCAAGATTTCGACAAGGCTCATGCACGATATTTCACATTGAGGATGCGAGATTTCTATGAAGAGCCTTCAACAAACTTTATTAACTTAAGACATTATCATTTGTTAGAGAAACTTGCCATAGCTTCAAAATTGATTCTTAATTAATCAAAATTATCTAGCTAAAAGAAGGGTAATAAGCTTGAGGGCTAAACAACTTGCTTGTTTCAGAACAAAAAAGGCAGTTATTTTTTCATTGGATGGGCGTGTAAAACCGTTTCCAATAACGTCTATTAATTAGGCTCAAATTAGGTAGTGGCCAACCCTTTAACCAAGATTTTGGAATTCCTTTGCGGATTGTATTGAACTTGACGACTGGATGGCAAACTCGCAATATCCGCGAAATTAAATCCATGTTCCCGGAACCAATGAGTGGTTTGCGTGGTGAGCACGAATAATTTATTTATCCCCATGCCCCGAGCTTTTGTTTCTATAAACTCCAACAGCCTTTCACCCCGATTTTCGCCCCGATAGTCCTCGTGCAAGGCAAGGCAGGCCAGTTCCCCGGCTGATTCTTCAGGGAAGGGATGCAAAGCGGCACAGCCTAGGATCATGCCGTCCCGTTCAATCACACTATACATGGAAATATGCATTTCCAAGTTTTCGCGGGTTCGCTTCACCAATATTCCTTGACCTTCAAGCGGTTTTATCAATTCCAAAATGCCACCCACATCCTTGATATCGGCCTGGCGCATGGTTTCGAAAGGAGTCAAGCTGACCAGAGTCCCCAAGCCATCACGGGTGAACAATTCCAGCAAACTGGCTCCATCGATACGCCGATTAATCAAGTGGGCGCGTTGGACGCCTCGCCGACAAGCATTGATTGCCGCTTTAAAATGAAGACTGGCGTCGCTTGGAAATAGCTGTTGGGCTTCAAGCAGAATGTCAGCTTCATCGGTCGTGATTTGACGAATCGGGCTATTGTCCGTGAGATTGATGCAATCTTGCTCGGTCAACAATAAAAGCTTGTCCGCACGGAGCGCGACGGCGACAGAGGTGGCGACTTCTTCCGCTCCGAGGTTGAACACCTCCCCGGTGGGGGAGTACCCGATGGGCGAAACCAACACCACATCGCCTTGGTTCAACTGGGAACGGATTCCCTCCGCATCGACCCGACGAACTTCGCCGGTATGACCAAAATCCACCCCGTCGCGAACGCCTAAGGGTCTGGCAATGACAAAATTGCCTGATGCCACGCGAATTCTAGCGCCCGCCATGGGTGAATTTGCCAAACCCATGGACAGCAATGCCTCTATTTCCACCCGCACCGTGCCTACAGCTTCCTTCACACATTCCAAAGCGGCGGCATCGGTCACTCGCAAGCCGTTGAAATATCGCATCTGGCAGCCACGCAGGGTCAACCGCTGTTCCACCTGAGGTCTAGCACCATGCACCAACACCAACCGTATGCCCAGACTATTCAGCAATGCAAAATCATGCACGAGGTTGGCAAACAAGCCATCAGTCAAGGCTTCGCCGCCGAAAGAGACGACAAAAGTCCTCCCACGATGGGCATGGATATAGGGGGTTGAGTCTCTAAACCAACGAACAAAACAAGAAGAATCAGAAGGTTTATTCACTTAACTGGAATGCTGCAAGCTTGATTCAAACATGGATTGGCCGTCAATTAACCGATGCCAATAGATAGATAATCCTGTCCGGTATCTCAATCGTATCGGATGAATGCTTCGCATCAATTTCTTGCAAACCCGCCTCAATTTCCTCTTCGGTAAAACCTGCCAAGTCTGACATGAAGCGTTGACGGATCATGTCAAACCAGACACTTTTGTCCAGTGTAAACTCGTAAGGATGAATCTTAAACGAGGCATTGAATCCGCTGGCTTCAAGTTCCTGCATTAAGGTTTCATGCTTGGGTTGCTTTTGGCGAAATGCAGACTTCGCTGCTTCAAACAAAGGCAGCGCTATTTCATAAGGGCGGGTCACAATCAATATTTTACCTTGCCTGGGCAATTTTGTGTGCAAATACTGCCAGAGCGTTTCCCGGTTTGGAATATGGTGGACAACCTCTTTGAGCAACACTTTAGTGAAGTCCAAATCCAATCGCATGAACTGGTCGGCATCCGCGCAAATGGATTCTATCGTAGGGATTTTTTGGGATTCCAAAAACATGCCGCGCGAAGGTTCAATGCAGTATGCCTTGTTTAAACCGGCTTTTTCCAACAGCAAGCGGGTGTATGCACCGGTTCCACCGCCTACATCCGCCAACACATCGTCCTTGCCTAATTGCAATAGATTGATGATGTTAGTCAGCATGGTTTGTTGATATTGCTCGGAAAAATACCAAACTTTATTGTAAATGTCAGCAATCGTATCGAAATGGTCAGTCATGGAAAACTAGGCTGTTGCGTTGATGGCAAGGTTAAGGGGTTAAGCCTTGTATTATACCCATCAAACCTCAAACTGTGCCCCCAATTCCAAAACCCGTTCGGGAGGGATGCTAAAAAACTGGATGGGCGAGGTGGCGTTGCGGAACATCACCAAAAACAGTCGTTCACGCCATGGATGCAAGTCAGGCCGGGAAGAAGGAATCAATGTTTCCCGACTGATAAAGAATGAGGACTCTTTGGCATCAATCTCCAAGCCATGTAATTTACATAACCCCAGTATCTGCGGAACATGGGGGTTTTCCATGAAACCATGGGTTGCGGTAATACGGAAAAAGCCTTGCTCCAAGCTGTCAATCGAGATTTTTTCACCATCCGGCACGAAAGGGATGTCCTCGGTAATGATAGTGAGCAAGACAACTCGCTCATGTAACACATGGTTGTGCCGAAAATTCATTTGCAAACCATGGGGCATGCTGAGATGGCGGGTTGTCATGAAAACAGCCGTACCCGGTACTCTGGCAAATTCCGGTCGCTCCTGCAATTCAGCCAAAAATCCGATGAGTGAAACGGCGGATTTCTGTAAATAATGCGTAAGGACCTCCCTGCCCCTTCGCCAGGTTGACATCATCACATACAGTATCGCCCCCAACACCAACGGAAACCAACCGCCTTGGGGTATTTTGATCAAGTTGGCGGTAAAAAATGCGCCGTCAACCATTAAAAACAAAAAGATCAAAGCCGCCGCCCATTTTGGGGGCCATTTCCAAGAATCCAAGGCCACGACCGATACCAATAATGTGGTGATGATCATGGTTCCAGTCACTGCGATGCCATAGGCTGCCGCCAAATTGCCAGACGTTTTGAAACTTAACACCGTGCAAATAACCAATAGCAGCAAAACCCGGTTCATGGCTGGAATGTAAATCTGACCCATTGCCGATTCTGAGGTATGAACCTGTTGCATGCGAGGGATGTAATCCATCTGCATGGCTTGGCTGGTGATGGAAAATGCCCCGGAAATCACCGCCTGTGAAGCAATCACCGTGGCAATCGTTGCCAAGATAATCATGGGATATAACAACCCAGAAGGAACCAGCAGATAAAATGGATTCTCGATGGCAGAGGGGTCTCGCAAGAGCAATGCCCCTTGACCGAAATAATTGATGGCAAGAGCAGGAAATACCAGCGCAAACCAAGCCACTTGAATAGGGTGTTTGCCGAAGTGTCCCATATCGGCATAGAGCGCCTCTGCTCCGGTCAATGCCAACACGACCGCACCTAGGGCGATAAAGCCATGCCAGCCGTGTTCCTGGAAAAAAATTAGGCCATGTATCGGATTTAGCGCTTGTAGAACGAATGGATTCTGTTTAATACTGGCAAGCCCAAAAACCCCCAATGCTGCAAACCATACCAGCATAACGGGTCCAAACAGCATCCCGACCTTTTCCGTGCCATGGCTTTGAAACAAAAATAGACCAATCAGAACCATTACCGCAATCGGAAGCACAAAGGCGTGAAGTGACGGGGCGGCAACTTCCAGCCCTTCAACAGCACTCAGCACGGAAATGGCGGGGGTGATGACACCATCACCATAGAACAACGCCGTCCCAAACAAACCCAGCGCGATGATATAGCCCCGTTGCCCGGCATTAAACCTTTTCCTCAACGCCAAGGCCATCAACGCCATGATGCCACCCTCGCCACGGTTGTTGGCGCTCATCACAAACAAAACATATTTGATGCTAATGACGAAAACCAACGCCCAAAAGATCAGGGATAAAATGCCTAGAACATGCTCTTGCGTTGCTTGAATGGCATGAGGCCCATTGAAGATTTCCTTCATGGTGTAAAGTGGGCTGGTTCCCACATCGCCATAGACTACGCCAATGGCACCAATCATCAAGGTGGAAAAACCTTGAAATTTAGAATTTGAATGACTGCTCATGCTGTCCTAGGGAGGTAAATGAAGACCCTCAGAGATTACCCCTATTCTTGTCAAAGCAAGATTAAGATTTTCAGCCCGGACATAAAAAAATCATAAAAATAAGTTATTTCCCTTCGCGTCTTTCTTTTTCTTCTTCAGTGAATTTCATCAAACGCTCATCTATCACAGAGTTAAGGTAGTAATTATGCCTAGAGTATTTCCGGGCAAGCTTCATCTGCAAAATGGCAGTGTTCGTCTGCCCATCGGCATAATACGCCTCCCCCAAATAACGGTGTGACTCGGCTTCATTACCCAAACCACTATAGGCTTGTGCCAACATTTCATAGAGGTCGGGGGTGACAGTGCCATGCAGAAGTTCCTCCAACAATCGCCGTGCCGGTTCTGGTCTTTTAAGGACTAAAAGAGCCTTGGCGTAATTCAACTTGATGGCAGAATTATCAGGGAACCTTTCACGGGCTGTCGCAAAAACTTCCATGGCCTTGTTGACATCCCCCTTGTCCATTTCAGATTTTGCCAAGGCATTGATGAAATGTGACTGGTACGGATATTCTTCCGTCAATTCACGTAGCTTTTCAATGCCTTCCACTGCGTGATTATGGGCTACCAACGCCAAAGCCAAACCGTAACGTGTCACATCTTGTTGCTGTTTGGTCCCTTGATTGTAGAGGCTACGAAAATATCCTACCGCATCAATAGGGTTTCTTGCACTCAGGACCCTCAGCTTGGCACGAATCAACTGGTATACGAAACTGTCGGGATATTGTCGATACGGGAATTTCTCCGACCGGTTGCGGGTGTCAGAGATACGCGAAACTGTCACCGGGTGGGTCAGCAAGAATTCGGGTGTGCCATGTCCGGCAAAACGGGTTGACTGCTGCATTTTTTCAAAGAATGTGGGCATGCTGCGCGGGTCGAATTCCGACCTTGCCAATATTTGCATTCCCACATTATCCGCCTCTGCTTCGTTGTCGCGGGTGAAATTAATCATCGCCTGCGTCCCTGCCCCCATCGCCGCCATGGCCAAACCTTGCCCGGTATTGCCGGTCGGTTGGCAGCCTTCATTCTTTGACGTGCAATAGGCACGACTGCCAACACTTGATCCGCTCACTTTCGAACCGATCAACATGGCTGCCAACATCGCGGCCATTGAAATCAATTGAATTTTTCCTTGGGCTTGGAAAGCCTGGTAAAGATGGCGCTGGGTGACGTGGGCTATTTCGTGCCCAAGCACCGAAGCCAATTCGCTTTCTGCTTCCGTGACCAAAATTAAACCGGAATTGACCCCAATATAACCGCCGGGACCGGCAAAGGCATTGATGTTGAGGTCATTTACGACAAAGAAATGGAAAATCTGGGTGGGAGTGTCAGAATTGGCCGCCAATTTTTGCCCTATGGACTGAATGTATTCACTCACCTCTGGGTCTTTGTTCACTTCAATTTCACCGTGCAAGCTCCGAAAAAACGCCTCGCCCAGTTCTTTCTCCTGAGTCGGGGTGAACGCTGTCCCCGTAGGATCGCCGATTTCAGGCAACTCCTGGGTATGGGGCATATCCAAAGCCTGTCCCAAATAAGGGGACGACGGATATTTCAAAACATCCTTAATGTCGATATTCAAGTCTTTGCGCACATGCTGGGTTAGGCTCAAAGCCAAATTAGTGTGTGACACCATCAGCAAAACGCTTAAGAATTTGCCAAATTTGTACATGATTGGTGGATTTATTAACTCAATTATTGCCTAAGATTTGTGCCTAAGTCGGCGAAGAATGCATGGCGATGAGAAATGCAATTTGATACGCTGTTATTTGAATATGAAGTATTCTATTTCCATGCCATGCTCTAGCATAGTTATGCAAATGGCAAGGATGTTTGTAAATAACAATTTGACGCATTTAAAGAATAAAAGTTTGTGAAATTCGCTATTCAAATAAATTCCACGCCATGGGGAAGCCAAGCTTGTGAAACCGCCTACCAGTTTAGCAGAGCAGCTCTTGAGATGGGGCATGAAATCGTCCGCATTTTTTTTTACTCCGAAGGTGCTTACCATGGCTTGCGCTGGATGTCGCCCCCGGAGGATGAAAGAATCTTAATACACCGATGGACGGCATTGGCAAAGGAGCATGATGTTGAACTCAGCATTTGCATTTCCGCCGCACAACGGCGGGGTCTGCTGGAACAGACCGAAGCCAAGCGTTTAGGAAAGCAAGACAATGATTTGGCAGAAGGTTTCCACATTGCCGGGCTAGGTCTTTGGGTCGATGCCTGCTTGAAGGCTGACCGTTTTCTGGTCTTTAACGACTGAATGAAAAAATTCCTGTTTGTCATGCGACACCCCCCGTATCAAGGTATCGGCATCCTTGAAAATTTGGATATGATTATGACGGTTGCCGCCTTCGATCAATGCGTCAACATTCTATTTTTGGACGACGGGGTATTTTTACTTAAAGCCAACCAAACCCCGGACCACCCCCATGTAAAGCCAAGTTCGCCCGTTTTTGCCGCACTGGCGATGTATGATGTGGAAACACTTTGGGTCGAGCAGGAATCCCTATCCGAACGTGGGCTGAGCCTGTCAAAATTAATGTTGCCTGCTCAATCCATCAACCGGGCAGAAATCGCCAATTTAATTGCCGAAGCCGATATCGTGGTCAACTGCTAATGGGAGTATTGCATTTAATCAATCGTTCGCCCGGAGAAACTCAGGCATTGGGTCAATGCTTGGATCGGGTAGGCGCAGGGGACTCGATATTGCTGCTGGAAAGTGGGGTCTATGCTGCAATGAAAAGCTCCATAATTGCCGTCCGTTTGACAGAATCCATGGCTAAGGTCAGCATCCATGCACTTGCCCCTGATTTGGCAGCAAGAGGGATTGCGACGGAAGAAGTGTTGGAGGGGATTGAGCTGGTCAGCTATGAAGGTTTTGTGAACTTGAGCATAAGCCACCATCCTATCCTGTCATGGAACTAAACTATTTGAATTATCAGGGCTAACCGAGCTTTTGCTGCAATGACAGGAAACCCAGCGGACTGACCGGCACATTTTCCGATATTAGATGCGGACCCAATTCCAACAACGCCTTGCGGTAAACTTCTTTCTTGAAATACACCACATCATTGAGTGGATGCCAGAAATCCACCCAACACCAAGCGTCAAACTCAGGCTTCTCCGTACAATCCAGGCGAATGTAGCTTTCCTTGTCAGCCATGCGGAGAATGTACCAGAGTTGTTTTTGGCCTATGCAAAGCGGTTGGGAATGTTTCCGAATGTAGCGTTCGGGCAGTTCATACCGCAGCCATTCGCGGGTACGACCTATCACCTGGACCTGCCGGAATCGCAGGCCCACTTCTTCGTATAATTCGCGATACATGGCCTCGTCGGGCGATTCATTGCATTTGATGCCACCCTGTGGAAATTGCCACGAGCGCATGCCAGCCCGACGCGCCCAAAACACGCGACCTTCGTCATTGCATAGGATGATCCCCACATTAAGGCGATATCCCTCCGAATCAATCATAACCGCAACAGCCCCATTCCCATGAATGCTATAATGGCGGCTAAATACTAGCCGTTCGTTCAATGATATTGATTGTTTCACAAAACACGATTCCATGCTACAGCTTGGAATGCTTACGGCCAATTCTTTCTGATTCTCTTTGGGAAAAATCGTGAGTTTAGCCATTTTTGATCTCGACAACACCCTTTTGGCCGGTGATAGTGACTATCTATGGGGTGAATTCCTTGTGGAAAGAGGCATAGTCAATGGCGAGGCTTACCGCTCTGCCAATGAGCTTTTTTACCAGCAATACCGGGAAGGAAGCCTTAACATTGCCGAATTCTTGCGATTTGCCCTCAAACCCTTGTCAGAACACGCCACCGAAGACCTTTACCGTTGGCGCGAGGAATTCGTTGAGACCAGCATCAAACCCATTCTATTGCCCGCCGCATTCGAAGCCGTCGAAAAGCACAGACGAAACGGAGACTTGCTGCTGGTCATTACTGCCACCAACCGCTTTGTCACCGAACCTATCGTTAAACTTTACGGCATAGAACATTTGATCGCAACCTCGCCCGAATTCCGCGAGGGTCGGTACACGGGGGATTTTGAAGGTATCCCCTGCTTCCAAGAGGGCAAGGTCAAGCGCTTGGACGAATGGATGGCATTAAACAAAAAGGATTTGCACAATAGTTGGTTTTACAGCGATTCCCACAATGATTTGCCTCTATTGCAAAAAGTCAGCAACCCCATCGCAGTGGACCCGGACGAAACGCTCGCCCGCTTTGCTAGGGAAAATAATTGGCCCGTCGTCAGCTTTAGGTAGTGCCAAAACTCCACTTCCTTTCAGGTTTGATAAATGAATAGCCGGTTCAACAATTTTGTCTTGCCGCGACACTTACTCATTGTCTGTCTGCATGGTCTGATTGGGTTTATAGGAGCAATAGCTCTCTTCGGTTGCGCGCCACCCATCCAATATGTCTACACCCCTCCCGCAAGCCCTGAAGGCAGAATTTGCGCGGCGCAATGCATGAACTCCCAGCAACAATGCCAAATGTTTTTGAGCACCCAATACCGGGAATGCCAGTATCGCTGGAACTACGAAATCCAGCTTTATAATCAATGCCGCAGAAACTCAGGCGACAATAAAAACTATTGCCCCTACCCTCCGGCTTGCTATTCACCCTCGACTTATCAGTGTGACGAACAATACCGCGCCTGTTATCAACTCTGCGGGGGGCAGGTGCAAGCCATTGTCCCACCTAAAGGCCAATAAGCTTATTGGGAAATCTTGCCTATCCCCGGTTGGCGTTTGGTGAGCCTTCAGGGGGATAATCCAAAGAGTCGGTGATCTCCAAACGATACTCTTCGGCAAAGTCTGGAAACGGCAATTTCTGTGCCAAAGCCCACTCGCGCACTTGTTTTTCGGCATCCTGTTGTCGTTCAGTATCCAGCCCAGGGTCATGAGCGTGATACAGCGTATTGGAGGGGAAGGCAAAACCCGTTCCGGCTTTCTTCACTATCAGCATCATTCGCAGCAGTATGTCTTCTTGAACGGCAAGGAATTCGTTATAGTCCGAGGTTCTGATATAGGCGCGAATCTCGACATTCAAGGAATAATCGCCGAATCCGACAAAACGCACCCGAATGGGGTCTGCGGCAGTGTGGACCGTTTTTGGGTGTCCGTGCAGCAGTTCACGCAATTCCGCCAGCAAGTAGCGTAATTGGTCGTCAGTCGTCTCATAACGCAACCCCAGAGTTGTGTGCATTAACATGCGGTCGCACACGCTCAGGTTGACAATATGTTTTTGCGAAAACTCTGCGTTGGGGATGGTAATCAGGGAACGGTCATGGCGGCGAATCTTGGTCGAGCGCAGTCCAATCGATTCAACTTTGCCCACCGAACGCCATTGTGACGATGAATCATCATCATAGCGGCAAAGATCGCCGATGCTGACCGGGCGGTCGGCGAAAAGATTCAGCGCGCCCATGAAGTTCTCCAGTGTGCTTTTGGCCGCCAACGCGACGGCAAGTCCGCCCACCCCCGCGCCGGCCACCAACCCATAGACAGGAATTCCCACTTGGTTGGCTACCTTAAAAATCAGGGTCAGCGCGGCAACAATGCCCACAAAACGGGCGGCTAGGCGAATCAAATGGGCATCGAGGCTTTCTGAATTGATTTTGAGCGAATCGATGACGGCATCGGCAATCCAGTTGGCCGTCTGCCAAACAATCCAAACCCATGCGATTCCATAAAGAATTTCAACCAGATAGATAAAACTATTGGCCCCAAGACCCGTGAGATTCACTTGATCGAAGAGGAATAGTTTAAGCCAAAATCCGATTCCAATGACAAAGAGTGGCACTGAAATCTGGCGAATATGTAAGAGCAAGGAGCGACTCTTGGAACTCTCCCTAGACCAGCGGAAGACAAACACCCCCAACAAGACTGCAAGTCCGACGCTGAACAACATTGCCAACCATTTCCAAGCCACTTGATTGGCGATTGGTTTATTGGCCCATTCAGGCAAGGATTCCGTCCACTTCAAAGGGATCATCCACCCGGTCAGCGTTTGCGCCATGAGATACAGATTTTTGATGGGTACCTCGCTTTTGTAGGGCAAGCCGCGCACTAATTCATAATAGTCTGCCGTCCGCTCCACCGTTTTCGCACTAAATAGAAACTCCCCCGTTCGAGACCCCTCCCCGACGCGGGTAATACTGATGTCAGTACCTGGAATGTACCATTGAATGACCTTTTTCGGATTTTCGTCTTGCTTGTCGTAGGCAGAACGGTCAGGAATGTCCTCCAGATTGGGTAAGTCCAAACGAGCAATGACCTCCCACAGTTGCAGGAAGGCTTCCATGCCAACGCCTTCCCGGCTGGCTTCTGGAAGCTGGCTCAGATCAAACAAAGTGCTCGATTTAAGGGCGACCTGCATGAGTGCCAATTGTGTGGCTGGACTCGGCGAATCCCGATAGGCAATATATTTGCCACCCATCTCTTCGGTAAGCTTCAAAAAGCTTTCAAAGGTGGCCCGTGGACTCTCCGTATTGACGGGTTCGATCATTGAATGGTTATCGGCAATGCTGATAATCGGTATGAAAAGCAACAAAGCCAATAGTTTGGCGAACATGTAATAGCCTCTGGGAATGGGTTAGTTTAGCTTCTAAGATTCTGAGTACGGAGCGTCAAAGCAAGCTTTGACAGGCCAAGCAAGCTTGGCTATTCCGTAGAGTTGTCAAAGCAAACTTTGTTGTCAAAGCAAACTTTGTTGTCAAAGCAAACTTTGTTGTCAAAGCAAACTTTGTTGTCAAAGCAAGCTTTGACGCTCCAAAACATCAGCGTTTGCGACTGATTGCTGGGCGTTTCATCTGAACCATGCCTTGGGAGAATGCCGCCGCCATTGCCACCAGCTTTTCCCCCACGGCTTGCCGTTGCATGTCGGGTGAGGTGTTCATCGGCAACAGGACCAAGTCGCTGTAGCGGCCCTCGGCAAGTTCATAAGTCCCATCCGGCAGGCGTCGGCACAAGCCTAGCGACACGTAGACGATTTCCGTCCCCAATTGTGCAGGCGTAAGCCGGTCCACCAGCACATGGATGCCATATTGTCGCATCGGGAAGGTACGGACAAAGTCGGTATTGATGCCTTGAGTCAGGGCCATCTGAATATCGCCATCGGTCACGGCAGTGTTGGTCCGCGTCGTCCGGGCATCCCATTCGGCTGCTTGCACGGGGACTAGAAAAATGGACAGTAGAAAAATTGATAAAATGGTTTTGTTCATGGTTTTCCCCTTATTTTGATGGTTCACTCCCTGAATGTGGGAACGAGAAAAAGTTTACCCCCAAGTACCATTCGTTTTTGCATATCTGACCACTTGATATACAGCTAGATTGGCCTTGGTTAATAATCTTATGACGTCCGGTACGCACTGAATGGGCAACTCAACTTCATACCCGTGAGTCAGTGTAATAATTTTTTCGGCTCGCGCTTCGCCTATGAATTCAGAGATAATTTTCTTGCCTTCATGAGTTGAATCAGGCATTTCAAAATAGACCCGATAGACATCATCGGTATAATCCAATGGTGTGCCTATTTCCAAAGTTTCATAGGCTGGTTTGGCGTCGGTGTTTTTCAAATAATACCCCTAACTACATACCCACGATGAAGACATTTTACCAGCGTTTGTCGTCGTCAAAGCAACGATTCACCGCAAGCCAGACGAAAATCAGCAACTTGACTGAGGCAGGCTTAGAAGCGACAGCCGTTCACGCAGTAAAGTCCTCTATTGCTGGCTGGTGTCGCCCTCTTATCGGGTCTAGGGGCTGTATCGGTAGATGATAAAAATAGGATTGTGACGAAACTAATGTCCATTTTGGTGTCAAATTAAAATGTATTGCACCAAAATAATCGGTTATCACCCACTCAAAACAGGAGACGAAAATGACCAGCATTAGCAATGCTTTATACCATCAGACGACCCACCCCACGGTGATCTTGGTATTCATAGCGGGGGCTTTCTTAGCCCCAGCGGCAACTGCCACGCCCGCCGTCGTACATGCCGGTGAGGTCAAATCCTGCCATTATTTAGGGCAGGTCAACGGACATTCCAAGCACGGCAAGCATCATGACTGGAAGCACAGCGCCAAAGCATCGGCTTTGAGCCATGCCAACAAGAGGGGTGCGACACATGTCGTCTGGGATCATTTCACCCCGATAGGCGCGTTCAACGGAGTGGCGGTTGCCAACCTGTATGATTGTGGGCACCACCACCACAAACAACCCCACCACAAATAATGACCTCTCAGGGTACGGCTTGCCGACGAACTTAATCTAGTTTGCCGGCAAGCTAAAAAAGAGCATCATCACCCGCTTTGTTTCGCTAGTTCCCAATCGCCGCTTCAAAGCTATTTAGTTAGCATTCGTAGTCCTGCTCTAGGTGTCAAATTGAGCGGAAATAATAGGCTAGAACTGGGACTGCCAACGGGTTTTGACATGTGTAAAGTCCTTAACTTAATGTTACTGAAACTCCGCTTGGCAACGAACAAACCAGAGCATAGGAACCGACCAGCCTTAGGCTCGTTTAATCAGTCGAATCAGAAACAATAACGCCATTGCCCCCACCGTGGCGGTCACAATGGAGCCGATTAAACCACCGCCAGCACTGACACCCAACAGCCCGAACAAGTAGCCGCCCACAACTGAACCGACAATACCAACCACAATATCGCCTAAGAGGCCGAAACCGCCGCCTCTCATGATTTTCCCAGCCAGCCAACCCGACACTGCGCCGATTAAAAGCAAAATCAGCAAACTATTCGTATTCATATTCTCTCCTGCCATTGATGATTGATAATACAGGCTCCTTGGAACCTAACGAGAAGTCAAATCATATATTATTTTTTGCCGAACAGCGTGATGTTCCCGACCTGGTCTGGCGAGTTATTGGTCTTGCTGATGGTGCAGTTTTTCTCGCGGGTCTCGCAATGCATGCCGTTGCTCATCGTGAAGCTCGACATGTCGGAATCAGTACCCATGACTTTCAGCAGCTTCTGGGCGGCTTTCTTGCCGAGATACTGCTCGGTGTAGGCTATCGAAACGCCCTCACGGTCGGCGCAGAAACCGCTCTTCCGGTCGCAGAGAACCCCGTCATCTGGGGAGTAAATTGCCCGTTCAGCTTGGGCAGTGGATGCGATTAGGGTCAGGGATAGGCAAATAATAAAACGTTTCATGGTGATTTCTCCAATGGTTAGTTTTTGATAATTGTTGTGTTTATGGTTCCTTTCGCTCCGGCGTGGGAACCTGTGTGGAGACGCTCCTCGCCGTGAACCGCAGAGCGGTCGAGGCGGCATTCCCACGCTGGAGCGCGGGAACGATCATAAATTAGAGCGTCAAGGCTCACCTAGGTCGCTACTTAATCAAACCCGCCGCCGGTTGCGGATCAACAGCGCCAGCCCCAGGCCGAATAACAACAGTGTGGGCGGTTCGGGGATTGGGTTGCCGATCTGCGCACCGTTGAGTGAGGCAATTTGCAGTGGATCGCCATTTTCATCGCTCAGCACCTTGATCAAATCAAAGAAAACAAAAGTCTGTTGAAACTGGGGCAGGTTGTCCACCCGGAAACTCAGGGTCGCGAAAGTGAATTCGGACGGCTGAAGGGTGGCGAGTTCCGACGGCGACAGGTAGCTCAATTGGGCGAGGTTGATCGTGTTGCCCGTTGCCCCAATGCTAAGGTCATCAGCCTCGGTTCCCACCGCGCCAAGCAAGTTGCTCAGATTGTATCCAGTGAAAGTGAGCTTGGACGAGTCAAAGAATAAATTGATGTCAAACCCGCCAAACGAGGAAGGGTTGTGGTCGCCTAGCCCGCTGATGGTGAGGGCCAGGTTGACGGTTTGGGTCGGGATTGCATTCTGCGTCGACGGCAAAAGGCTCACAGTGACCAATTCCAAGGCGGGGGCTTGGGACGCACCCAACAACAGGGCGATGCCCAGTGCGGCGCGCAGGAGTGTTTGGTGTAGGTTCATAGATGAATTACCTCTTAGGATTAAGTTTTATGGTTCCCACGCCGGAACGTGGGAACGATATAGCTACTGCTTACGGTCACAATGCGCATAAAGGCTTGGTGCAAAGCAACATACACTGCCGCGAGTCATACAGGTTGATGACACCGTCCGAGTTAAGGTCGCGCAAGTCGCTCGTCCCACTGGAGGGCTTATTCCGTGCTGCATTAATTAGCCCAATGTCGGTCTTGTTTACCGACCCGTCGCTATTCACGTCACAGGAGTTGATTGGGGTTGCAGTGGTTGTGCCTACCACGGGAGCGGTCGCGCCATCGAAAGTCCGGGCGGCTACGCCGAATTCGTATTCGGTGCCACCGGTCAAACCGGGGATGGTCGTTATCCTGCCCGAAAGATTGCCAGGACCTGCAATCCACTGGGTTTGCCCCTTGACTCGGTACGTCACAAAGTAACTGACTGGTCCCGGATGGCCGCCTGTGGCGGGTTCAGTCCAGAACAATTGCACTTGATTAACACCCGGAGTCCCGGTCACGACGGGTATGCCGACGGTGGCAAGGGGGGTGGCCGTGGCAACATTACTCCAGATGCCCGGTGTTGAGTCATTGTAGGACCTAATCACAAACCAGTAAGGCGAGCCATTGGTCAGGCTGGCTATGGTTTGTGCGGTCTGAGTGGGGTCGTTGACGAGAGTGCTAGTTCCCGTGCAGTTCCCGACGAATGGGTCAGTGAGAACCGAGGTACTGGTACAAATCTCGTAACCCGTTATCGTCCCGGTTGGTTTATTCCAACCTAAATCGACCTTGGAATCACCTCCGGTGGCCTTCAATACCGGCGCATCGGCATTTTGAACCGCACCGATGTTGCGCGTATTGTTGCCATACACTCTAGGGTTGCCCAGTGCGTCTTTAAGGATCGGCAGGTTATCAATTCCATGCATATCAATTCCATGCAATTGTTTCATATTGACAAAAGCATAAGGAACGACATTGCTAAAACTGCTATATAATGCCGTGCCTTGATTATCAAAAGCTCTGACGGCATAGTAATTTGGAGTTTGCCCTATTGCCTTGGCATGTTTGAAAAGGCTTTCCGATGCACTGATGGTAGCTGCTATGGGAGCCGTTGCCAGCCCTTCTTCCGAGCTTGCAACATAAAGAGCATACCCATTATTGGGGTAAGTTCCGGGGGTTGAGGGTACGCTAACCGTAATCGTATCAACAGTATTGTAAGTTTTTGGGTTTACCCAATTTTTCGGCTTGTATATCCAGACGCTTCCTTGTGTTGGCTCTTTCAACAACACGAACACATCAAAGCCTGGGGAGCCATTCTTGCCCTTGGCTTTCTTCCATTTGCCAAGGATGCCGCCGCTTAGGTTGGTCGTTTCGTTGGCTGAGCCATTGCCGGGTCCGGTGGTGGCGGTTGGGTTGTCAATGTCGAAAATCCAGCCGTCCGCGTTCCTAGGCTCCCGCAAGGTGTAGACAAAATCACCGCCTTTATTCAGGTAAAACTGATTGCGCACCGGGTCAAACTCAAAGCCGGTGGCATTGACATCTTGAATGGATATGTTTGCGCCGACATTGTTAACGTCTGGGTTGAAGTTGTGGATAGGGTTGTTTGGTCCAACCAAGCTATCCCGTAAATCCCAATACGAGAACAGGGTTGGGCTTCCAGTTTTCACATAAAGCTTGGAATAGGGGTTGTAAGCCCCCGCGCCTTGTTCACCCCAGTAGGGAGGGCCAGCCACATGCGTAATAGTGTCAGTTGTCAGGGTGTCAACGCTGTTGATCGTGTACTTGTAGATGCCGGAATAGTTTTGGAACAGGACAACATCCTTGCCATCTTCAATGTAAGTGTCCGTTGTCCCTGCCAAGAAATTATTGGTCGTAAGTGCTTGTGTGGGTAAGTTGTACCAAATATCCCGATTTTGCCATGCGCCTGAGCCTAGGTCATTCGGGTCTACCCCAGAGCCAGTAACGCCGCCTACTTTGTTCGCATCGGCTTTGGCAGGGTCGAAAAAGAATGGGCCAGCATTCACTAAAACGCCATCGCGCAGCCTTCTGAATATCCCGGTTTGCATATAAACAGAGCCGCCAAAGGTGAGGAAACGCTTGGATAGGGTAAGGAATAAGTTATTGTCGTAGCAGTGGGAAGATTGTGGCGAATCCGGGTCCACGGTTAGCCATGTTTGGTCGGTAATTTCGGGGTGATACTCAATCTTGGTAGGTAAAGAGCCTACCCTCCATTGCAAGGTGGCACTATCCCATAGTAAAACCGCATTGCTGCCGGTGTTGGCATGTCCACCTCCAAACATGATGATGCCGCCGTTTTCGGTATCCCACGCAAAGCTAGACCAAGCCCCTATCACAGAGGACTGATTGTCATTTTCTCCGGTTAAGCTTTTGTTGTAGGGTGTCCATGCCGCCGACACTAGATTAGTGTTGACCTTCAGCCATGATTGCTCTGGCATGTTCTCAATGAGTGCCAGTAGCGGATTATTGGCAGGAATTTCCGGGTCGGAATGGAGTATGATGGAAGGAGCGCTTGGTGCGACTGGAGTTATATCTTTCCAAATTGTAATATTATCGTAGATTCCAATACCTAGTGAATCAATCGGGGCGATACCTACCGTTCCGGTTCCTTGCAGTTTTGGATAAGTCGCTGCTGAAAGATTGCCGCTTGCGCTATAAACAGTTGTGTTGCTGCTGTTTTTTATCGACAAACTCCATGCTGCTGGGTTGCTGCCTGAAATTTCTGCGGTGACTTTGTACCATTGGCCGACTGTCAACCCACCAGAGATCGCACCCTCATTTGCTTGGGGGTTTACCCAGCCCCCATCCCAATAGACAACGTTTACATAGGATATTCCGGCGTTTTTTCTTATCCAAATAGCGAGTGCGGACAAAGTAGCTCTCTCGCTTCCATTCAATCTCAGCAAAAATCCATGGGAACTAGGTTCACTTATGTAGATGTCTGCTTCAATTTTATTGTATATGCTGGCTTCTGAAGCTGGTCTATTTAAACTTGTATCTCTTCCTGCCCATCCAATGAAGTAATTTATAGAATCACCTAAGCCATATTTTACTTCCAGTGCATTATTGTTGAAACGAATACCAGAATAAGTATCAACCCAACCGCCGCTTGCCGCGCCCCAATCGGAATTGGCGCGGTTGAAATCGTCTGTATAAGCGACTACAGCCGTGGGACTTTTAAGCTCATTGGCACCGCCGGAACCGGCATTGGGTACCGCTTCGATCAAGGTGCCGGGGACTAATGGAGTGATGTCCCAGAAGTACTCATTCGAAGAGAAGGATGGGAAATCGGGCAGACCCGGCAGGGCCGTCAGCGCATTGGGCAGTATGGCAGTAATGGCTGCGGCATTTTGTTCTGCACGGGGTTGGAACCACGTCATGGCATCGGAGGTGAACTGGATCGGATCACCCATTAAAGCTGCCCATGAAAAAGTGGCTTGCGATCCGATGGCTGAACTCTCAAATCGAATGTTACTGCCGCTGTTTTCAACGGGGAAGTCTGCCGGATGTTCGGCGTAAAAGCCCGTGACTTTGGGAGCGCATTGATATCCCGGTTTTGTGCGGTCGCAGGGGTCTCCCGTCAGTCCCCACCAGAACGTACTGGCTTGGAATTTAACGTTGGATTTGTCGATCAGGAAATTGTCGTTGAACCCCATCCCGGCAGGACTAGCGACATAGGTCGAATTGACAAAATCCATGGTCACGTTGTTCAACCATATACCGTGACTGTTAACCATTTGGCTATTGACGATCTTTACAGTACCGTCAACCCAACGAATGGCCGTCGCGTGATTGCCGACGAATCCTTCCATCAAAACCCCATCCATGACGAGGTTTCCACCGCCGAGTCCTCCATCGATGAACGCAGTGCTCACCGGAAACTCAGTCGACATATAGGCGTCTGTCGTCAGAGTCATCATGCTAAATCTGACATTGCGCAGGGTCAAATCGACCTTCTCTTGAGCTTCAATGATGGGTGTAATGCATTGACTAAAAGTAAAAATGCTATAAACATCATGAATGTAAGCGTTTTCAATCGTCAGCTTCGCGCCCTTGCGGACAATGGCTACCCCGAACAAATTTCTCATATTCAGCCCGTTAATCGTGACTTCGACCCCTGTGTTGTCCGTGTTGCGCTGACCTATATCGATAAAACCACTGCCATCGCTTATCATCTTGTCGAAGCTACTATTAGGACAACTCCCCAAGGGATTGACTTGGCCATTGGCATCAACCCACATCGGATCGTCTAAGACGTAAAAGCCGTTGCCAACAATGTCTACCGACTGGGTGACGTGAAAGTCAGGGTATTGTTCTGTGGGACGGCGCGGGCAATTGCCGGGAGAAAAATCCGTTCTAATTTGGATGGTGTCCCGCCCCGGATTGGCGTTGGCCTGTTCGACCGCCCACTTCCACCCGCCCGGCGAAGCCATACAGTCCACTTCCGTGACTTCAAAAGTTGCCGCTAAACTGGTCTGTACCCCTCCCAGCAGCAACGCGGCGACTGCGGGAAGGAGGCTTAGGGTCTGAGCGAGGAAGGCCAAAAGCCCCATCGCCCCGGTTGTTGGATAGTTCTTGTCGTGTGTTTTGATGATACTTCTCGGTTGGGTTTATAACAACAATACCTTCGCCAATCAGCATGAGTGTTTTTTGAGGTTCGGGGCAAGGATGGGTGGTCAGAAAAGGTAGAATACCGGGGTTTACCTCAACGTCCGGCATCTGATCCCAATCTGACCATTACTGAAATCATAGCAACTCTAAGCGCCTTGAGTCCACACTTGAATCGGCGCACCCTGAACCAACTCGCCATCATCGTCGAGGCCGTGCTGGCGATGACAGGCCGCGTCACCATGCTAGGGCTGTCCCGCTGGGCCGAAAAGGGCGGGAGCTACCGGACGGTGCAGCGTTTTTTCAAGGAAAAAATCGATTAGCCGGCGTTGCGCTGGCAACTCGTCAAGCAGCCTTTGGCAGGGGCGAAGCGGGTTTGGCTGCTGACCGGCGATGAGGTCGTGGTGACCAAGTCGGGCAAGGAAACACATGGTTTGGGGATTTTTTTTCTTCGATTTACAACAAGCCGCTCCCCGGCCTGTGCTTTTTGAACCTGCAGGCGCAGGCGTGGCACAGGAACTTCCCCGAGCGGCTGAATGTCGTCGTCATCGTGAAGACCAACCTGAAGACCGGGCGCAGCGCCAAGGTGCTGCTGTTCAGCGACGACTTGGCCCTGACCGCCGATACCCTGATCGAATACTACTCGCTGAGGTTCCAGATCGAGTTTGACTTCAGGCATGCCAAGCAATACTGGGGGCTGGAAGACTTCATGAACGTCAAGGAGACGCAGGTCGGGAATTTCGCCAACTTCTCCCTGTTCATGGTGACCTTCTCGCGGCTATTGTGCGGCAAAATGGAGGGCCTGAACGGAGGCAGCATGCTGGACTTGAAAACGACCTTCAGGGCGCGAAAATACACGCGGAGGATTTTAAATTCGCTCGGCAAAACGGGCGAGGAATTTTTAATCGACGACAGGATTTTCAAGCTGCGGAAATCGGCAGGATTCATGCTAAAGCGGCATGAATTTTGGCGAAGGTATTGTAACAAAAAAAACCTCTTTTTTCTGAAAACAGCCTAGATGAAGGTGGCTCTAACTTCTTGTTTATTGACGTTGTGGAATCCCTTCCCCGTCTGGTTTGCCTAGTGATGATAAATTTTTTATGGTTCCAACGCCGGAGCGTTATTGCCATTAACTTAAGCCGTTCGTGGTGAGCCTGTCGAACCATGAACGTCTTAAACATCAAAGAATTGTATTTTCCGCCCACCACTCGACAGGCTCAGGGCAAACGGAAAAATTGTTAAGTTAATGGCATTGTCGCCGGAGCGTGGGAACGATCATAAAAATCACACGCGCCGCCGGCTGCGAACCAGCAGCACCAGCCCCAAGCCGAACAGCAAGAAGGCGGGTGGTTCGGGGACTGGGTTGCCGATCTGCGCACCGTTGAGTGAGGCAATTTGCAGTGGATCGCCATTTTCATCGCTCAGCACCTTGATCGACTCAAAGAAAACAAACGTCTGTTTAAATTGGGGCAGATTGTCCACCCGGAAACTCAGGGTCGCGAAGGTGAATTCGGACGGCTGAAGAGTGGCGAGTTGCGACGGCGACAGGATGCTGACTTCGGCGAGGTTGATCGTGTTGCCCGTTGCACCGGTGCTAAGGTCATCAGCCTCGGTTCCCACCGCGCCAAGCGAGCTGCTTAGCGTGTATCCAGTAAAAGTGAGTATAGACGAGTCAAAGGCGAAATTGATATCAAACCCACCGAGCGAGGGTGCGGTATGTTCACCTAGCCCGCTGATGGTAAGAGCCAGGTTGACGGTTTGGGTTGGAATTGCATTCTGCACCGCTGGCAGCAGGCGCAGCGTAACCGGGGCGGCGGAGGCTTGGGATGCACCCAACAGCAGGGCGATGCCCAGTGCGGTGCGCAGGAGTGTTTGGTGTAGGTTCATGAATTAATTTCCTCTTAAGTTTGAGTTGAATGGTTCCCACGCTCCATAGCGTGGAAACCCCTAGGGCGGCGCTCCGCGCCATCAACAGCAGAGCAGTCAAGATGCCGTTCCCACGCCGGAACGTGGAAACGACAGAGCTACTTCTTGCGGTCACAGCGCACACAAGGGCTTGGTGCAAAGCAACACGCACTGGCGGGAGTCATACAGGTTGATGACGCCGTCCGAGTTATGGTCGCGCAAGTCGCTCGCCCCGCTGGCTGGCGTGTTCCGTGCTGCGTTGATCAACCCGATGTCAGTCTTGTTCACCGACCCGTTGCTATTCACGTCACAGGACTTGATTGGGGTTGCGGTGGTCGTGCCCAACTCGGAAGGGGTCGCACCGTCGTCAGTTTGACCAAACACGCCAAATTCGTACTCGATGCCGCCCGTCAGCCCCGGAATGGTCGTGATCCGCCCCGAAAGGTAGCCGGGACCGTTCACCCATTCAAGTTGCCCTTTGACCCGGTAGGTCACGAAGTAGCTGAAGGGGCCCGGGCGAGCGCCCATGCTGGGTTCAGTCCAGAAAAGTTCCACTTGGCTTACCCCTGGAATCGCTGTGACGACGGGAATGCCGACTGGGCCAAAAGGTGTGGCACACACTTCGTTCGAGTCTGGACCCTCGGTAGGCGTTAGCGCATGAATGATGAAGCAATACTGTGTTCCGTTGGTCAGGCCAGTGACCTGATTCTGGAGTGTGGTCGGGCTGGGAATGGTGACTTCCTGGGTGCTCGGATTGCCAAACGGGTGAAAGATGATCTTGTATCCGGTCAAGCTGCCCGTCGGCTGGTTCCAACCCAGATCGACCGAAGCATCACCGCTGCCCTGTAGCGTTAAATGCGGAGTTTGTACGTTTTGGATTGCGCCGATGTTGCGCTTGCCATTGCCGGCATCCCAGCGGGGGTTGCCTAACACATCTTGGGTGATGCACGAACCGTCGAGGGGGTTAAGCACTGCGTTTGCCCCACCCGGACAAACGGCATTTGGAATTGCATCAATCAACACACCCGGCTGGCTGGCTGGGCCGATCAAAGGAGTGGCAATGCCTGGGTATTTATTAATAACCGGATATTCCGGCCAGATACTGGAGACGGGGTCCAATATTTTAGGATCGAGCGGTAATGCAGGCGTACCCGTCAAGAGACTGGGTTGCCCGGTCAACAATTTCAATGTCGCCGCATCTTGATTCGTGACTGGCTTGACGAAGGTATATTCATCCGCCGTATAAGAACCACCCCCCCCAAGGTCGGGTCAATTCCAGTAGGAGACATCACCCCCACGGCGGTTTGGTATAAGTTGACCGTGGCACCACTCGACACATAAAAGGGTGCACCGGGGTAGCTACTGCAATTGGGTGAGCAATCGTTCATCTCGGCCACAATGGTGGAGGCCGTGATATCCAGTGTCGCACTCCCCGGAGGGGATACCGTTGTACTGGCAATGATACGGCTCCAATCTCTGACAGGAGACAGCCAGAAAACACTATTGACGATTTCAGAGTTTCCACTTTGCAAGGCGATCCCGCCAGCATAGACAAACCGGCTGTTGGTGATCGTGACATCGCCGAACCAGTTGATGGCTCCTTTTGTGTTTGAGTTCTCAATGAGGGTACTGTCAATCACCAGTTGCGCGTTATTGTAACCTTGCAGGAATGCACCAAAAATTATTCCAAAATCCCACGACCAGTTGTGATTTTGTTCAAAATGGCTGTTTTTGATGGTCAGCTTGCCGCCGTCACTAACCTGAATACCGGCGTGGCTAGTGGCACCACAATGTTGCACCTCGTTTATGGCCCGCAACCAGACGTTGTCCAGAGTCAGGGAAGAACCTTGACTAAACTGGGCAAACCAAGGCAATGCCTTAAAGCTCATGTCCGCGATGGTGACCTCTACACCGGCAACCGCCACCTTCAGAAAGGGGGGTGATATGGCTGCAAGCAAATACCGTTGATTAGGGTCTGCCGGGCAGATATCCTCACGGTAAGGATTAATCGCCAAGCTGGACGAGACGAATACTTGATTGCCCTTGATGACCGCACCATTGCCTTGGAAAATGACGGACTCCGTGACATTGGCGATATAATCTGTCCCACCTGGGACGACACATCGACTACCGGAGACATTGATGGTCAAACCCGGCGGGGAAAACGTGATGGTATCCACCCCGGGGTTGTTGTTGGCCAAATCAATGGCCTCGCGCAGGGAACCCGTCCCATTGCACTGCGTGGAGGTGACGGTGTAGGTATTTGCCGAGGCGGGTTGAGTGCCGCCGACGATGAGCAGACAGGTTAGGGTGAGGAAGGCCAGTGGACCCATCGCCCCTGTTCTTGGATTGTTCTTGTCGTGTGTTTTCATGATACTTCTCGCTTGGGTTTAACAAAAAAACCTCTTTTTTTCTAAAAACAGCTTGGATGACGGTGGCTTTTACGTCTGTTTGTTGACGGTGTGGAGTCCCTTCACCGTCTGGTTTGCCTCGTAATAAAAAGTTTTAAGCTGGTTCCCACGCTCCTGCATCACTGCCCCATTAAGTTAAGAAAAATCTCGTCGTTCCGGCAGGGATTGCCGGAACCCAGAAGCCAAAAGAGGGCAAGCCAGATTCACCTCCCTGTGTTCTGGATACCGGCAATCCCTGCCGGTATGACGGCCTAACTTTATGGCAGTGACGCTCCTGCGTGGGAGCCCGAATTATAGCGCTCCGCGCCATATACCGCAGAGCGGTCTAGGCGGCATTCCCACGCCGAAACGCTCATCGTTATACACAAGTCCAGCCAAGACGTAGTGCCGTCATTCCAGCAGGGATGCAGGAATCCAGTGCCATGGACGGTAACTCGTCGTTATGTAAGTGTTTGATTCAAGGTACACGCCAACCCGCAGATTCACCTCCCT
>CAIOOA010000211.1 GCA_903859815.1 uncultured Methylococcaceae bacterium | reverse complement strand
TTGCTTTTTGCCTTTATAAGCCCATCGGCGCAATAGCGGTACTCCGCGTATTGCGTCGAATGGATAAAAAGAGCAAAATCCATGAATGCCCGACACCTTATCACTGCCCACCCGCCTAACCCGCCGTTCCAGCCGACCCGCGTGGACGTTTGGCGTGTTCATTCTGGCTCCTACCGCGCGGGCGGCTGAACGGGGTCGTTAGGCTTGAACCTATGTCCTTGCCAAGCAGGAGAACATCTCCGAGACTGGATTCGAAAGGAACCTAGAACCATTCAACCGGCCCATAATTTCAACTATCTACTAAACGAGGTGCCCTTTGCCGTCGCTTACTCAGGAGTTCAATGAGAGTCCTCAGCGTTTTATCATGACGCATACGATCCTCGTCTTGGCTGGTGGCAATCCTGCTGCGCCGAACTTCCAGACGGGAATCGGCAGGTTCTTGCTCGAGGACGCGAATACCGGTCCCGGAACCTGCTTCTTGCGCAACGCGTCCTTCTTCACCTGGGATCGGTTCAACGCCTTTCTCCTCTTCGCCGGACCCAACAACGACAACGTCGCGGCCCTCCCAAATACGGTGGATCGGTTCATTACGAACGACTTGTCGGGATGCCAATTCATGGCCTATGGACCGGATCGGCACACCCTGACGGTGGAGCACAACAATCACATCGCCAACAATGCGCAGTACGCGATTCGATACGCCCACATCCAGGCGCAGAACCATCCGGTATTCATTGCTCTGCGCCCGGTGAACAATGCGCATCCGGGTCATGACCAATACAATTTCCCGCTTGGCGCGAACGTAGTCGGCGTCCGGAAAGCAAACGGCTGGCACTTCTTCGTTCGGGTTGCGACAACGCAGCACTACGGTGGCACTCGGGAGATTTAGCCCGCGTAGGTCCGATTAGCGTTAGCTTAATCGGACGAATGGTCCGGTATGTCGCAGGTTTCCATCCGGCCTAACAAGGTGTTGCAGCGAAAACCCCGCCGTCGGTTTTCTCGGGGTTCGAAGTTTCGTGGGGGCGGGGTTTCCACTGAACGAAAAAAGAACGGGGTCAACGTAGTTAGAGGATTAGCTATGTACATAAAGTTTTTTGTTGCCCTAGGATCATTTGCTTCTCTAATATTCTCAAGTACCGCTCTGGCTACCTTCATAAATATTTTAAACCCTGGATTTGAAAATCCTGTAGTCGGAAATATTAGTCAATCCATTACAGGGTGGAATATTACTGGTAGTGGTGCTGGAGTTTGGAACATCAACATAACTCCCTCAAGTCCACTTTGCTCGCCATGCTGGACTGTAGCATCGCCTGAAGGCAACCAGACTGCTTGGGTTGCCCCTGGTCCTCTTCCTTCTGGTCCCGCATCGATTTATCAAATTCTAAGTGATACCCTCCAAGCTAATACAATGTATAACCTAAGTGGTAAGGTAGGGCATCCCATTGGATTTGGGGCTACTCCCAATCCTGACACGATCTTCACGATTGAATTTATAGCCGGAAACAATCTGCTTAGCTCTATGAGCGGGACTGGACCAGAAGGCTCATTTACCATTTTTCAACTTTCTTATAATAGTTTTGGATCGTCTTTTCTAGGTCAGTCACTGCAAATTCGACTCAAAAGTAATCAAACATCGAGTGGGTTCGACGATATCCGGCTTGATGCAACACCAATTACAGTTCCAGAGCCTTCTACAATAACATTGATAATTATAGGTGGACTGGGAATGTTGATATTACGTAAACAACTGATTGCCTAATCATGCTGGATCAGGGCCTGGTGCAAAAACACGGTAAAGCGCAATAGCGGTACTCCTCGTATTGCGCCGAATGAATAAAAAGAGCAAAATCCGTGAATCCCCGACATTGTCTCTCCGCCCACCAGCCTAACCCGCCGTTCCAGCCGACCCGCATCAACGTTTGGCGTGTTAATTCTGGCTTCTTCCGCGCGGGCGGCTGAACGGGGTCGTTAGGCGTTACACCTTTTGAATCGCGCTTTACATTAGTCATGTATAGCGTTACTATTTTCCAATGCCCATTAAATCCTTCAAGTGCGCAGAGACTGAGAGCCTATTTAAACGGCATCGCATAAAACGATTTACGAATATCGAATCTGTGGCACGACGAAAACCTGAGCAGCTTGACTGGGCAGGTGTTCTCGACGATCTTCGTGTACCCCCCGGTAATCGATTGGAAGCATTGAAACATGATCGCGCAGGACAACACAGCATTCGTATAAACGATCAATTCCGGGTGTGCTTTGTATGGACTAGCGAGGGGCCGAAAGATGTCGAAATTGTTGATTACCACTAATGGAGCCTTGCCATGAGCAAGACAAATAAGCTTCCACCAGTTACTCCCGGTGAAATTCTACTTGAAGAGTTCCTGAAACCAATGGGAATTTCTCAATATCGTCTAGCTAAGGAAATTGGCGTTCCCGCCCAACGAATTAGTGAAATTGTGGCTGGTCGTCGTGCAATTACGGCTGACACTGATTTAAGATTGTGCCGCTTTTTTGGGCTATCCGATGGTTGGTGGCTACGCGGCCAAGCGCGTTATGATACCGAATGCGCCAAAGATGTTCTGGCAGCAACACTGTCCAAAATTAGGCCGTGGACGGAAGTGGTCACCGATATCGCCGCCCATTCTTAACCTACGCACAAGTGTGCCGTTTGCCGTGTATTGCGCCGCATGGGGAAATGGAACATCAAATCCCGGTGGTGGTGGGCAAGCAACAAGACGCTTGCCCACCCGGCTTACCAGCTTCTACTTCAAGCATTCCTTTTCTTCGTGTCTATAATGGGTGCATCTTTATGAGAACGATAAATTTACTTCTTGGAAAGATGATAATTTCTTTACGAAGCGCCTGGGTGTTTTTGGGGGGGCCGTGGGTGGCGCGGGGTGCTGAACGTGGGCGTTAGGCAAGAACTCGTAAACTGATGAAGATAACAATTAGGAGAGTGTAATGAAAAAGATCATCCATTTGTCGGATCTCCATGTTGGTTATGAAAATTGTGGAGTTAATTTGGAAAAGATTGTTAATGAAATCATTGCGCATTATCAGCCCGCATCTGAGTATGTGGTGGTGATAACGGGCGATACTGTTGATGATGCCAAGCAAAAAGGTGCGTATGAAAAAACATTGGCAATTCTTAGTCCACTAAAAAAGGCTAAATACCAGATGCTTGTTGTTCCTGGAAACCATGATTATGGAAGTGGGGGATTAGGTGATGAGAAGTTTGTGAGGTTGTTTAAAATTGCATATTTTGGAGATGAAAATATATCCTATCCAAAAGTCGATGTCATCGATAATATCGCATTCATAGGTTTAGACTCCATGGCTGCTACATTCGGCTTCTTTGACAGAATCGGGGCGGATGGTGAGCTAGGTAAACAGCAACTAAATGCACTTGAGAAACTGCTAGCTGGTCATGAATTGGCTGGAAAAAAGAAAGTTATTTATCTTCATCACCATCCTTTTGATGGTAAAGGAAAAGCGCACATGTTAAAGGATTATAAAAAGTTCAAGGAGATCGTGGAGAACAAAATTGATTGCCTGTTGTTTGGGCACAATCACGACGGCAATCAATACCCGGATGTGTGGGGTATTCCATATTGCTACGATGGTTCTAGTTCGACGGGTAAGTCTGCTCCAAAAAAGCCAGCCACTAAGATGCGCGTGATTGAGTTGTAAAGCAGAAATGCAGTAAGGCGCACACTTCCTGGTGGGCAAACGGCTTTATCGTTTGCCCACGCGGAACGGAACCTCAAATCCTGGCTGTGGTGGGCAAGCAAGATGCCTGTCCTGAGCCTGTCGATGGGACACTTGCCCTCCTTACTTCACTAACTAAAAAACCCCGAAAACTAAACCCGCAACGCGACGAATGACCCAGTGCCGGAAGCAATTTCAGTGGCGGGTTCCCAGTTTCCCCTATAGTTTCGGTGACGTTATCCCGGTATAGATGAAGCGGGTTTTGGTGGTGGCTGAGTTGGAAGCATAGGGCAGGCCATTGGCCTTGCCTATGTAAAGCTTCGCATCGGCAGACGGGCCGTCCTTAATTTCGATGTGATAACTGACCACACGAGTATCCACACCCTCTACGGTTTCACTGCCGACATCTTTGCATTGGCTCAATTTAATGTTACCGTCACGAACTTGTTTTAAAAACTTCTGCTCCGCCTCGTCAAAATTGACTGGCGAGGCAAGCCATTTCCCATTGCCCATCATAGAATAAAATTTGCCGTCAAGCTTGATCGCTTCCAGTTTGTATTGCTTGCTGGTTTCAGAAATACTGTGCCAAGCTGGCATTTTCAAGCGCGCTTCGGTTGAGGCAATAATGGTTTCACATCCAGCATCCACCGCCCATGAATTTTGTGACAACAGAGCTAAAAGAAAGCTTGCGAATATCGAAAATAATTTATCCATTGGATTTCCCATGTCAAGTCAATGTTAAGATGGCATTATAACTTAACCAAACTAGAAATTACCCTCGTTTGATGAACGCTGCCCAACTCAAATGTATCATGGTGTTTAGTGTCTTTGCCGTCATCGGTTTCGGGCCAGTTTCGCCGGGTTGCTTAATTGGCTTGTACTCGGTGGTTGCAAGACCCCGCTGGTTAATCGAGCTTGTCCGCCAGTTGTATACTCAAAACGGAACCATGCTTTACAACTTGCCGCCACCCCCTTCAAATCCTCTGCTGACACGGAAAAAGTGCTTCCTGAGCCTAACGGGCTTGTTCATCGTTGACATTCTCCCCGTGCCAGTGACCCCCGTGGTGGCATTTTTTATTTTGCTGCTGCGGCCACGGTGGTTTTATGAGCTAATCGAAGTGATCTATTGGCAATCAGCGGAATGACTTGCGAGCTGCTATTGTTTCAAATCGGCTATCGGTACTATAAACCCAATGCGATCCATTCGTGTTGTGCGTAGTGGGCAATAGTTTGGTGGACAAACGGCTTTGACGTTTGTCCATACGGAACGAACCCTTAAACCTCGTCTAATACGGGTCAAATAAAACCGCTCGTCCAGTTTGCGGGGTGCTATTAAAAGTGATGCACGCGACCACTGGATATGCTTGAAATTACGCCGGGAGTGCGAGGCTTGCCTTGCCCTAACACGTCCTGACAAGGCAAGCCTTGTACTCCTGCATCACTTTAAATCGCACACCAGTTTGCGGCACTTGAGCACACTATGTATTCCCGACCTAGCCCAATCAAGCTAAACTGTCCGGTAATTGTCTAAAGTGAGTGAATCCAAATGAAAAACCTGTTGTTGATCCGACATGCCAAATCCAGTTGGGATGATCCCCTGCTGAGCGACCAAGAACGCCCTTTGAACAAGCGCGGCAAACGGGATGCGCCTGCCATGGGCTTGATGCTAAAAGAGAAGGGCTTGCATCCCGACCTGATACTTTCAAGCCCTGCCAAACGGGCCTTGAAAACAGCTAAACTGATTGCCGAGGCCATCGACTACCCGAAAAAGCACATCAAAGTCCATGAAGGGATTTATGAACAGGGCTTGGATGCCTTGGTCGAACTCATCCTAGGCTTGGATCGTAGTTTGGATAGGGTTTTTCTGGTCGGTCACAATCCTGAATTGACTGACCTTGCCAATCGCCTGACCGGGGCGGGCATCGAAAACGTTCCTACCTGTGGCATCGTTTCCATTTTGTTCGATTTGACTCATTGGAAAGACTGCGCATTGACAGGGGGGCAGCTTGCATTTTTCGAGCGTCCTGCCAAACTGAAGATGGATGCTTTTAATGATGAGACATTGCTAGATGCCGACATTATAGGCACCTAATCCAACCTCCAATCCCTGTCCATTAAGGAAAACCGTTTGTGGCCACTCAACCAACTTCCGTTGCCCCCATCCCGACCATTGATGTCCCACCCATCGACAGTTATGGGCTGTTTGCCGATTGCCTTGTTCGCAAAGGCAAGGCCCGTGAGACTGAAATTAATCGTGCCCGCCGCCTAGCCGCGCAAACCGACGATCAACCGTTGCCCGCCTTGTTGATGAAGCTGGGGATTGTTTCCGAGCGGGACATTGCAGAGGCTTTATCCGATGTCAGTGGCTTGCCTTTGGTCGCCACTACCGACTACCCGGAAGCTTCACCGCTGCCCGAGACTGTGGCGACACGTTTTCTCAAGGAAAACCATATTGTCGGCATCAATGCTCAAGAAAACGCATTTGAAGTGGCGATTGCCAACCCCTTGGAGCAATCCTTGCTTGATGCGCTGACCTTGGCTTGCGAAAAACCGATCATCCCCAAAGTGGGCATCCCTTCGGAGATTGAGCGTGCCATTGAACAACAACTAGGGGCTGGCAAAACCTTGATGAGCCAAATGGTGGACAATTTCGGCGGCGATGATGAAGTCAACGAAGCGGATGTTGAGCATCTGAAAGACTTGGCTTCCGAAGCGCCCGTCATTCGCATGGTCAACCTCATCATGCAGCGGGCAGTCGAATCCCGCGCTTCCGATATTCACGTCGAACCTTTCGAGGAGCGCCTCAAAGTGCGTTTCCGCGTGGATGGCGTATTGAAAGAAGTGGAGGCCCCGCCCGTGCGTTCCACTGCCGCCGTGATCTCGCGCATCAAAATCATGGCAAAGCTCAATATCGCCGAACGCCGACTACCCCAGGATGGCCGCATCAAATTGCAAGTCGTCGGTAAAGAATTGGATTTGCGCGTATCGACCGTGCCCACCATGTTTGGAGAAAGCGTGGTCATCCGTTTGTTGCACAAGGAAAGCATCAAATTCGACTTTGCATCGTTGGGGTTTGAAGGGGAAGCGCTGGAACGGTTTCTGGAAGTGCTGGCTTTGCCCCATGGCATCATCCTTATCACCGGTCCCACTGGTAGTGGCAAATCCACCACGCTGTACACCGCCTTGCACAAGATCAACACGCCCGAGCGCAAGATCATCACCGTTGAAGACCCGGTCGAATACCAATTGGAAGGGGTCAACCAAATACAAACCAAGGCGCAAATTGGCCTTACTTTTGCCTCCGCTTTACGCTCCATCGTGCGCCAGGACCCGGACGTGATCATGATCGGCGAAATGCGCGATTTGGAAACCGCCCGCATTGCCGTGCAATCCGCACTCACTGGTCATTTGGTCTTGTCCACGTTACATACCAATGACGCGGCTGGCGGCGTGACCCGTCTGCTGGACATGGGTTTGGAGGATTACCTCATCACCTCCACCGTCAACGGCATTCTGGGCCAACGCTTGGTGCGCCGACTTTGCCCACATTGCCATGAGACCTATCCCGCCCTGCCCGAGGTCGTGGCTGAATTGCGGCTGCGCCGTTATCAACCGCACGGCGAGGTCATGCTACCGAAGCCGGTCGGTTGCGAAAAATGCGATGGTTTGGGCTACAAAGGCCGTTTGTCCATCCAAGAGTTTTTGGTGATGAGCGATGACATTCGCCGTTTGGTGATGACCCATGCCCAGTCTCGATTAATCGAAGAACAGGCTTTGAAGGAAGGCATGGATACCATGTACGAAGACGGCCTGCGCAAAGCTGTGGCGGGCTTGACGACGATTGAGGAAGTGTTGAGGGTGACTTCGGATAATTGATTTGCATGGAATTTTGATTATAAGAAAATTAATTTATTGGAAAACAAAAGATATGTTAATTCGTTTACATATAAAAGGGTTTAAGAGCCTTAAAGATGTCGAGATTCACTTTGGTCCATTTACCTGTATCGCTGGGGTTAATGGTTCTGGAAAATCAAACCTATTTGATGCCATTCAGTTTCTTCGAGACCTTACTGAATATCCAATCATTGAAGCTGCCACACGTGTGCGTGATCCTTTAGGAAGGACAGGGGATATTAGGGCGCTATTTACCCAAGGACAAGGATATATTGAGGAAATGCAATTTGAGGCGGATTTTATTGTATCCCAAAGCGTAAAAGATGACTTTAATAGAGAAGCAAGGCCAACTTCCACATTTTTGAATTATAAACTCGACTTAAGGTATGTTAGCGCATGTGAAAACTCACCTGAGCGAATTGAATTGGTAAAGGAAGAATTAAGCTACATTACTAAGGAAAATGCTACGAACAAATTAGGATTTCCGGTAAAACATACATTTTTGAACTCTATAATAACAAACAAAAGAAAAGGCCAAGGTTTTATTTCTACTGACGAACAAATATCATCCGATTATGAAAATTCAAACGTCATACGTTTACACCAAGATGGAGGTTCCTCTGGAAGACCTGTTCAGATTCCTGCAGTTGGTTCTCCAAAAACTGTATTAGGTGGAATAAATACTAATGATTATCCTACAGTATTGGCTGCACGTAGGGAAATGCAGAGTTGGTCACTTTTACAACTAGAGCCTTCGGCATTACGCCAACCCGATGCCTATTCCGCAGAATCCCGTGTGCTATCGAATGGTGCCCATATGCCCGCAACATTATGGCGACTAGGTGCTCAAACAAGAGTTTCAAACCGGCTTGCGACTTTACTTGATGATGTAAGATCAGTTCAAGTAGAACGCGATGAAAGCAGACGCAGCTATACCCTTGTCGTTACACGATTAGATTCCACGCAACATGCGGCAAGATCACTTTCTGATGGAACCTTAAGATTTCTGGCATTGGCAATTATTGCCGAAGATATAGAATCAGGTCGTTTAATTTGTCTTGAAGAACCAGAGAATGGTATCCATCCCTCTCGCATTCAGGCGATTCTAGAGTTGCTTAAAGATATGACTGTAGATATTAATGAGAAAGTTGACGACGATAACCCTTTAAGACAAGTTATTATAAATACGCACTCTCCCGTTGTTTTAAGCTCATTGAATACAGAAGATTTAATCATGGCTCGCTTAACTCATTCCGCTGGATCGACAGCAACAATCTTTGAATATGTAGAAGATACTTGGCGGGGGCAAATTGATAACAATAGACCATCTGTAGCTCCAGGCATGGTAAAGGCATACCTCCAAGTAGATGGCGATGAAAAAGAAAATCAGAAAAAGGAACATAATCTTCCTTTACTACAATCAACAAAAAAAACCAAGACTACCCGCGAATATGTGAATCAACTTTCCTCGGACAATCAACTTCACTTGGATTTTGGTTAAAACAATTAGAAATGAAAGAATTAAGATACACTTTGCTGGCTGATGGCGGATCGGATAAAGTCCTAATGTCTATAATTGATTGGTTGTTAAAAAGTCGTCTAAATAATGTTTCCTATTCAGGATATTTTTATGCACCGCCGCATAAAGGAGGATTATCTAAACGAGTTAATAATACACTTAAAGATTTTCCATGTGATGTTTTGTTTGTACACAGAGATGCCGAGAAAATGGAGTACGATTTCCGTGCTCAAGAAATTCATAATGAACTAATAGGTATCAAACATCAATATTTTGTAATAATACCTGTGCATATGACAGAAGCGTGGCTATTATCCAATGAAGCAGCGATACGTGAAGCAGCTAACAACCCAAATGGCAAAGAACCACTAGGGTTACCGCCATCAAATAAATGGGACAAAATACCTGACCCTAAACATATCTTGTTTGAATCTCTGAAAAAAGCTACTGGTCTAAACGGCAGACGCCTAGATAAATTTCCTCTTGATTCAGCTAGGCATCGAGTTGCTCAGTTGACAAGCGACTTTTCTGGCTTAAATTGCTTACCATCCTTTCAAAGGCTTTGCCAAGATATTGATGGTTTCATCAAAACATCCCCGATTTTCCATAACAATTAAATAAGCCATGCCCCTCTATTTCTACAAAGCCGTCAACCGTGACGGCGAAACCGAAGAAGGCGAACGCCAAGCCGCCGATGAGTCCGCTTTGCTGCTGGCCTTGCAACAAGACGGCTTGCTGCCCATCAAAATTGCCCTAGCATCCAGCAAACCCTTTGCTTGGTTGCGTTTTGGCAGCAAAAAATCCGGCATTTCGCGTAAGGATGTTGCCCTATTCACTCACGAATTGCTGACCTTATTACAATCGGGCTTGCCGCTAGACCGGGCATTGGTGGTATTGCTAGAATTGACCGAATCGCAACCAACGATGAACGCGATGATTGGCAAGGTGTTGGAGTCCGTCAAGGGCGGTGCGCAATTTTCCGATGCGCTGGAACAACAAACTGGGGTTTTTTCCCGGTTTTACCTGAACCTGATCCGGGCGGGTGAGGCGGGTGGGGCGCTGGAACAGGTGTTGGAACGGCTGACCGACTATTTGGAACGTTCGCAAGAATTGCGCGAAACCGTCAGCACGGCGATGATTTACCCGGCGATTCTCGTAACGATGTCGGCGGCTTCCCTGCTGCTGCTGTTGACTTTCGTGGTTCCCCAGTTCACCGAGATGTTTGAAAGCGCAGGAAAGGAATTGCCCGTGCCGACCCAAATCGTGGTGGCCGTAGCTCAAGGGCTGAAAGATTATTGGTGGGCCATCCCCTTGATTATCATATCCACCATCAGCTATTTCCGTTATCAAATGGCTGACCGTGATCGCAAGTATGTGTGGGATCGTCGCTTGATCCATTTGCCATTGGTGGGCGATTTGATTAAGAAAATTGCCATTGCGAATTTCAGCCGAACCCTTGCCACATTGCTCAACAATGGTGTCACTTTGCTGACGGCCTTAACCATCGTCAAGGATACTGTTTCCAACTTAGTGGTGGCTGAAAAGATCGACCTCGCCGTTGAAAGTTTGAAGCAGGGCGGGGGTTTGACGGCTCCGTTGATAGAATCTGGCTTGTTCCCAACCTTGGCGATTCAGATGATCAAACTTGGGGAAGATTCCGGTCATTTGGATCAAATGCTGGATCGTGTCGCCACTACGTATGACAAAGAGGTTAAAACCGCTGTCACGCGCATGTTGGCACTGCTGGAACCCGCATTGATTGTGGGACTTGGAATCATGATTGCTGGTATCATCATATCCATTTTAATGGCAATCTTGAGTGTGAACGACTTGGCGTTTTAACCAAAAGCTTAAGCCAAACTTAAGGGATTTTCTTTAAACTAACCTCTTTTTACCAACAATCGAAGACCTATGCCAAACAATCAAACTCCTAAGCATCATTCCCAAGGCTTCACTCTGATCGAACTGCTCGTGGTGCTCGCCATCTTAGGGCTGCTGGCCGGACTGGTGGGCCCACAGCTTATCAAGCACTTGGGTGAATCGAAATCCAAAGCGGCGCGCCTACAAATTGAAGAGTTGTCTTCTTCACTGGACATGTACCGGTTGGATGTGGGCCGCTACCCCACTACCGACGAGGGCTTGGCGGCATTGGTTGAACAGCCCAGTACAGCTAAGGTTTGGAATGGCCCTTACCTAAAGAAGAAAAAAATGCCTTTGGACCCTTGGAACAACCCCTACCATTACATTTCCCCCGGTCAACATGGCAAGTATGACTTGTGGACGCTGGGCGCGGACAATGGCGAAGGCGGCGATGGTGAGGATGTGGATGTTTTGAGTTGGGAGTAATCAAATTGGAGGCTGGCTTGGATAGCGTGACTGAAGGCGGCAATAAGCTGCCTTCATGGCGTTTTCACATTGAAAATTTGGGCTGCATAACATCTGGCGACTTTGAAGTGAAGCCGCTGACGCTGTTGTGCGGCCCAAACAATACCGGCAAAACCTGGGCCATGTATGCTTTGTATGGGTTTTTAGCCAACAGTTATAATATATTAAGTGTGCTACCCTTGCCAGGCATTGATGGCATTCTTAAGAAAATAACCAAAAAAGGGATTTATTCATGGGATTTTGGCACATGGCTTGACACTTATGCTGATGACCTGCTTGGGATTATCAATCAAGGTATGCAAAAGCGATTGCCTGAAATATTCAATGCTCCTAATCATCTATTTTCAAACAGCCGCTATGATTGGGTCATTGACAGAGAGAAATTTGTGCAGTCTGGAATTAATCGATCGTTGAAGGTTGAATTCGGGATTGGGGCCAATAGCTTAGGATTGAGCTTGCTGAAAGATTGCGGAGAACCTAATTTACAAATTACTCTTTTATCTGAAGAGTTTCCTGATTTGAAATTTTTTATAACCTCTGTGTTACTAGCTCACTTATTAGGTGAAAAAAACACTTGTTTTTTATTGCCGACTGAACGAAATGGCTTAAATATATTTTATAAAGAATTAGCTTACAAAAGAACCGCATTGTTTCATCCTTCGACAAGAGGTAATTTAAGTTTAGCGGATATTTCTGATTACCCCGAGCCTATTGCAAACTACATTGATTGGTTAAATAAAATTCCAGAACTGATAAAATTGAAAACCAAAGATTATCATAGTTTAGCCGGACAGGTCGAAACTATGGTGAATGGTAATTATGCTGTAGATACTCTAGGAAACGTCTCCTTCTCTCCAGAAATAAGCGGCGAAAGCCTAGATTTGCACCTTTCCTCTTCGACAGTAAAAAGTCTATTTGGATTATGGTTTTACTTGGAACATGAAGCCAAACGAGGCGACACTTTGATGATAGACGAACCGGAATTAAACCTACACCCGTCCAATCAGCGGGCATTGGCACGACTGCTGGCAGGCTTGGCTAATGCAGGGTTACGTGTAGTTGTCAGTACCCATAGTGATTATATCGTTCGTGAAATCAATTCTTTAATTATGCTGCATCAACCTCACCCCAAACGTAACGAACTCATGCAGCGTTATGGGTATCATGAGGGTGAGATTTTAAAACCAGAAAAAGTCGGCTGCTATTTATTTGACCAATCTACTATCAAGCCAATGGAGATCACCCAGGATGAAGGCATTTTGGCTACCACTTTTGACGAAATCATCCATGATTTGAACGATACTAGTGACAACATTTATTACACCTATCGGGAAACAAACGATGAGGCAGTCGTGTGATTTCTTTGGTCAATTGTTTTGAACAGCTTATCCATCCAGATTGGAGGCTGCCTCGCAATGGCTCCATTTGGCTACTCACTGAGCCAAAGAACCTCAACAAGCAAGGTAAAAATTATCAAATCGAGTTAATCGGCGGGCCTTCCTATGCGTTTTCGCTGGATCAGTCAGAAACAGATCCTTGGCCTTTTATCAGGGCCGCTGAACTAAAAGGGATACGTAAAGTTTGCGATGCCTTGATCGTTATCCAGCGGGACGAGCATAACTATGTGGTTGCCTTGGAGATGAAATCAACTAACCCTGACAAGGCTGAGAGGCAAATCGCCAGCAGTCGTTTGCTGATAAATTGGTTGATTGATCTGTTAAAATTACACAATCATTGGAACGGAAATTGGAAGTTTTGTGGTGTGATCAGTTTTACACCTCGCAATCAAGAAAGGAAGGGGGCAACAACGAAGAAAACAACTTTCCCAACTCCCATCTCAAACCGTTGGGGATTTCCTGTATTCCGCCTACACAACCATCAACGACTTGATCTTCTGGGTTTGATTAACTCTGTTGATAAAGCCGTTTGATTTATTTGACTTTACCGCATCCATAATGCCTTCCATCCGCCAAGCATGCGTTTTTTAAACCTAGGCTTCACCCTATTCGAAATGATCTTGGTTTTGGTCGTTGCCGCTCTTGTAGCGGTGGTGGCGATTCCTAATATCCAGCCGGCCATTGCCAGCATGGAACTGCAATCGGCGACACGCGATGTGGCATCGGCGCTGCGGCATACCCGTGGACAGGCGCTCAGCCGGGGGCGTATGGAGGAGTTTGTGCTGAATGTTAACCAAAATTTCTACAAAGTGCCGGGGCGACATAAGCCCTATAAGTTGCCGTCCATGGTCAAACTCAAACTGTTCACGGCGGATTTTCTGATGTCGGAGGGTCAAGGCAGCATCTTATTTTATCCCGATGGGTCGGCGAGCGGCGGGCGGGTCACGCTGGAAGGGGCAGGGAAATCCAGGCTAGTCGATGTTAATTGGCTGACGGGCGCAATCGTGATTCGAGACGAAATCAATGATTAGCCAATTTCGTTGCCAGCAGCAAGGATTTTCATTGTTGGAAGTGTTGGTGGCATTTTCCATTCTTGCACTCTGCCTAGGCGTTTTGCTACGCATATTTGGCGGTGATGGCCGCTTGGCGGGACTGGCCGAGGAACACTCCAAGGCAGTGGTGCTGGCCGAATCGCTATTGGCCAATGCCGGGGTGGAGACGCCTTTGCAGCCCGGAGAATTCCGTGGCGAAATTGACGACGATTATGCTTGGATGATGCGGGTCAGCCCCTTTGTGCCTGCCGGGGAGCCTTTGCCTGACAGCCTTAACTTCAAACCCTACTGGGTGGATGTGACCGTGGCATGGGGTGCTGACAACGATCCTCATTCGTTTACCCTATCCACTTTACGGCTGGTGGCAAACAACCGGAACCAGGGATTTGGCGGGTTCGGGCCACGATGAAACCGATCAACAATATGGCTAGTCAAACCGGCTTCACGCTGCTTGAAATCATCATTGCCACCGTGCTTTTATCCATCATGATGACCCTTTTGCTGGGCGGAATGCGCATCGGTGTGGACAGTTGGAACCAAGGCGAACGTTTGGCGGATCGAGCCTCCCGCCTTTTGGTGGTGGATAATTTTTTTCGCGCCCATCTGAGCGATGTCAAGCCATTATTTGAAAGCCCAACGGATGCCAGGCAGGTTGGCGCTCCGCCCCAACTGCTGTTTCGAGGCGGTGAGGACTGGCTAGAATATGCCGGAACCTTGCCCCCACAGGTGCGTGGCGGCATCTATAAGTTTCGGCTACGCTTGGTTGAAGAAGGCGAACGTAATGACCTTAAACTTGCGATGCGGCCCTTTTCCACTGGCGAGAAAGGTGGCAATGTCGAACCTATCGAAGATGTGTTGGTGTTGGAAAATGTCAAACAAATACGGTTTTCCTTTTATAAAAAAAACAATGCCAATAACGCCAATGGGGAGTCGCAATGGGTGAGGGAATGGAAGGAGAACTTTTTACCGTCTCTCATCCGCGTGGATGTCACCCTGCGTGACGAACCGCCATGGCCTTCCATCGTCGTCGCCCCACGTGCCGAGACTGGCCAATGAAGCGGCGCACAAGATTAGCTTCGGGATTGCAAAGTGGGGTGGCCATGGTGGTGGTACTATGGATGGTGTCATTGCTGACTATCATGGCTGGAAGCTTTTCCCTGTCAACACAGAGGAATACGGGTCTGGTGAGTAATGCGAAGGATCGCGCTAGGGGTTTGGCCTTGGCCGATGCTGGCGTAAACTATGCATTAATCATGTTAAGCTTACCCGATCCCCTTAAGCGTTGGCGTAGCGACGGCACTTACTACACAGTGACATTTAGCGAAGGGGTGGTAGGCGTCACCATATTTGACGAGAGTGGCAAAATCGACATTAATTCGGCTTCAGAGCAAACATTACGCACAGTCCTCGGCAAAATGATGGGCGGCGACGATATGGCAGCCTCTTCCTTGATGGATAAAATCCTCGATTGGCGTGACAGCGACGATATGAAGCGACTCAATGGTGCAGAGGCTAAGGATTACCAAGCAGAAGGCAAGGCCCATGTTCCACAAAATAAAAACTTTCAAGCATTGGAGGAATTGCAAATGGTGTTGGGGATGACCCCTGCCCTTTACAGGAAATTAGAGCCGTTGCTGACAATTTACACGGGTCAAGATGGGATCAATCCGCAAAAAGCGTCGGGTGAAGCCTTGCGGTTGTTGTTTGGCTTGGATGAAAACACTGTCAAAGAGTTTTTGAATCAGCGCAGAGCCAGCCAGCCCAACACCCCCCCACCACCCTTGAACGTCCCCCCCGGCGGGGTCCGCGTCATCGGTGGCGGTGATACTGCGTATACGATATATGCGCAATCGCGTACCGACGCCGGACCCGGTGCAGGTCTTAAAGTGGTGGCCCGTCGCCAGTTCTCACGCAACAATGGCGCACCCTTTGCCTTCCTAAGTTGGAAGCAACAGCTATTAGGGTCGGATCAAACCTCCACCACTGAATCTGCCACGCCTAAATAAGCCCCTATGCTCAAGCTTGATACTCGTATCGATTTAAACTTTCAAAAGTTCCTTAGCTGGTGGAGCGGGGAGCTTGCATTTTTAGTCCCCAAACCTTTGCTCAAACTGTTGGGGGGGGGAAGGTCTCGCCTGGTCTTGTCTCGCAAGGAAGAGGGTTTAAGCGTTGCCTACTTCACGGATGAGGATGTTCGCGAATTGGGGCTTTTGCCCCTGGATGAAAATGCAACGGGCAAACGCGAACAATTGCTCGCCGAACACCCAGACTTGGATAATGCCGAATTGATTTTGCGCCTTCGTCCGCAACAATCCTTGACCAAAGTCTTCAAGCTTCCAGCGGTCGCGGAGGAAAATTTGCAGCAAGTCACCGCCTTTGAGATGGACCGGTTAACCCCGTTCAACGCGAATCAAGTCTATTATGATGTTAAATTGTTAGACCGTTTGGCGGCGACCCGACAAATCCGTGTCGAATTGGCTTTATCCCCAAAAAAGACTCTGGACAGCATTCTGGATGAACTGCTTGCCTTTGGCTGGCGGCCTGAGCGGGTTGATCTGGAAACCGGGCATGACGCCCTGAGGCATAATCTGTTGCCGGAAAAATTTCGCCCACAAAAAAGCCGCGTGCCAAGAATCGTCACTCTCGCAGCGGTAGCGGTGTTCTTTTCATTATTGCTTATTGCTCTAGGATTTCCCATACTGATGAATCAACGCCTTGTGGAAGAATTGCAGTCCCAAGTCAAGGCGGTGACAAAAGTAGCCAAAGAAGTTCAAGAGTTACGGGAAAACGCAGAAAAGCTCTCCAATGAAAACGGTTTTCTACTGCAAAAAAAACGCCATGAACCATCCATGGTTGACATGCTGGAAGAACTCACCAAGGTCATACCCGATCAGACTTCACTCAACGGATTGCAATACCGGGAACACAAAGTCATCATTCAGGGGCAATCGCCCGCCGCTTCCAGCTTGATTGAACGCATGGAAGCCTCACCCTTTTTCAAAAACACAAGCTTCGTTTCACCTGTCACTAAAGATGTTTCCAATGGACAGGAGCGCTTCCAAATCGCCAGCGAAGTCGTAAACGGGAGGTTTTCTGAAAAACCGGCTGAATAAATCGAGGGTTTCCGCGCTGGCATTATTGATTGGCGTAGTCCTGATAATCTTTTTAGGAATTTTGGGTCCGCTTTACGCCGTCAGCAACGGTTATCGGGAACGCATTGAAGACTTGGAATTCAAACTGCAAAAGATGCGCAAAATTGCAGCAGAAAAAGACTTTTGGCTAAACCGGCTGGAGGAAATCAAAAAACAAGGCAAAGCCGAAGGCCGGTTGATTGCCAGGGACACTGCTGCCCTTGCCTCAGCCGATTTGCAAACCCTCATCAAGGAAGCGGTCAACCGGGCAGGGGGGGAATTGATCAGTACCCAAGTCATACCCGAGCACAAGGAAGAGCAGTTCACCCGGGTCGCTGTGAAATTGCGCATGACTGGCAGTACCACAGTGCTAAGGGATGTGCTCCATGCTTTTGAATCGGGGCATCCTATCCTTTTTGTGGAAAACTTGAACATTCGACCGATTAGAATCGCTCAACCAGCACTGCCGGGGCGGAAACCGGGCAAAGTGACGGACAAACTCAGCGTCGATTTCGATGTGGTCGGCTACATCAGGGGAAGTTGAACATGTTCAAACGCTTTCGGGAATACAACTTGGCCTTGTTGATTTTTGCTATCTCGGCGCTGCTAGGTGTGTTGCTCGTCTCGCAATGGCTCCACTACCGGCATAAACAAGCCGATTTGAAAAAATTGCTGGCAACCAAGGTTGAAACACACATGAATGCCCAACCCATTGAAGAGCAACATGCCGACTTGCCCAGCCTTGAAGAATATTCCGCGACCATCGAACGGCCCTTGTTCATGGAGGGCAGGCGCCCTGTCACACAGGATGCCAACGAGCCGGAAGCCGCTCCGGTGGAAAAAAAGCCACTGGCCGTCAAACTGATGGGTATCATTTTAGCCCCCAAAGTCACCATGGGCCTTTTCGTCGATGCGCAAGGCAAATATAAGCGTCTTCACATCAATGATTCGATAGGCGGTTGGAAAGTGTCTGGCTTGGAATCAGACAAGGCAATCATGGAACAGGACGGAACCAAGGAAGAACTCAAGCTGGCCAAACCAAAGCAGAAAAAAGGGCAGGGCACAGCAAAACCAGGCTTAATTCCCGGTGGTCCGCAGATTGGACCTCCTGGCACGCCGCCCCCATTTGGCCAACCCGGCATACCGGGTCAGCAACCTCCCCCTTTTGGAACGATGAATCCCAATAACCCGAATATGCCAGAACCACCTTTTGATTCAGAACAACCGAATGAACCCGTTGATGAAACCCCAATGCAACAACCAGAAGAGTTCCAGCAAAATGAGCAATGAAGATTCCTCCAGAGCTTTGAAAGCGTTTTCTGGTAAGTGGGTTTGCGCCACTGCCGTGGCAACCGCACTCCTATTGCTGGCAGGTTGCGAATACATGGGTCCTGCCGGAGGCAAGAAAATGCCTTTACCCAAAGCCTTGGTCATTCGAAACGACAAACCCCAAGCTGAGCCGCCACCTACGGAAATTACTGAACCAAGAGGGGCGACCAGAGAGGAGGTCTATCCAGCCACTGGGACATTGTTCGGTTCGCCTGACAAAGGCGGTATCGGTTCCACCAAACGAAGTGTGCCGCCGAGGGAAGGAAAATATACACTCAATTTCGAAGATGCCGAACTGAGTGAAGTGGCGAAGGTGATACTAGGGGATACGTTAAAAGTCAACTACGTCATTAGTCCAAAAGTCACGGGGAAGGTCAGTCTCCAAACCACACGTGCATTGACTGAAGACGAAATGATCCCCACTTTGGAGATGCTACTGAAAACCAACGGAGCGGTACTGATCAAAGACCGATCACTTTACCGCATCGAACCGGAGGCCACAGGCACGGTTAATGCCCCTTCCGTAGGGGTGGGTCGGTTTGGACAATCCATTCCGCCCGGTTTTCAACTGCGAGTGGTTCCTTTACGCTACGTCGGTGCGGCGGAAATGCAGAAAGTCATCGAACCCCTGATGCCGCCGAAATCGGTTATCCGCGTCGATGAAAACAGGAATTTGCTATTATTGGCGGCCAGTGCCGACGAATTGCAAAGTGTCATGGAGACTATCAGCATCTTTGATGTCGATTTTATGCGAGGCATGTCCGTTGGGTTGTTCCCGTTGAAAAATGTCGAGGCAGGCACGGTTGCCGAAGAATTGGACAAGCTGCTGACGGTTAGTGGTAAAGGGCCGATGGCGGGCATGTTCCGCTTGATGCCCATCGAGCGCCTGCAATCCATCCTCGTGGTGTCTCCGCAACCTCGCTACCTAGACGAGGTGCAAACTTGGATTGAGCGGCTAGATCGCTACAACCCCACTAAAACCAGCAACATGCATGTCTATCGGGTTCAAAATGTGGATGCATTGGAGTTAGCCAATACCCTAAGCCAGATATTCGGTCAAGGTGGCAGAGGCAACCGGACACCGGGGGCATCATTGGCCCCCGGAATGAGCGGCTCCACAATTGGCGGCGGGGGAGGCTCTTCATCCGGTTATGGCGGTTCCTCTTCTTCGGGTTTGGGCGGTTCGTCTTCGTCCGGCTTTGGCGGTTCGTCTTCATCCGGGATGGGGGGAGGCTCTTCCTCGTCCGGCATGGGTGGCTCGTCCTCGTCGGGCTTCGGCGGTTCGTCTTCGTCCGGCATGGGTGGCTCGTCCTCGTCGGGCTTCGGCGGTTCATCGTCCTCATCTGGTTTTGGAGGGGGGGGCAGCGGCAGTGGTTTCGGTTCCAGTGGGTCGTCGGGTTCTGGTTCCTTTGGATCGGGTTCAGGAGGATCATTCGGGGGTGGAGGCAGTTCGGGCGGCTCCGGCAACCAAAGAAATCGAAGCTCACAGGTCGCCGATTTGGGCAATAACATGAAAATTGTGGCCGACCCGCTCAACAATGCTCTCATTGTCATGGCGAAGCCTCCGGACTATCGCGATATCGAGTCAGTCATCAAACAATTGGACATCATGCCCATGCAGGTTCTGATTGATGCCACGATTATCGAAGTGGCCTTGACCGATGAATTAAAGTATGGAATCAAGTGGTTTTTTACTCATAACCAAGGAGAAACGAGTGGCTATTCAATGTTTAGGGCCGTTACTGAAGCGGGCGCTGCCTATGCCAGTGGTGGATTTAGCTATTTACTCACTTCAGGTCAAGGTCTTAATCTGATGCTGGACATGCTCGCAAGCAAAGGAAAGGCCAATGTTTTGTCATCACCCTCGCTAATGGTGCTAAACAATCAGGAGGCGAGCATTGTCGTCGGTAATCAAGTACCCATCCTCAGTTCAGTTGCGGCTGTTCCGAGTGTGGGCACTGCTTCTGGTGTGTTGGGGACGCAGTCGATTCAATACAGGCCAACGGGTGTTCAGCTAAGAGTCCGTCCCCGCGTCAACGCAGGCGGTTTGGTTTCGATGGAAATCGAGCAAGCAGTGGATAATGTCGATGAAGCAGCGACTAAGGCGAGTTCGATAAGTTCGCCCACCATCAGGCAGCGGAAAGTCACCAGCCAAGTGGCGATTAAATCGAGTGAAACGGTGATACTGGGTGGCCTGATAAATGAAATTGCAGAAGGAAACGTGACGGGTATTCCTATTTTGTCAGAACTGCCATGGCTAGGTCCGTTGTTCAGCAGTACCAGCAAGAAACTGACTCGCACTGAACTGGTGGTGCTTATCACACCCCGGGTGGTCGAAAACTCGACCAGTTCGCAGCAAATCACCAATGAATACCGCCGTAGGCTAAGCAACCTTTACGACCCTAGCCCCACCAATTCACCCATCATCATGGAACAAGGCACTGGATTCAATGCTCCGAAGATAACCCCCCCATCAAACTAAGTCCACCAATGAGGCAAGCATGTACAACTATTTTGGCCTAGCGCTGTTTTCTACGATTGGCATCGTCTTCTTTGATGACGACCCTGGCAGCGTGTCCATTCAAGAGTGGATACTCTATGCGATATTGATTTACGCTGCCGTCGGGTTTGTTCGAAAGTTCATCGAATTGGCGGAACAGGAAAAGCTATAAGGGGTTGGAAATTTTGTGTGGAAAGTCATTTTGCACGAGGCTTTCATTATCCCCTAAAAAGGGAAAATACCGGTTGTTTGAAAATTGTCTAGTGCTGGCAACGCGGACAAAAAAAAGTGGACCGCTGGGCAAGCCGGACTGAAATGACGGGTGAACCACAAATCACGCAAGGTTCGCCATCCCTTCCATAAACTGCAAGTGTTTGCTGGAAATAACCCGGTTTGCCGCTGGCGTTGACAAAATCCCTTAATGTCGTACCGCCTTGGGTTATCGCTTGTGTTAGCACTTCAACAATCAACCCGGCTAAGTGATCATAGCGCTTCAAGCTTATCCTTCCAGCCGACCGCCTTGGGTCGATCCCAGCCCGAAACAAGGCTTCGTTGGCGTATATATTGCCTACCCCTACGACGATGTGACTATCCATGATGAAGCTCTTCACCGCCGATGTCTTGTTCTGCGCCGACTGATATAAATAGTCCCCATTAAACTTTTCATCAAAAGGTTCTGGCCCAAGCTCAGCCAACAGTGGGTGGCTCAGCGGATCGCCTTCTGCCCAGACTAAACAGCCGAAGCGGCGGGGGTCGTGATACCGCAGACAAACTTCTTGAGAAAACAGTATGTCGATATGATCGTGCTTTTTGACCAAAGCGTTTGCCTGAGTAATGCGCAAACTCCCTGACATACCTAGGTGGACGATTAGCGCCCCCGTCCCAAATGAAAAAATAATATATTTCCCCCTCCTAGTCAGGCTAAGGATTTTTTGGTTTACGATTTTTTCATGTAAATCATTGGGTACGGGCCAGCGCATATTGGGTTGGCGAACAATAAGCCCTTGCACGACATTACCCAGCACATAGGGTTCAATACCTCGCCGGGTGGTCTCTACCTCAGGAAGTTCAGGCAATGTGTGGCTCCATTATTCACTGTCGGAATTACTATCTTCGACTGACTCACCCTCCATCACACCTTCTGCTTCACTTTTTGGGGGGGACTCTGATTCTTCCTCTTGTTCCTTTTCACTTTCCACACTGGGTTTTTGCAAGCCTAATAAGCGTTTACCCGGTTCTCCCGCAACCAAGTATTCCAATTTCCAATCCGGGCGCAGGAGCAGTAGATCAGGTTCGCGCTGAAGGATTAAATATTCAATGATTGGGCCATTTGTCAAGGTGATATTGATTTTGTCACCGACTGACGGGCCTTCATGACGATTGACCTCAATGGCTCGTGCCGATTGCCATGCAGTGACCCATTCGGACATGCCTTCTCCGTCAGCGGGAGGTTCAAGTGACCATTGCCCTTTGTCACCTAAGCTTGCGCGTAAACCCGGAATGGCAATCTCTTTGATTTTTGCATCTTCCGGCAGCAGTTTTTTATCAACAAAATCCGTTGCCTTGGCAAACAATTGATGGGAAAAATCGTCCGTCACCAAATGCAGCGTGTCACCAATTTGCACATAACGTAGCATGTCGATAGGTTCCAAGCCCCCGAATCGTAAGGTGATCTGGCCTAGCTTCAACTCTGCTTTCGGTTTTTCGAGTTCGAATTTGCCCAGTTCATCGGATTTGACTGGATAATGGGCACGGCTTTCAGCATTCGGAATCTTCAGCAATTGCTTGATGCGGATGTCATTAGCCGGGGCTTGAAACGGGGAGCTTAGCCACCAGTGACCAGCCTTTTTTTCAAAAACCAAGTTTTCCTGATTCTTCAGTTCAAACCGATCAATGGCATCAACATCCTGATTGGTTAGGCTAACAGGGTTAGCCTCTTCTTTGCCGGGCTCTAAAAACACCACTCCGATCAAGGCGGCGAGTACAATCAGCAAAACCAGGTTAAGCAACATTTTAGGCTTCATTAACGACCCCGCCGTTTAAACCAAATGAAAGCGCCGCCAGCAAACAGCAACAATGGCAACAACAATAGGAAGCCCACGAAAATCAACACCATCGCCATGTTGGAAAGTGCCAAGGTTTTATCGACCGCAACTTTGGCCGGGATATTGATGAGTTGATCATTTTCGCTTAGCCAATTGATGATATTCAAACCCAAATTGAGATTGCCACCGTTGCCCAAATAGGAATTGCTAAGGAAGTCGCCATCGCCGATGACCACAATCCGCTGATTTTCAAGCCTAGCCCTGTCGGCAACATTCTTTTCATCGGGATTGTTCGGGGTAGCCTTGTCCTTTTCTCGCGTCAACGCGAAACCAATTGTCAGCGGCCCTTCGTGTTCTCCTTGGTCTGCATCAAACTTGATCTTGCCTTCTATGGGCCCGGTTTCCGTCCAAGCGGATCGAACCGTGCTTAAAAACGGAACACGAACAAACGGACTTTCACCCGCTTTGTCCAAGGCGACGGCAGACGGAAACACCGTCATCACCTCAAAGCCAGAGGTAATCGGATGGTTTTGATAGTCGGCAACCAAAGCATTGGTTGGGTCATCAATCCCAAACAATTGGGTGGAGGCATCCACCACCGTACCTGATAAGAATGTCAGCCCCAATAACTCGGCCAAGGGGGCTAGACCATGCAAATCGCCGGGATCGGCCATCCACCAAAGATTGCCGCCACGTTTGACGTATTCCAAAATCTGGGAAACCTCGCCGGGTAGCAAGTTGACCTTTGGGCCATCCAGCACCAGCACATCCGTATTGTCGGGTATGCTGGAGGTCTTGGCTAAGTTAACCAGTGAGAACTTGATGCCCTTGCGGCCCAACTCCTCGCCAAACTGGCCTAAGTCGAAATTGGCTTGGCCTTTGGGCGAACGTTCACCATGCCCTTCCAAAAACACGATGTGTTGATCCTTGGCATGGGACAAGCGTTGCAAGGCGTTGGTGATCGCGGTTTCAGTCGGTTCCATGACCAGTTCGCTGCGTCCTTGATATTCTATGCGAATGACGTTGCGGTCAGTAAAGCCCAGTTTTCGTATCTCATCTGGCTGGATGTCTGGGTTCACAAACCTCAACTTCATGTCTGGTTTGTGGACACTATACTTGGAAATCTGCTCGGCAATGGCATCTCTTAGGTTTTTTTCCTCACGAACATAGGCGGTGACTTGAATCGGTTCATGAAACAAATCCAAAACTTTCACACTGGCCGGAGACAAGGTGTGCTGCGCACTAGCCGTCCAATCGAATTTTAATGAATAACGAGTGCTTAACCAGCCGAGCAAGGCGATGACGGCAAGGAACAATAAAGTGAAAATAAAATTTTGGAGACGAATTTCTAGATGTTTACGGGCGTTGATCTTCATTTTTGCAGACGGTCATTATCCAAAACATGAATGCTCAGCACGAGGAAGGCAAGGATGAACAGGCAAAAATATAACAAATTCTCCGTTGTGACCAAACCCGATAACAGCTTGTCGTAGTGATGTAACATGGACAGATATTCCAGTACCCCGCCAGCGCCGCTCCTGCTCCAGTTAATGATCCACAACAGCAATAAAGCCCCGAATGTGCTGATGGCTGCGACCGTCGGTTGATTAGCCAACGCGGATATAAACAGGCCCAAAGCGGCAAACGCTGCAATCAGCAAGCACAATGCCAATACACAAGCAGCCAATTTGCCAAAATCCAATCCACCCCCCGCCAATAGGGAAAGGGGCATTAAGGTGATCATGCCCACCATAATGAGCAAAAAAGCCAACACCCCTAAGTATTTCCCCAATACGATCTCGCTGATGGAAATCGGGGCGCTAAACAGCAAACTCAACGTGCGATTGCGCCGCTCCTCACTGATTAAACGCATGGTCAATAACGGGCAAACCATTAAAAGGATGACACCCGCATTTTGAAACAAGCCTGTCACGACAAAATCGGTCACACCCGGCATTTGCTCGTACCCGGAAAAACGAGGGAGGATATCGTTGACATATTGGTCAAGCAACATTAAGAACAGCAAGGCTAGGATAATCTGAATCACGCCTAGGATTGCCCACGCCAAAGGCGATAGAAACATGGTGCGAAGTTCGCGCCCCGCAATCGTGAAAACCATCATTGAATAGTCATCTCCTTGGGTTCTGGGTTGTGTTGGGTGATCTCGATAAAAATTTGTTCCATGCTGCGTTTTTCCGGTGTCAATTCCAACAAACCCAAGCCTTCTGACACGACGATTTCGGCGATTGCGGCAGCAGGGTTGGAGTCCTTTTCATGGAATATTCGATAGCGGTTTTCCCCCATGTCTTCAATCGATAGAATGCCTTTGATATTATACAGTTTGACTAAGTTGGGGGCTGAAGCAGTTTTCAACAACACGCTTAAGGCCCGCATGTTGCGCTCAAGACCTTCGATGCTATCATTCAACACCAATCGACCCTGATGGATGATCTGCACTCGCGTACACACCTCCTGTATTTCAGGGAGGATGTGCGTTGACAGTATGATGCCATGTTCCTTGCCCAATTCGCGGATCAATTCGCGAATCTCGCGGATTTGGATAGGGTCCAAGCCCACGGTCGGCTCATCAAGGATGATGACAGCCGGATTGTGCAAAATGGCTTGGGCGATGCCCACGCGCTGCTGATAGCCTTTGGACAAATTTCCAATCAAGCGCGAACCCACTTCCGACAACCCGCAGCGCTCCATGGCATTATCAACCGCCTTGGCGATTTTTCCATTCGGAAGACGGTGCAATTTTGCGCAGTATTTCAGGAATTCATAGGTAGACAACTCCTTGTACACTGGCGGGACTTCAGGCAAATAGCCCAATTCACGTTTGGCTTCCTTAGGCTGGTCCAAAATGTCAATCCCATTGATGAAAATCAAACCCGCAGTGGGGGCAAGATTGCCGCAAATCATTTGCATCGTGGTAGTCTTGCCCGCCCCGTTGGGACCGAGAAACCCAAGAATCTCCCCTCTTTCCAAAGAGAAGTTAACATCATTGACGGCGCAGTGTTCGCCGTAATAGCGATAAAGTTGTTCGACTTGAATCAGGTTGGTCATGGGTAAAATGAAAGGCTAGGAATGATGAGCATGGCAAACTGGTCAGTTTTCAACCAGTTCTCCAAGCGCAACTGGCTGAAGCATTTGAAGTTCTCTACATTGCGTGTTACCAAAAATCAAACTGTTGACAACAGCAATCGAAGCGATCTGACCATCCACATAAGGCGCATTGCAACCTAAATCAATAAGATCATGGTCATATTGACAAGCATATTAAATCAATCACACGGTTGCGGCAAGAACTAGCCATTTTTGCAGATGAAAAGGTTGATTTGATGGGTCTTTATCATCTGCCTTAAGAAAGTTTGACATAACTTGGATTATTCCAACGGTTTCTGTCAGTGCGATGTGTCCGGGAATCATGATGGTTTTAAGGCAGGGCGGAATCGAACCCGGTTAAAATCGAGAATGACCAAATGACCCGCATCGGTCAATGCTCGCAAGGCTGACCTTGGCATATTGGCATCCAGCAGGAAGTCCATCACGCGACTTGGGGAAGTCTATGGAAAGATTCCTGTTGCACTAAATCATTGGCGAACGCCAAGGCAGCTTGGATGTCTTCCTGAGTCAAATCGTATTCTTGTTGCACTTCCTCGATTGTCATACCTCCGGCTAGGCTACCAACCACAATGGAGACAGGCACACGGGTTCCCTGAATAAATGGTTTGCCATGACAGACGGTTGGGTCTATCTGTATGCGGTGAGTTGATGGCATGGTTTCCTCATGTGTTGTAGATAAGTGGCATCTTTGATTTTATCGCAGCTTACGACTTTTTGCGCCCTTCATCAGTTATTTCTTTAGCAAGCCATAGGGAGGTTGTGATTGCGTCTTTGAGTTAGTTGTCCTGCATAGTCTGCAAATAGAATTAATGCCAAATCAGCCAACGACAATGCTTGAAATATTTTGAAGCCGGGTGCTTCAAATCCGCCAAGATTTCCGAAAAGCCGCACACATACAAGGAACCGGTCGTTGTCAAGTAAGATGTCGCATTTTCAGTTTTGATTTTGTGTCGATTCCTGCTTTTTCTGATGGTCGGATTTGTCCGGATTGAGGGAGACAGTTTCTGGCCGATCCCAATTGCGAGTGTCGCCTGACCATCTT
>CAIOOA010000210.1 GCA_903859815.1 uncultured Methylococcaceae bacterium | reverse complement strand
TTCACTGGATGACTTGGGAAGTGGTCTAAGTGCAACGCAGCTTCGACAAAGTTAGCGGCATGGTCGTCGGAGGCTAGGGAGCCTATCTTGCCGCATTCCACCGTCACTGAAGGGCATAAGTCCGCAAATGCCATGGCTTGTATGCCGACTGGCCTGACAAAATACACGGCAATCCTTGAAAATAAATTAGCAAGCTGTAAAAAACGCTGATCTAAGCGGTTGATGCAAGCATAATGCGGGTTAAGACCAGTATTGTTGTGAATATCAATGCTGGCAAACACCTTGCGGATGCGCATTTCCTCGACGACTTGCGCCATCATCAGCTCTTCTGGCAAACCTTGTGGTTCACAGCCTGGCCAAACGCGATTGTAATCCGGCTGGTTATCCAATCGCCGCACCCCTGACCGAGCCGCCGCAACATTGCCGATAAACAGCGACAAAGACCTGGGCAGAGGTTTGGTGTGATATTGCGACAAGACTCGCTGCATCGCATTCAGGCCCGTGTTTTCATTGCCGTGGAGCAGGATGGAGACGAACAAAGGTTCGGGGCGTCGGCCTTTGAAATGGATAAGCGTTGGACCCCCCAGTAAGTCTTGCAAGTCGCTGGCATTGGCTTGCAAGAATCCCGGCGGCAATTGGTCGAGTCTGTTTAGCATTCAAACATCCCATTCATGCACTGGTTTTCCACTAAGTTGATTTTGAAGATAGGCGGCTGTCATTTGGGAGAAATCTCGCCCGTACCGGGTGACATATTTTTTTTGCCAATTCGCGCCATTTTGACCGCTCTCGACCCGGTTGCGGATAATGCCAAGGTAATGTTCAATGTCATCTCTGTTTATGCCTAATTGCTGCAAACCTTCAGAAGCCATTGGAATTAACTCTGCGAGCAGTAGATTTCGCAGGCTTGTTTCCTTGCCATCCAGCCAAATCAGACTGGATTCCAGTCCGCTGCGGGCTGCCCGGTAGAAGTTTGAACGTGCATCACGAAATGAAATGAGATTTTCTGGCGGATAATGGCGATTAGCCAGACTCTGTGCCGCCCCAATATAAAGTGACGCATTGGCAATCATGTCGACAATAGAAGGTCCTGCAGGCATGGTCCTATGTTCGATGCGAATATTGGGATTATCTTGGTCATCAATCCCTAGCAACAAGCGGTTCCAGCGCCACAGAGTGCCATTGTGCAGGCGCAGGTGGTTAAACTGCGTCGCATCGTCACCCAAATCCATCGGCAGTAAAACCGGGAAGCGTTGTTGATTGTCGATGAAGAGTTCCACCGGGGAGTTTTTGAGATAATTCGAACCAAAAGTCACCCGGCTTTCACCGCAAGTATCCACTGCTTGTTCAAATAAAGGAATGCGTGTTTCGTCCCACAATTGCTTTTCAAACAAAAATGGCGAGTTGGCGGCAACCGCAACCATAGGCGCGGATAAAATCAACGTGGCGTTGTAGTAGCGGACTATCTGAGTGGCTGGCACTTGCAAATGCACTTGGAAGGAGGTCGTCGCCGCCTCCAGCATGACATCTTCATGCAACAGAGCCAAGCGCTCATGGCCTTCGATCTTCAGTCGCAAGGGTTGACAAAGCCGACGTTTGATAATTTCAGTATTCAGCGCACGAAAGCGATTTAAAGAAGACATATTATCCAAGGAAAGGTCTGAATCCCTGACCGTTGGCAATATGCCGATCAGGATCATCAGGCTATCCAAGTCGGTGGCCACGGAGCGACAGTTTTTCCATGTTGCCGACAGTTCGCGATCCATCAGCGACAGGGCATGTCCTTGCAGTGGCTGGGGGGTTCCATTGAGTTCCACATTGAATTTGGATAACTCAGGCACAACCAGTGGATGGGCAAGGCGTTCAAGAAACTGTTCGTTGATGGGTGTGGGCAAATGGGCAGGGTTGATTAACCAAGCCTCCAATTCAAAGCCACCGACATGAGCATCACCGGCAAAGCGGCCAAGTTTAAGCCATTCCGCCATCAATTCGGTTTCGTCGGCAAGCCGATGTTCGAACAATGCGAAATGTTCTGGTTTGAATTGGTTTAGTTGTATTTCTTGCCCCATAAAAGGATTTTACCCCGCGCCACGCCGAAAGGCACTGGCTATTTTTCGCGGTAAAAAAAGGGGAGGGGTAAAACGAGTGATAGCTGTAAGGAGTGGGGGAAGTCTTGCCTTTCTTAGGCGTGGTTATATTAGGGAGAGATCAGGGAAATTCATCGCGAAGCCGAAAACCATTCCGACAGACTTAATTGAGGGTTTGCCTTGCGGCATTCGAAGGAAATATTACTATACCCACAGGAATAATGATCGTCACCGCAACGATGGCAATCTAAGCTCCCCAAGTCCTTGACTGACGAGGAACGCCATCCGAAACCCTCGCTGCGGCAATAGCTTTTTGCCGAAGTAACCGCCAGATCTTTGGCTTGACCCTCTGCATCGTCTTTGACCAAGCAAGAGGATTTCGGTGCTTGATGAATCACTTTACCCACTAGCGGAGGATGGGTGTCGGCTTGGGCTGGTGAGGGGATGATAAAGGCAAGTTGTAAAACTACAAAGCAGAATATGTTTAATTTCATTGGCTTACTCATTATTTTATGTAGAGATTCAGTCGTTTGCTTTGGCAATGCCTGTGCATGGATGGCGGCAGGGTCAAACAGAAACGCCAACAATTTCGATATCATGAATTTGAAAATAGGGTTAACAGCAGCATCAATGAAAAATGTCATGAGTGGCTTCTCCAAGGACGGGTTAGATTTACGAAAATGCACAATAGTAGAGCAAACAATTTTGATGGCACAATAAAGATACATAGTTTCGTATCAATAGTAAATATTTTTAAAAATTATTTTTCCGCACCTTGGCGATTAGACATGAAAAAGCATAAAAATTTATGACTTATAGAAATATTTACGAATGATCTATCCATGCACAGATTTCTGGCCAAAATGCCTATTATTTTGCCTAACAAAAAAAGCGCCAAAATAGGCGCTTTTTTTAAATTGAAGGGTGTTTTATGGTTGTTTCTATGCCCTGTTATGGTGCTTATATTGCCAATCAAGCCCCCGCCAACGGAATTGACGCTGTAGAGTTAAGACCTCACGCATTATTGGGATTTTTCGAATGCGGGGTCCGTTTCGGCTCCGGGCCTCGGTTTCCATTGCAAAGAATAATACTCGCCCCGGTCACGTGCCCAAGGGTCGAATGCGTTCACCACGGTGTCCAGTTCCGGTTTCAATTCCGGTAGATTTCGCAACAGCACACGCTTCAACGGCGAAACTTCGATCTCGTGTCCATTAGGTTTGCCCTGTTCCATGATTTTTCCATCTGGCCCATTATTCACTACCCACTCCACGCCTAAGTTGGTGTAAAACTCGGGACGGAAACTAGACGTAAAGAACCGGTCGCTAAACAGCCGTCGGGAGGCATTGAGGATAAAAACTTGAAATTGCGTTTCGGAAATGGCGTACCCGTGGGGCCGGGAGAATTCAGCCAGCCAGCCCACGACAGTATCCACGTCTTCGATATTGTCCACCATACTGCCATTGGGACGGCCTAGGCAATCATTAATCGGGCTACCGTCTTGGTTCAATTGCGCGGAGGTGATGATTTTAGTCTGATCACAGCTATGCTGACCATAAATTTCCCGTAATTGGACTGTCAACTGCTTCTGCCGGTCCCGTTCAGGGGAGTCTTGAGCCAAATGCGGGTCGATAAAATCATCAAAACTGGTCAACTGCCTTAGCCCGTATTGACGGCGAAACTCGTTGAAGCGCGGGATGCCCCGTTCCCTGTCGCGAATCAAGTCCAGTGCAGCGACATCAATCTTGCCAGTGGAGGAATTCAACCTTGGCATGATTAAGTTTTGCAGGAATTGCGGCTGGTTTTGAAGCGTCAGCAGCCCAAGCCTTTGCCTTCCCAAGGACAAACCCCAACTTGCCAGCCCGCGCTGCTCCATCGCCTCTGTGGCTTGTCCGCGCAAGGTTGCAACCACAGGAATGTTGTTTTTGACGGTGTTGGGATCGCCCCAATCCCGATATTCGATCAAATCCGGCAGCAGTGGATGCAGACGGTAGACCGTTACGAACTCCTCTGGAAAGTTGAAGGGAGACCCAAAATGATTGACACCTCCGTTGATGTGGTCAGGATTCTTCAAGCTCCATACATCAGTCTTGGCCGGATCATAGTGGTCGAAAATGGCATCGTCTTTGTAAACACGGCTACCCATGCCGAAGATGCCGGGACCGGATGCCAGCACGGAGTAGATTTGGTTGGCGTGTTTGGGGTCTTTGGAATTCTCAAGCTTGTCTTGGATGACTTTCCGAAGCGCATTCGCCACCAAAGGTTGGTTTTGGAATAAACCATGCCAGTTGGCGTTCATGCCCAGATATAAGGGTTCGTTGTAAAGCAGTTGGGGAGTCCATTCCGTCGTATGGATTTTGGCAATTTCTGCCGCAATCACCAACCTGGCCACTTCGAACAATTCGTTTGCGCTCACATCCTTGTAACGGATGACCGCATCAGGTTTGGCTGGGTTGCGCAGTCCCGAATCGGCATCGGGGGTGAGTTTGGCTTGGGCACGAAAAGCCGTGACAAATTGGTTATGTTCCCTGGCAAACAAGTTGTGGTAAAAACTCAAGCCCACTGTCCAGTTGTCGGGAAATGCGGTCGATTCCTGACCCGCCCACTGCGGGATGATAGGGTCGGACTGGGTGAATCTTGGCAAGTAGCCGAGCTTTTCGCCCTCGCCAAGACGTTTGCCCGCCGGAATTAACAGCAACTTGGCCGGATCTTTTGGGTCCCGCTTGACCCGCTTGCGCGAAGTTTCGTCATAACCATAAAGCTGTGAGGCATCCCACCAAGCGGTGACAGTATTGTCTGTAGTCCGGTAAGCACGTGACAGGTATTGTTTACCATTGCGGCTAAATTTCACCGGATTGTTCGATTTGTCCACAAACCCTTTGTCGATGGTATCACCGGGACGGCAGCCCAGTTGTTGGATTTCTTCCGGGGTAAGCGGCTTGTCAATATTGCCGACACGCCGGGTTAGGCAACCTGTAGACTGGGTTTGGTCTTGGTTATGCCCCTCGATCAGATGGGAAAACCAATCATGGGTCATGAATTGTATCCAATAAGCCGCTAATACATTAAAGAACGGTGCTTTTTGGTAATCGCATTTTGAGTCCGGGGAAAAGTCCGCTGCTCCGTAGCCAGATTGGCATTTTTCGGGTTGGGTTTGTTGCCGGGTGAACAATACTCGGCTAATGACTTGTGGGTCGGGTTTTAACAGTCCAAGGCGGTCACCGTGGCGATTGCGCGCCAGTTCCTCCTTGCCCAAATCAGGATAAGTGGCTTCAAACTGAACATTCCGTGCGAATGGCATATGTGTGGAACCCATCAAAGGGTTCTTGATGTCATTGCAAATACCCGTCAAACTGCGGAAGCGAATCAAATCGCCTTGACAGAGTTGCTGGCTGTCGCCGCCCACGGCATGAAAGTCGGGGTGATCTGCGGGTAAACGCATGGACTCCCAGACTTTCAGCACAGGCCCGGCAGTTCCATCTTTTCCCTGCACATAATCCTGATAGGTGTCATTATTGTCGAATAGGTTGAACTTGATCAGCTCCATGCGCTGATATTCCAAGTCGATTAAGGTGCCATCAATGCCTCGTCCATTAGCGGTAAGGTGCTTCCCTTGGCTGTTATCACCGCTTTTTCGGCTGGACGCATCGCCAGTCGCCCAGTAATTGGCCCAATCCACCCAGGGATAAGGGGTGAATTGAACGGCTTTGTCGCCACCCCGACAGTAAGCGGTTTGTTCTTCCACTTTGCCCTGAAACCGTTCTGCCCGGTTGTCCGCTATTTTGCGCAAGCCTAGGCCAGTCAGGGAACCACAAGCCTCTAATTCCTTCTTGGTGGGCGCATTGCTGCAACCAGCGATCATGCCTAGGATCAGAGGAAATACCCAGAAAATATTTTTCATACCCACCCCCACTAAATCTGTTAAATAGGCCAGCCGAAGGAATCCTCAGTCAGCCAAGGTTTTTCAGAATCTTTGGTCGCTATCTTCAACCTCGATTCAACATCAAGTTTTTTGGAAGTTGGAGGTAATGCGCCCAAGAGCTATAACTTAAGGCAGAATGCGTCTAAATGCAATCGATTATGTTTATGTTTCCGAATAGTTCAGGTGCTTCGTTTTGGCTGGACATAACTGGGTGCAAGTGAGTTGATTACATTCAACGATGCTAACCGAAGCTGACGAATTGAACGACGTGTGCAACAATACAATCGATTTTTTCATGACAGCCACTGCCAACTGACTTGAAGGTTTCCATGGTCAATATTGACGACGTTCCTTTACAAAATCTGCCGACATTGATCAAGGCTATGCCTAAGGCTGAATTGCACATCCATATCGAAGGGTCGCTGGAACCCGAACTGATTTTCCAATTGGCAGGTCGCAACGGCATTGCATTGCCTTACCACAGCGTTGGTGATTTGCGGGCTGCTTATGCATTTTCTGATCTTCAAAGTTTTCTGGATGTTTATTATGCCTGTGCAAGCGTGTTGCAACAGGAGCAGGATTTTTATGACATGGCTTGGTCGTACCTCACACGCGCTGCGGCTGAGCATGTAGTCCATGCTGAAATCTTCTTCGATCCCCAGACCCATACTCAGCGCGGTGTTGCGATGGGTAAGATCGTTCTAGGTTTGTCGCGAGCTTGCCAAGATGCCCATGAAAGGCTAGGAGTGGATGCGCAGTTGATTCTTTGCTTCCTTCGCCATCTCTCTGAAGAGTCGGCAATGGAGACGCTGGAACAGGCACTACCGTTCCGCGAACACTTCATCGGTGTCGGACTCGATTCTAGCGAGCTGGGCAATCCCCCAGAAAAATTCGCCAAGGTTTTTGCCCGTTGCAAGGCATTGGGTTTGCACAGAGTAGCTCATGCGGGGGAGGAAGGGCCGTCGTCCTATGTCTCCAAAGCGCTTGATATTCTGGAGGTTGAGCGGATAGACCATGGTGTGAATGCGATCCGTGACCCGGATTTGATGAAGCGCCTAGTGCATGAGCGAATACCGCTGACCGTGTGTCCGTTGTCAAATGTCAAATTGCGCATATTCCCTAGTCTTGATGCCCATAACTTGGTTCAGATGTTGAATATGGGAGTGTGTGTAACCCTGAATTCGGATGACCCTGTTTATTTTGGCGGATACATCAATGACAACTATCTTCAAACTGTTGAGACACTGAAATTGTCAGCCCGTCAGGTCTTTGTCTTGGCTCGCAATAGCTTTGAGGCAAGTTTCGTTTCTGCTAAGCAACGCGAAATCTGGCTAAAAGACCTAGAGTATTGCTTTGAAAACTTTCGGCCTGAAACTGAAAGCAAAAGCTAAACGATGCCTGTCAATTTTGGCAAGCTAGGCATCACTGCCATTAAGTTAAGCCTGGATACCGGCATGGATGCCGGTATCCAGGCCATGGACGGTAACTATCAGATGACATAAGCGCTTGATTAAGACTAACGGGCAGATGATAGCTTGCCATCCATGGACGCTGGATTTCGGCATCCCTGCCAAAATGACGTGTTAGCCAATCCTTAACTTAATGCCAGTGAAGCTAGGCATAGTGACTTGTAAGTGTCAGGAACTCTATTTCCTCATCATTGTCCATTATTTTAAAGCCTCCTGAATCAGTTGAATCTAATCGGCGGATCTTGTACGGATGTTGGAGTGCCTTAGAATAATAAGTTGTGTTTTTTCATGGGAAGCCTCCCTGTTTTATTGCGCTGAAAGCTGGTTTTTTTGTCAATTTTACTTCAGCCGGGTATGTTGCCTTTTTTTAAGCTACCCGTTTGCCAAGTTTATTTACAATTTGAGGTGAGCCATGAAACGATACTTTATTTGGTACTACAGGAAAGTTCTGGATGCTGCATCTTATGCAAAATGGTTGACGTTTAAAGCTCAACCAGAATACCAAGAAGGCTCGCGGGTCATCGTAAGATTCAGGTCTGCCCTTTACGGGGCCGAGGAAGTGCTATGCAGGATAACGGAAATAAATTATAGATTTCATGATCTTACTTATGATGTGATTATACTTGAGGATAAGGAATGGCTAGGCTTTGGTACGAGGACCTTTGTTTATCCTGAAAACATCTTAAGAAAACAGCAGTCTATCGAGTGACATTATGCCAGTGGCTAGAATACTGTTTTTGGACGATAGGCACGAACTGTTTAGATAAATATAGTAAGTTGGCAGTGCAAGGCAAGCCTTGCACTACTCATTCACTATTAATTAAACCCGATTCTTAAGTCAAGGCTCATCAATCGTACATTGCTTTCTTGAATGCGGTGTTTTTCTTGGCTTCCTCGTCGGTGCTTTGAACGTTCGCCTTGCTTGCTTGCAAAGCCACTGTCACTTGCTTAATCGTGCCGGTGAACTGGTTACCATTAACCTTGTAGTCCTCAGTTACGGGTGTGCCGTCGTCTTCCCCAACGTCCGCAGCATCATCAAGGGAGAAAGCTATCGCTTGAGACAGGTCAATTCGTCCTTGTCCGACTGGTTGGTCATTTACAAACAGCTTACCAGTGCCGCCCTTACCCAACCCGCCGCCGTCATAATCGAACTCGAAGCGAAGAGTCGCCTTACCCGGTTGCAGTGGCTTGGCAGCAGCGATACTGAAGCGCTTCAACCCTAAGTAGTTGTAGGCATAGGTCGGTTTGCCGCTCTTGTCGAGATACAGGCTCCAACCGCCAAAACGTCCTCCTTGCGCAAGTATCACACCCTTAGCACCATTCTTCGGGATTTCAAGCTCGGCAGTTATGGTGTGGGAGGTGTTTTTGATGTTGATGAAGGCATTCTCCGACATCCCCTTCATGCCGGGGTAGACGGTCAAGGAAGTTCGCCCGTCCATCAGGTCGGGGCGGCCGGCCAGCTTGGCGTTCAACCGTTCGATGCTGCGATCGTCAATCGGGAGTACGCGGTTTTTGATTGCTTCCTGAATGAAAATATCCTGTAGCTCTTTCAATTTCTGCGGGTTCTGGGCTGCTAAGTCATTTGCCAAACTGAAATCTTTGCGCGTGTCGTAAAGTTCCCACTTGTCGTCTTGCAACTTGGCGCGAGGTTGGGCTTCCCAAGGCGCTTTATGGATGGTGCCTGCGAACCAGCCGTCATGGTAGATGGCGCGGTTGCCAATCATCTCGAAATATTGCGTCTTGTGGCGAGTTTCGGTTTTGGCATCGGCAAAGCTATACGCCATGCTCACGCCTTCGATGGGTTCTTGGACAGTGCCATTGACCGACTTCGGTTCCGGCAATCTGGCTGCTTCCAGCACCGTCGGGGCGATGTCGATGACATGATGGAACTGAGGACGCACTTCGCCCTTGGCTTGTATCCCCTTGGGCCAATGCACGACCATACCGTTGCGAGTTCCGCCGAAGTTCGAAGCCACTTGCTTGGTCCAAGTGAATGGCGTGTCGCCTGCCACCGCCCAGCCGGCAGCCATGTGCGAATAAGACATTGGCCCGCCCAGCTCGTCATAGTGCTTGAGAATATCGGCTACGGTTTCCTGGACGCCGTTAAAGTAGGTCATTTCGTTATACATGCCGTTCATGCCACCTTCAGCGCTGGTTCCGTTGTCGCCAACGATATAGAAGACTAAGGTGTTGTCCAATTGGCCCATGTCGCCGATGGCTTGAACCAACCGTCCAATTTCGGTGTCGGCATATTCACCAAACCCAGCGTAAATCTCCATCTGGTGGGCAAACAGTTTTTTCTCATCAGCCGACAGTTTATCCCAATCTTTGATGGCTTCAGGTTTGGGCGCTAATGGGGTGCCATGAGGAACCACGCCCAATTTGATTTGCCGTGCGAGGGTTTCCTCGCGCAACTTGTCCCAACCTTGGTCAAACTTTCCTTTGTATTTGGCAATCCAGTCCTTGGGTACTTGATGCGGTGCATGGGTTGCCCCGGGGGCAAAGTAAATAAAAAATGGTTTATTGGGTGTCAATGCTTTTTGATAACGCATCCAACCTATCGCCTGGTTGGTCATGTCGGTCATAAAATGGTAGTTTGGGTCTTTTGGGGTTTCTATCAAACTCAATCCATCATAAAGCAAGGGCGCCCACTGGTTGGTCTCGCCGCCGATGAACCCGTAGAACTTGTCGAAGCCTGATCGGGTTGGCCAACGGTCGGTTGGTCCAGATGGGCTGAGTTCCCAAGCGGCTGTCTCATGGTTCTTGCCAAAGAAGCCCGTGCTGTAACCGTTCAGGCGTAGCATCTCCGCCAAAGGTGCGACATTGTTTGGACGTTGACCGGTGTTACCGGGAAAGGCCGTCGCAGTCTCCGTGATGGAACCCATGTTATTCATATGGTGGTTGCGACCACTGAGTAGGGCCGTGCGGGTCGGCGAGCACAGTGCGGTAGTATGGAATTGATTGTAGCGCAAGCCTTGGTTGGCCAAACCTTCCACCGTGGGCATCTGGATCGGACCTCCGAAGGCGCTGGACATGCCAAAGCCCATATCGTCGATCAACACAATCAACACATTGGGTGCGCCTTCGGGCGCTTTCACCTCGAAGCGCGGCGGCGGCGTGGCATCGCGAGCGTCAAGCACTTGGCTGTGAGGATAATTAGGCTCAGCAATCGGCAACACACTGCGGTCAAGGGCAATGCCGTCAGCAGCGTATGTCATATTTGAAAAGTACACCGCCAGCATAAAACCGAGGGTGTAAGGCAAGGCAATGGGTCTCATCATGAAATATCCTTTAGGGTTGGCAATGTGAAAAAGCATACCAGATAGTTAAATCATCAACCAAGTCCAAGCGTTTCACTGGAATCCAAAGATTTCAAGGATGAGTTGCCTGATGCTGCTTTACACCCAATGACTTTAATATCTCAGGGGTAATCACTTGTTGACAGCCTGTCGAACCGGGATGCAAGCCATCAGGAACATATTGGTCGAATAGTTCCCTGTCATTTTCGAGTAGGCTTTGCCAATGCCGGTCATGATCGATTAATCTGAGTTTCATTTCCTTAGCCACATCCCTTACCATTTGGTAATATTCCTGAAGATGAGGCCGTCGCTCAAGGCTTTCGCCCACGGGCGGGTTCATCGTCATTAGAATGATCTCGGCATATTGATTGGCTGAGCGTATGCGGGCAATCATGTTTTTCAAATTGGCACGGGACTGGGCGAGGGATACCTGATTGGCCACATGCGCGTCATTAATGGCAAATTCGATAAAAATCGTATCCGGTCTTTTATCAATGACTAGCCGATCAAGATTGTCCACCCCCCAAGTCGACCACATGCCCGCTTTCCCCGAATTGATGAAGTTGACCAAATCAGGGTATTGCGTTTCCAAGGTATTTCGTAATTGTCCGACCCAAGCCCCTCCCTCAGTCAAACTAGTGCCATAGGTGACTATCGTTTGAGGTTTGCCTTGATTGAGATTGTCGATGAGTTGACTGCCATCTGCGGAAATCGCATTTAATGTAAAGAGTAATAGCGCCAACAGATGGGTCGCAAAGCATTTTAGTCTCATCGTGTTTATGCTTTATTCCTTTCCTCGATTTGCTGTTGAATGGCTTTCGCCATGACGCTAGAACCTACACTCAGGCTTAAAAAATCTTCCCCGGTCAATACCGTCAATTCACAGGAAGTCAGGCAGCGCACCGTCGCCGTGCGAATGCTATCTTGCAATAGGGCAATCTCGCCAAAATGATCGCCTTCAGTCAATTCCCCGACCTTTTTGCCATTTTTCAGCACTTCCAAACGGCCCGATTGCACAATATAGGCGGTGTCGCCGCGTTCGTCCTGGTGGATCACTTCGTCACCGGGTTCAAAATGCAATCTTTGCAAACGTTCCGTGGCATCGGGTGTCAGCACGGCAATATCGGCCCGGAATGGGACATCCAAACACCAGTCGATCAGAATGCGTAAATTGCGCTCCAATCCCGGCAGGGCGGCCAGGTTGGTGACGCGGGACAGGAACCATGCAAACGTTCCGCTAAATGACAATGGACCCAAGCGGCAGATTGAACGGCGTCCCATATTGTATATCTTCAGCCAATGCTCCTTGGGCTTGAAGCCATGGGTGGGGAATTCTTGCGAGGCCGCCCAAGCGTTTTGGCCTGCTGTCTTGCCCAAATCAACGTAGTCAGCGGTCGTTAAGAATTTCTTGTCTTCGTGCTGTTGCTGCATCGCCGTGACCCAAATGTGGGGGCGTTCCTTAAATCTAAGTTCGTCATCGATATCCAGCGGCCAGTGATAGGTTTGGCTGTCTATTTGCAAACTGGGTAATTTGAAAGAGGCATTGATGACCAGCCCTACGTTATGCCGCGCACCGTCTGCCAACACCACCGCATCGCGAGTGATGGCTGCGACCGTCTTGTTTCGGCAAAGTGTCACGCCGGCATTTTCCAATTCCTTGTCGCGCTGCGCTTTGATGGACGCCTCAAAACGGCTAAATGGAACACGGCTGTCCTCATAGAGCATCACTTGCCAGCGATGTTCTTTCAGGATGGGATAAGAGGTTTCAACCGTTTTTAGCATTTCGCAAACTTCTACCGCCGTGGCGCAGGAACGTTGACCCGAACCAATGACGGCGAAACTCAACAGACGTTTTCTTTCCTCCGGGTCTTCTGTCGCTTCGGCTTCTTCCACTGAATCCATGATGCGTTTACGAATGTGCAAGGCATCACCTACCGAGTCGATAGGGCTGGCGTGGGCCATCATTCCCGGTAGACCGGTCAAATTAGGAATAGGAAACAACGCCAAGATCAATTCGTCGTAGGGAATGCCAACCAAACGACCATTTTGCAAAAGGCTGATGGTTTTACTGTTGGTGTCCACATGGGACACCTCGCCCAATTTGACCCGCGTATTGGGAAGAACCCGACGAATGGGATTCACCACATTGCCGGGCTGCATGGTTCCGCCTATCACTTCCGGCAACAATGTGTAGAACAGCATATTGGGATGGGTATGGATGAGGGTCAAATTCACTCGCGTATATTGACCGATCAATCGTTCGATTTTCATCGCGGCATGAATGGCTGCCACGGTTCCGCCAATAATGACAATGTTAGCTGATTTGTCTTTTGCTTCAGGCATATGGAAATGTCCCGCACCGTTAAATAAAAGGGAAAGCATGACTCCGTAGTACAACACATGAGCCATCCAACTTTCTGGCAGCAAAGCCGCGAAAAAAATAAAGGCGAATAAAAAGAATAATGACAAGGGCCGCAACATCACCCCGGCAGTGATCAACACCCCACAGGTGCATTCCACCAAAGCCATGAATAGAGTGAAGGTTTCCGGTGATGATGACAGGATAGGCACATCAAAGAGGGTCAATATGCCTAGGGCAAGATTGGGCTGGAAAACCTTGTAGACCACTGCCAAATACAATATGTTTAGCCCAGCCCCTACCCGCATAATGGCTTGCGCCCGCTGCCTTGGAATTGCGGCAAGCTGGGTTTGCATGGGGAGGAAACTAGGCGCTACCGGCATTTGCACAAAGTAACTGCCCGGGCCTTGCAATAATAAATATATGGCAATGCCCGCCAATGCGGAGGCATAGGCAAACAAATCTTGTTGAAACAGCACCAAGCCAAATAGTGCCAGCAACAATAAAATCACTGACAAAAGGCGGACATAGATGCCAAAAAGAAAACCAAGGCCGAGCAATATCTCAATCCATCGCAATCCTAGCAAACTTCCCCCGTAGGCATTCAATTCCAAATCCGGGGCGAATAGGGTAGGGGAGCTAAATGGCTGGACACCATAGCGAGGCTCGAAACCATAAGCCGATGAAATCAAAGCCCAAGCCAAGCAGAATCGGAGTATGGGTGCGACATAATCCCCGTAACTGCCCAATCGGGCTTGCAGATCCGGGAATAAATCTTTGGCTCCGGTATAACCCAAGCGTATCCAACCCACCGCGAACAGCACAAATGCCGAGATCAGGCTGATGTTCAGTAAGGAAGGCGAGGTGTAGAGCAAAGGCTTAGGCTTCGCGTTCCATTCATCGACTTGAGCCGGGGTCAAAATCCAGCGTTCATGCGCGAAGCAGGAATCAGCCCATAGCAAAGCGGCAAGGAAAAACAATAATGGCATGGCCCATGCCCACCATCGGGAACTTCCGCGCAACAGAGTTGTTTGGTCAAGCCAAGACGGCATTGTCTGCACTCCTGATTGTTATTGTTGTTAATTGACGCTTAAAAAGAGGAAGGGTTCATTAAAGAATGCAAGATTCGATTATGAAATGCATTCGACCCTGAACGATGAGACAAATTTTATCATGGTTTTTCTCATATCACCCATCTGCCCAATTGAGCCAAAGGGATTCAAGGTCTACAATCTTCATCAACACAACGATACCCAAAGACTGGAGATGATCGCAATGCCCATCACCCAAGAGTTTGCAGCCCGTGCCGCCGAATTGATCGAAACAGGTCGGTTCATCCATGCCCGTGGTTGGGCGCCCGCCACTAGCGGCAACTTTTCCGCACGACTTTCCGACGGCAGCATTGCCATTACCGTGTCGGGGAAAAACAAAGGGGCTTTAAAATTCGACGACATTATGCGAGTGGATGAAGAAGGCCGATCCTTGGACGGCAAGAAACCCTCCGCTGAAACCCTGCTGCACACCTCACTCTATCGTCGCTATGATTGGATAGAGTCTGTGCTGCATCCGCACTCCCCCAATGCCAGCCTTGTTTCCAAGCTATTTGCCCATGAAGTGGTCCTGCAAGACAATGAATTACTCAAAGCCATGGAAGGAGTGGACACCCATGAAAAGCGCGTCGTGGTGCCTATCTTCCCCAATGACCAAAATATTGCCCGCTTATCCTTAAAGATTGATGAATATATCGAAATGCATGGCGACGACATCTATGGTTACATCATCGCAGGGCATGGCTTTTATACTTGGGGCATGTCGGTCGAACATGCCTTGCGCCATGTCGAAGCCTTGGAGCATTTGTTTGACATTGAAATACGCTTGCATGGATTAAAGTCTAAATAGCAGATGAAAGTAAAATTAAAGATTTGGCGGCAACAAGACCAGCACTCCAAGGGAGCTTTTAAAACCTACAGCCTCGATCAGGTCGTATCCGAGATGTCATTCTTGGAGATGATGGAAACGCTGAATGAGCAATTGATTAAAAAAGGGGAAGACCCGGTGGCCTTCGACCATGATTGCCATGAAGGGATTTGCGGCATGTGCAGCATGCACATCAATGGTCGTCCCCATGGACCCTTGCGGACCACAACTTGCCAGTTATACATGCGTTCGTTTAAGGACGGTCAAACCATCATCGTCGAACCTTGGCGGGCTAGGGCGTTTCCGGTGGTTAAGGATTTGATTGTCGACCGGTCTGCCTTTGACCGGATACTTCAGGCGGGGGGGTTTATTTCCGTCAACACCGGGGGTGCGCCCGATGCCAATGCCATTCCAGTCCCGAAAAAAATCGCCGACGAAGCCTTCAATTCCGCCACTTGCATAGGCTGTGGTGCTTGCGTGGCGGCTTGCAAAAATGCCTCGGCGATGCTGTTTGTCAGCGCCAAAATCTCCCACCTCAGCCTATTGCCGCAAGGCCGGCCAGAACGCAAGGAACGGGTAGAGAGCATGGTTGCACAAATGGACAAGGAAGGTTTTGGTGGCTGTTCGAATACTGGTGCCTGTGAAGCCGAATGCCCCAAAGGCATTAAGATCATCAATATTGCCCGACTGAACCGGGAATATTTCGGCGCAATGCTGACTTCGTATGAAGTGGAAGTCGGCGGAACGGATGATGACCATGAGTGAGCCAATATGATTGACGGAAATAATCGCTACCCATGCCGGAGAGGCATCACAAGACTCCCCAACCAGCCGCCTAAGCGTTCAGCCAAGTTTTCAAGACTTTTAAGTCTTTGCCTTAAGCGTTCGGGGAAAAGTTTTAGACTCTTGAAACTTCTGCCTAAGCATTCGGGATAAATTTTTAGACTCCTGAAACTTCTGCCCAAGCGTCAGGGCGAATGTTCAAGACTCTTGAAATATCTGCCGAAGGCTTAAGGCAGAATTTTTAGACTCTCCACAATCTTCCCGCAGCGTTTGGAACGACTGAAAAGAGTCTTCGCATTGCCGCTGAAGGCTTAAGCCAAAGTTTGAAGAGTCTTCACAATGCCTCCAAAGGCTTAAGACCAAGCATGAAGAGTCTTGGCAGTGGTCCATCACGCTTCATCGGCGTTGGCAAGACTCTTGTCAGAGCCGCAAAACACTGCAAAGGCATTCGCAAGCGTCCGTCAAACCCCAAAGCCGTGAATATCTTCATGGATGGGGCGGGAGGCATTGCCCATCTCGCATGATAAACCATTGAGTAGAAGATAGTCATCATGTCCAGTCACGCAATCCCTTCGACTGATGAACCCTTGATCCAATGGTTGACCGATGCCGTCGATGGGTCCAGCACCCACGGCGCGGCGGTGGGCTTGAAGCAGAACGACGAGGTCGCCTTGCGGGCGGTTTTGTACGATCGGGTCGGCGCGCCCACCGGCCCGGACGACCCCTTGCAAACGCAGCCCGGACTCAAGGCGCAATACAACACCGCGAAAGCGAACAAGGCGGCGATGACGGCGGCCTTGTGTTCCGCGCAGAGCAACGGGCGGGCCTTGGCGATGGCTTGCATCGGCACCTTGAAGCCAAGACTGGGCAACAAGAGGAACGCGGCTTGGCAGGAAGCGGGCTTCGCCTCCAATTCTTTGCAAGTGCCGGCCAACCCGGTGTTCGTGCTGCAACAGTTGCATTCATTTTATCTGGCCCACGCCCACTTGCTGGCGCTGACAAGTCTTTGCAAAGCCCCGCAAGGATTGATGTAGCCGCTTTGCGGCGTAATCCGGGATGTTCGTGGGCTAAAACCCGTATTCCGCTTCGCTTCATACGGGCTACATTTCTAAGCTGTCGCCAGTTACAGACAACTTAAAACCTATTGAAAAAGTATAATGACTCAATTGATTCCATTCAGAGTCGTTTGAATGGCGTGACCTAGTATTGGTTGTAGTAGTAATCTCCCAACCCATTATCGTAGCCGAAAAACGACAGCTATCACTTTTTCACTTGGGTCTTCAAGCAATAACTCCTTTAGATTTGAGCCTAACAGCGATTGGTATAAACATTGCGTTTTACAAACCGGCTGCCCAGCAATTCTTATTTTGGAAAAATCGTAGGGTGGGCTAGGTGCGCATTTCCAAACCTTTCCGTTTATCGCCAAGCTTTAAGCGCACCGTAGCCCACCATTGCCATCCCGCCGCCGGTTTGGTGGGCTACGGCGCACGGAAAGCACCGAGTGAAGTCAAGGCTCCCGGTGTGTGCGCCTAGCCCACCCTACGGTCTACGGTCTACGGTCTACGGTCTACGGTCTACGGTCTACGGTCTACGGTCTAACAGCGATTGGTATAAACATTGCTTTGTGCAAAACGATGGCTATTATCACAGGCTTTTTTTTCGACCTAAACCGGAGTTATGTCATGGATCAAAATACCCGAATTATTCTATTGTTCAGTGCCGCTTGTTTGACCTTGAGTGCCAGCCCAGGATGGGGCGCAGGCAACACGGCCACCGGGGATGGTGCATTGATCAATAACACCACAGGTAGCGAAAACACCGCCAACGGTGTCAACGCGCTTTATTCCAACACTACCGGCGACTGGAATGTCGCCAACGGTTTCAATGCGCTTTATTCCAATACCAGCGGTTATAGCAACACCGCCAACGGGCCGTGGGCGCTTCAAGGAAACACCACAGGCGTTCTCAATGTCGCCAACGGGATCGCTGCCCTTTATTTCAACACCACTGGTAACAACAACACAGCCAACGGTAGCAACGCGCTTTATTCCAACACCAAAGGCAGTAATAACACCGCCAACGGTTACAACGCGCTTTGGGCCAACACCACCGGCTACTTCAATGTCGCCAACGGTGTCAGTGCGCTTTTTTACAACACCACCGGCTACTGGAACACCGCCAACGGTGCCATGGCGCTTTCTTCCAACACCACCGGCAACTACAATGTCGCCACCGGGGCCAGTGCGCTTTATTCCAACACCACAGGCTACTCCAATGTCGCCAATGGTTTCAGCGCACTTTATTCCAACACCTCCGGCATCTCCAATGTCGCCAACGGTCTCCAAGCGCTTTATGCCAACACCACCGGCAACTCCAATGTCGCCAACGGCAACAATGCCCTCCATTCCAACACCACCGGCAACGCCAATGTTGCCAATGGTATTGAAGCGCTTTATGCCAACACCACAGGTTCCTCGAATGTCGCCAATGGTTTCCAGGCGCTTTGGGCCAACACCACCGGCAATTACAATGTCGCCAACGGGACTGATGCCCTTAGGCTCAACACCACCGGCAGCCTCAATGTCGCCAACGGTGGCAATACGCTTATTGACAACACCACCGGCAACTACAATGTCGCCAACGGTGGCAACGCGCTTCATTTCAACACCACTGGCAACTACAATGTCGCCAATGGTGGCAATGCGCTTTTTTACAACACCACCGGCAACTACAATGTCGCCAACGGTGGCAATGCGCTTATTTACAACACCACCGGGTACTCCAATGTCGCCACGGGTTTCAACGCGCTTTATTCCAATACCACTGGTGGCTGGAATGTCGCCAACGGTGGCAATGCGCTCTATTTCAACACCACCGGCAACTACAATGTCGCCAACGGTGTCAGCGCGCTTTATTCCAACACCACCGGCAACTCCAATATCGCCTTTGGGGCGGCATCGCTGTTTTCCAACACCACCGGTAACTCCAACAACGCCAACGGTGTCAACGCGCTTTTTGCCAATACCACTGGCAACTACAATCTCGCTTACGGGGGTAGCGCACTTTATTCCAATACCACCGGCAGTTCCAATGTCGCCTATGGGCGTGGTGGGCTGCGGTCTAACACCACGGGCAATACGAACATCGCCGTTGGCGACTTAGCGCTCTCGAATAATAAAGCCGGCAATAATAACATCGCGATTGGTAATCAAGCGGGGAATAATGTCATCGGCGGCAGCAATAATATTTATCTGGGTAACTCGGCAACCCTAGACGAGAGTGCAACCCTGCGCTTGGGTGGTGTGCAAACCAGCAGCTATATCGCGGGGGTATATGCCCAACCCACCAATAACGCAGCCGCCTCGGTCTCGGTGTATATCGACAGCACCGGCAAACTCGGCACCCTGCCTTCCGCACAGCGCTATAAGGACGACATCCGCGACATGAACGATGCCAGCCGCCGGCTGCTGGAATTGCGCCCGGTGACCTACCATTACAAACAAGCCACCGTCGACGGCAGCAAGCCCTTGGAATATGGGTTGATTGCCGAGGAAGTCGCCAAGGTCTACCCGGAATTGGTCGTGCGCGGCAAAGACGGGCAAATTGAAACCGTGCAATACCACAAGCTCACGCCGATGCTGCTGAATGAAGTGCAGCGTCTGAACAAGGCATGGCAGATGGAGAAAGAGCAAAATCTAACCGCACTCAAAGCCGGACAAGCCAAGGTCAGCGCCTTGGAAACCTCACTCAAAGCCGAACAAGCCAAAAACCAAGCCCAAGAAACGCGGATGCTTTCGCAAACCCAAGCCATGGCCGAGATGAAACAGCAAATGGCTTTGGTAAAAGCGCAAGCCCAGCGCATGGAGACCCTTGCTGCTCGTTTAGCCAATATAGAGGCAAACGCAGCCGTCGGGCATCTGGCTGATGCCAGCAAACCCTAGGTCTACAGCAATTCTCATTTTGGATTTAAGCCCCATCATTTCGGCAGGGATGCAGGACAAATCGGCAGGACAGCCGATTTGCACGGCTCCGCCGCCCGTAGGGTTCGGGACAAGGATGTCCCGAATGCATCCAGAGCCATGGACGGTAACTCACCGTCATGTAAGTGTCTAATTCAAGCTGCACACCAACCCGCAGATTCACCTCCCTGTGACTAGATTCCGGCAGTCCATGCCGGAATGACGTTCTTCGACCATTTGTGTATAACGATGAGGGCTAGAGCTTGGGAACGAGTACAATTAAGTTTCGTCAAACAATTTTATACTTAGGAGGTAGTTAGTGAATAAAATCGTCCATCTTCTCTTGTTGTCTGCCGTGGTTGCTGGCTGTTCCCAGCCGGCCGTCCAGCGCCATGACTGGTCCCATTTTTCTGGGCCAGGCGCAGAGGTACTCAAACGGGAGACATTATCCCCGCCCAACTTTCCTGACCCCATCGAGCCGTTCAACCGCAGCATGTGGGCGCTCAATCACGCCGCTGTGGTGGCCGTGGTTGACCCAATCAGCCGGGTTTACCGCTTCATTATGCCTAGCTTTTTCCGCAATCGTATCCAAGACTTTGCGGACAATCTGCTGTTCCCGCGAAACTTCACGGCGAATCTTTTGCAGGGGCAATGGCGCGGGGCGGGTGATGAGACCTTGCGTTTCACCACCAACACCACGGTCGGCTTGCTAGGGCTTTGGGACCCGGCCAGCCATTGGTTCAATATTAAGGCGTCCCCGGAAGATTTCGGTCAGGTATTTTCCACTTGGGGCTGGCGTTCCTCAACCTTCCTGACGCTACCGCTGCTCGGCCCAAGTTCAGTTCGCGACACCGTGGGTTTGATCCCGGACACCTTGCTGAACCCGGCTGTCTATATCCTGCCCCATGCGGCGAGGATCGGGCCTACCTTCGATGACATGGTGGATTCTATCCCCGATTACCGCCGCTTTGCCGCCAGCAGCCCGGAT
>CAIOOA010000209.1 GCA_903859815.1 uncultured Methylococcaceae bacterium | reverse complement strand
GTGTGGCTGAGTTACTGCTGGGTTTGGCGGACTACTTCGAGTTTTACAATGCGGAGCGGCCCCACCAGTCCTTGGACTACCTGACGCCCTACGAGGTGTACCGGACAGCCAGCGGCGGGGGAGTCAAGATCGTGGACAAATACAGCGAGAAGGAAACCTCTCGCACGGAAACAGAAGTCGAATCGGGGCAGCGCCGTTCCGCTGCAAGTGATACGGTTACCCTCTTAAATTAGGCAGTAAACTGTCTTGACATAAGGGTCCACTGTAAAGCGCCCGGTTCAGTCCATAGGCGAACTGAACCTTGTATTCTTGTTCCTCAAGGATTTTCTGTTCGCTGCTGCTTTGCAGGCTGACCCCTACCGCGTCCGCTTGCGCACTCGCAGAAACGGCTTGCCCGCCAATGTCATCATAATGTTGCCGTCCAGAGTCAATCGCCTGCGCAAGAGCCTGGCTTCTCGTCAATTGCCGGTCTAACTGCTCTCCGGTATGGTTGATCTGGTGGGAAAGCGATGCAAGATGTTGGTGTATCCGCTCAAGTTCAGTTTGCTCATGAATTATTCCCTCCCTGTTTTGATCCAAATTGCGTTGGGCCCTGGAAATCTCCCGCTCAAATTTCTGCTGCAAGTTTCTCACTTGTTCAGACAACCACTCTATTCTATTCCTGATGGCCTGCCAATCAGAGCGGCCCGCATTAAACTCAGAGCGTAATCGGTTTGCCCCACTTTCAAGTTCACGAATGCGGGAGCGGGCATCGTCGATCTGGCTTTGAAGTTTCGTAATTGCAACTTCTTCAGCTTGAATGCTAGAAGCACATGAGTTTATAGATGACTCACATCGAGATATGCGATTTTGTAAGTCAGAAATACGTCCTTTCTCTCGGTCAATCGCCCTACTATGTTCCCTTGACTTCTCATCGTATGATTCATTTTGCCGCCTTGCCTCTTCAGGATCGCTCGAACCGCTAGGGCGGGGTATGGATTGTGATTGCAAACGGCTTAATTCTCGCTTTGCCGAATCCAAATCTGACTCGGCGCTGCTTCTTTCACGCTCCGCTTGCTGTGACTGCCGCCGTAGATCATCCCGTCTACGTTCGTGACCTTGCTGGTCTTGCACTAACGACTGTATATGATCCCTTTCGCGTCCACAGTCTTTATTAAGTTTTGACACCCGTTGTTGCAGCCCACGCAATATCTCGGTCTGCACATTCGCTTCGGCCAGCGCTTGGGCTAAGGCCTCCCGTGCTTCGGCCAAGGAAACCTGCAACTCGGAGGTGGCTATCAAGCTGGCGGTGGCCATAATATCCCGCATACCGAGCAATTCCTGCACATGCAGGGAATGTTGCGTGCGCTTTGTTTGCGTAGTCGTGGCATTGTCGGCAAGTTTGGCGATGTCCTGCTCGTATTGGATGACTTGTTCGTTGCTTGAACTCAGTCCAATTCTTAGCTCAATCAATTCACGCTTTTGCAGTTCACAAAGCAGTTCCAGTTCATAACCCGATGCAATGACCGCTTGACGGACATATTGGCGGATTTCCACATCGGGATCATCCAATGCCAGGGCAACCATGATGCCTAAAGAATCAGGACTGCTCTGCACTGCCTCGAATATCCGGGCACGGGTGAAAAAGTCGGCTATGGCCTTGAGGTAGCGTTTCCTATCCTCTGCGCTGATATCGCCCTGGATCAATTCGGGCAAATTGTCTTGCAACAAACTCCAAACTTCCCGCTGGTGATGCTGGCCAGCCTCCTCCAAGGTTGCGATGATAAACTTGTGCCGATGCTTTGAAATCCCCTCATGGTAAAGTTGCATTCGGTTTTGTGGCAAACACCTCAATAGCACACGCCAGCATTTTTCACGCACTGCTTCAGCCTCTTCAGCGGAATTGCTGAGAAGCAAGCTTTCATCCGTGCTGAGTGTATGCAGCATTTTTCTGATCTGTTGGTCTTGCCCTAATACCTTCTGCATGGCGAGGTTGCGGTTTTTTTGCTTTTGCGTCAAAGCTTCATTTGACAATGTAAAGTCAGCCAGGCCGGTCAGCACCGTTTCAAGCAAATCCAGCAGGGCTTCCCATACCTGTTTGCTGCGAGACAGCCGATGCGCCTGCATGACCAGCCCGCAGATATCCTCCGTGCGGAAGCGGACTAGCGGCATTTGCCGCAAAAGCCCTATTGCCTTAATCAGCACATCTTCGCCTTCCAATGACACATATTTGGTTTGGATCACATTAAGCAGATCTTCCGGATGGTTGGGGCCCGGGAGTATCTGCAAATGCCCCCACAATTGCCATCGGATACACGGGCTTAAATCGTTCCAAGGAGTGTTCCATCCGGCTCGAATCGAATCGTTCAAAAACAGTTGCCTGTCTACGGCCTGCAAGGGATGCACTGCCGAGAACCATCGGGTGAGGTTTTCCAATGCCAGCAGAATAGCACCTCTGGTCAGTTCTTTGCTCTGATAGTTCAGCAAATAGCGATAGGCTTGCAGCAAATCCTCGGTCACTTGCTCAACTGGCAGCGAGGCGTCCAGATTCAAGTAAGCCGATAATGTCGCATCGGTGGAATGGGATAATTCATAGACCTCATACTTTCGTTTGAGTTGAAGTTGGGCTGAGACTTGGCTGTCACTCCTGATGCCTTGGGCAAGCTGCATTTGGAATTTCACCACGGCATCCGCCAACATGCCGCGCCCTGCCATGTGCATGATGTCCCTAGCGCGTGAAAGGCAGCGGGAGCGGTGGTGCTCCAGCGCCAAAGGATGCCGTTCTAAATGCTTCGCGACGGTGGAGAATAATTCAGCGGAGACGGATTCTAAACGGTCAAGGCGCTGTGTTTCTTCCGCGTTGTACCCGTGGGATCCAAGGATTGGGGTACGCATCCTTCCAGAAAGATTAAGAAAGCAAGTGTCGAGGATCGCGTTGAGAAACCGCTCTTTTGACTCTTCATCGGGCAGGCTTTTTAGCCTAGTCACAGCAGCGTTTATGGTTTTGTTGACAACACTCGGTTCTGGACTTTGCAAGCCGAGCAATAACCCTTTGTCCCACTGTTTTTCGGAAGGTGCATGGGTGAGTTTGTCAATAGCGGCCATTTGCGCCAAAACAGCGTCGCCTGTTGAATTTCCAAACTCTTGGAAGGCCAAGGTGAAAACCGCTTCGCCTAAACCCATCCCAAGCAAATTATTTGGTGAGTATTCCATATGCTATCGCGCTTGTCAGAAGAAGTTGAATCGCTAACAGCCAAAGACCAATGTTCACCGACTTCGCAGTAGGCAAACCATATATCAGGCTTTCAAATTTAGGTATCAATTTACTTTGTTCTGAGATTAGCTCCCTTTGGCTATTTATCAGTTTCACATGCTGCACAGTGATTTCTTCCATGCGCTCTTTGTTCCAATCATGGAACTGGCTCAGCGTTGAGAGTAATTTTTTAATGTAACCCCCCATGTCGGAAACCAACTGACCATGGGCGGTGGTTAAATTTATCAGTGCTTCCTTGGTTTGTGTTTCAAATTGTTCGCCGCGAAATTGCATTTCCGTTTGTAGCGTTTTTAGCTGCTCATGCAATTCGGTTTGGCGGCGGATGAGTCCTTGATGGCCGTCTTGGTTTTGCCTGGCACCGTCCACCACCGTTAACAAGTCCAAACTAATACGTTCGACGCACTCGGATAGCTTTCTTTGCGCATCAGAAAGGTGGGTCTGTGATGATTCCAGTTGGGAAAATCCTTGCGCGACCAATGAATTCGTGGAAGACACCTCCTGAAGGCGCTCAAGGATACGCGGTTCAATATCCCGGAGCTGGGTTGTCTCATTCGCTGCCCATGCCTCGATAGTTGCCGAGAACTTTGTGAAAGCGTTTTCCACAACTTGCCGCTGGCTAGTCCATTGGATGATCAATTCCCCTGTCTTATCGAGAATCCTTTCTGATGTTTGATAATGGCGATCCAAGGCCGAAGTGGCTGCTTGTAGCGGTTCGATAGTCTCACGCAATGTTCCGACCCATTCGCTCAATGCTCCATCGGTATTCACGGTTGCCAAGGTCTTCGACAAGGATGTGTGAGAGGCGTCCAGTAACACAAGCAACTCTTTTGTCGATATGCCAACTTGTTTGGTAAGCGTTTCAAGTTCTTGCCTAGTGGGGTCTATGCCAGCACGCACTTCCCTGGACAGGTCTTGGCTGACTTGCTTGGGAAGGTTATCGACAGCCCTTTTATATGTCTGGATAGCATTCGCCAAATCCTGGTTTGTGTCGCCCATCATCCACAGAAGGCTATTCGACTTAAAGGCCAACACAACCAGTATAATGACGCCGACAACAACCGTCGCAAAGCCCGCAAAAATATAAATTTCATTCATCTCATTGTCCTTTTATAAAATGTCATAAGTCGATGAAGTTTCACGGAATTCGTGAAGCATTTCATGAAGTATTCTATGAATTTTTTCAAGATCAGCCCGATATAAAATATCCCGCTTGTCCTTCATGTCGCTGCTGCTTTTAGCGGCTTGAATCAATAGGCTTTCTGCTTCAGATTTCGCACGCCTTAGCAGTTGCAATTTAACGTCTGAACAAAGCGGATTGCTATCGGCATCAGGATATTCAGATGATAATTGTTTGCCTAAATTGACAAAGTGCTCAATGGCTTGCAGTAGCATTTCCGTATCTAGTGGGAGGCTAATCAACCGCTCCCACTGGCGGCACCATGCAATCAAGCTTGGTTTGTTTGACGGCAGGCTTTCGAGGACAGCCATGTTCTGGATGAATTCGCGCTTCCCGAAAGGAGATATGGCCCGTATAAAGGCAACTGTCTGCTGGTCGAGGAATTGGCGCAATGAGTGCCATTGCTTTCGATGGGCCAATGCCCGTATGTAAGACTGGGCAGCCAGTTTTTCAATCGGATGCCTCAATTCCCCACCCGCCAAATAAGCCTCATAGGCTTCTATCAACTCGACATGCGTAGGTGACAACAAAGTCAAAAATGCACTGGCGAGTTCCTTGTAGGGTTTATGGTTACGGTATTGCCGCCAATTTTCTACGATTCTGCCGGTGCATTCTTTTGTCAAGCTATTTGGCAATGTTGTTTCGGATAAAAATAAAGAAAATCCATAAAGCACTCTCAAATCTTTTAACCCTTGTTTTGCGTACAAAGCAATCCAATCCTGGAGCAAACATTCTTGTTCTTGCCTGTTGCTGTGGTGAAGCCAGCGTAATTTAGCCCAATCTGCAGTGTTTCCATCAATTACGCAATGATCTAGCAGATGCTTTTCCAAACGTGCAAGACCATTAATTTGAAAGATAAAAAGTAGCTTATCTGGATACGGAAAAGGCCACTCCATCGGCATCCACAAACTTTGGTATTCTTCGGCGGCTTCTGTTTCTTTGTCCAGTTCAACTAAAGCTGAGATTCTCATGGGGATAGCCACTTTCAGTGTCTGCGCATCAGCCTTTAGATTAAGCATTATCTCACTATAAGAAACGGCAGACTTGTAATCCTCTAGCACATAAGCGCACCGCATCAATTCCAATAATGCGACCGTATCTTCCGAAAACATACTGATACATTTTTTTACAATTTGTTGGCATACGCCTTTTAAAGAAGGAAATTGGATGGCTGTTGATAAAATTTGTGGGGTGTTTTTCTCGCAAAAACCTCTACGCACCCATTCGTCCGATGATTCTTTAATTAATTCGTCTATTGAATCACTTCTGGCAACCTCAGCGATCAAGCATATGCCTATCGATTTGTCAGATTTAGAGAGCCAGCGCACAAATTTTTTACGAAAATCAACATTATATAAAAATGCACAGTTTGGATTAATGCTCCACGCATAAGCAAAATAGTCCCTCATATAAAAAGGCGCAAGCATCAATTTATTAAACTCATACACATATTCAAGCTCAGTGTTGGAATATTGGGCATATATAAAAAGCAATGACACGCCAGAAACCCGTTGATATAACGCTTTACAGGGACAACAATTTACGGGTTTCAATCCGTTATGGTTGACAATCATCTCAATAAAATGCCACTCTATGTAAGATTTTGACACAACATCCTCAATGTCCTTGAAATAGTTTTGCAGACCGACTTGAATATTTGCTTGGTCGATTGATAAGAAAGACAGCGTCTTTTCTACGGAATTTGAATTACTGTTCATCATTAAATAATCCCAAAGAATAGCAGAGGAGTTGCGAAATGCCGGTTTGTAGGAGCTGAATCAGAGAGTAATCGTACAGTTACCCCTATATGGAAACGGCTGGAACCGACGGCAGAGCGGGAAGCAAAGCGCCAACACGTGCGGCCCGGATAACCTCCGCGAGATAGCGCCAGGAGGAAGCCTTGCGCAAACGGCAGGTCAATCACACTCGCCAACAAGGCGTAGGCGCGTGAGCCGCTGGCACAGCGT
>CAIOOA010000208.1 GCA_903859815.1 uncultured Methylococcaceae bacterium | reverse complement strand
GCCCGGTATCATGGAGTATTTGCGGTGCCATCCGGCGATGGAGGTGTCGGCGCTGTTTGTGGATCGCGTGGTGAATCTGCTGGAGGAAGGGCTGGACGTGGGCGTGCGCATTGGCGAATTGCCCGATTCCAGCATGAAGGCCATCCGCGTGGGTTCAGTCCGCCGGGTGATGTGTGCCTCCCCCGGCTATCTTGACATGCACGGCACGCCGCACACGCTGGCAGGCTTGTCAGGCCATACCCTCATTGCCGCGTCCGCCGTCACCCCCACACAGGAATGGAAATTCGGTAAAGGGGCTGGACAGTCCTCCGTCCGGGTCAAACCCCGGCTGACCGTCAACACCAACGACGCTGCGGTCGAGGCCGCCGCCCAAGGGTTCGGGATTACCCGGTTGTTGTCCTATCAGGTTGCCGCATACTTGGCTTCGGGGCAATTGAAGATTGTCTTGCCCGAGTTTGAACCCGCATCCATGCCCATCCATGTGCTGCATCGCGAAGGACACTATGCCTCCGCCAAGATACGCTCCTTTGTCGATCTGATCGCCGCCAGAATAAGGGAGAACCCTGCGCTGAATAACATCCCCTAAAATCTAGCAACGAAATGTGCTTAAACCACTTTTTCTGGCAAAAATCACCGGATCGGACTGATTCTTGAGTGTGGTTGCGGGCGCATTAAAAAATCATAGGTTTCGATTGTTGCGATTGATTAACGGGCAGCTATCGCACCTTATGTAAAGCTTTACATAATGGCCGGCGTATGCCACAGGAAAACTGCCTTTGGCAAATATGCAAGGCAAGGTTGCCTGCTTTGTCGCGCTTACGGTTTACCGTCAACAGTCATAAACAGACAAACCCAACCGGCATCCCGCCCTTAAAAAATCCTATGGGACTTTGAGTCGTTTGTTTAAACGTACCCTATAATAGCTAAAATAGCTAACAGAATTTGGGAGTTTGCCCGTGATAACACTCACATCGACCGAGGCCCAAAACCGCTTTGGGGAAATCCTTGATGCCGCCCAGCGGGAGCCAATCACCATCACACGGCGTGGGCGACCGCTGGCCTTCATCATCTCGCCAGAAGAACTCAAGAAGCTCTTTGCAAGCCAATCGAAGCGGGACGAGGCGGTTGCCGCCTATGAAGCCTACAGGCAAAGGGTACGGCTAAATCCAAACCCTGCCACCGATGAACTAACAGACGAAGACATTAACCGAATTGTCCATGAACTTCGATAAAAGGATCGTCATTGATACAGGGACGTTGGTGAGTGCCGCTCTCCGTGTTGATTCTATTCCAGCGCAAGCCTTCGCGAAGGCCCTACACGAATTTGAAGTGTGTGTTTCCACCTCCACCTTTGCTGAACTCGACAGAGTGATGCGGCGGAAAAAATTCAATGCCTACCGGCCTCTTGAAGAAAGGCTTGCCTTTGTTGAACTCTACCGGGAAAAATCCGCATGGCATGAAGCCAAGGAAGTGGTCTTTGACTGCCGAGACCCGAACGACAACAAGTTTCTGGAACTGGCGTTGTCTGTAGGGGCTGAAATCATCGTATCCAGCGACCCGGATTTACACATTCTGAATCCGTACCGGAACATCGCCATCCTAAAACCGGCTGAGTTTTTAAATGCAGAGTAGGCTTTGCGCAGACGGATAAAAACGCTCACAGGGTTTTTGGCATTCAATGGCCCGTTAGCGACAGGAAAACTTCCGTGGTCGCCAATACCAAACAATGGGGGGTTGTTT
>CAIOOA010000207.1 GCA_903859815.1 uncultured Methylococcaceae bacterium | reverse complement strand
CGGACGGATCATCATCTTGGAATTTTCCGAGGTGCAAGGCGATTTGCTGAAAAAAGGCTATGATGTGTATTCTTTCAAGATTTTGCCATTCTTAGGCAAGCTGATTGCCAATGACTCCGACAGTTACCGCTATTTGGCTGAGTCCATTCGTATGCATCCGAATCAGGAAACCCTGAAAAACATGATGGCTGAGTCTGGCTTCGAGCGCTGTGAGTTTTTCAATATCACTCAAGGGGTTGTCGCAGTCCATCGCGGCTATAAGTTTTAACGCTATGGCTGGCTCAAACTTGTTACCCGAGGTTTTTGCCTCCTTGTTAAGCGATGCGATGGGGCGTTTTCTGCAACTATCCACCAATAGTCAACAATACCTAAGCCCAATTGCCGGTAAAGTCATCGCCCTGCGGTTTGTGCCGTTTGATTGGCAGATTTACCTTTGCCCTAGTGAAACCACCATTGAAATATTGCCCAGCTTCGAAGCCGAGCCGGATGTGAGTTTTACCGGCTCACCTTTGGCCTTTGCGCAGATGGGGCTAGGCGGTTCCCCGTTGCGGGTATTGTTTTCCGGCGGAGTGGTGATTGAGGGCGATATGAAAGTGGCACGGCGCTTCCAGAGACTGTTTGACAAGCTGGACTTTGACTGGGAAAGTCTGGCTGCGCGTTTTGTCGGGCAGTCGTTTGCTGCCCAAATCGTGGGTAGCTTGCGTGAATCCCATGCTTGGCGGGTTGAAACCGTGGAAGCTATGCAACTCAATGCAGCCGAATATTTGCAGGAAGAAAGTAGGGGTTTACCAGCTTCCGCTGAAGCGGAATTGTTTTATGGGGAGGTGGATACTTTAAGGGCGGATTGTGATCGGTTGGAAGCGAGGGTTTTGAGGTTGCAGAACAGGTTGGAATTATTGAAACAATAAAATCAAAGTTTTTTTCGATAACTTGATATAAGCGAGGAACTCATGGATTATACAGACGATATTCATCTTGATGTGTGCCAAAACATAGAAGTTGGATTGAAAATTGAATATGAACGCAATCCAAAATTAACGGATCTTTTGTGTATATTTGGATTGGATAACGCAGTCATTGCCGTCAAGCAGGAGTTTGGATTTGCCAAGGGTCAGAAGATTGCTTCGCATCCTGACATTGAAGGGATTATCAAGCATTGTGTTGAGGTTGGTTTACTTCGGATAGGAAAGATGAATGATTTAACCTTAAAAGAATATCTTGCTAGATTAGAAAAAGTAAAGAAATCTGTTAAACGGCATTCGGCTTATGGTATCCGTGGATACTATGATTTTATTAAAAACTTTATGTGATTGTTATAAGCGCATCAAATATGGGTCATGTCTTCGCCGAAATTGAATTAAGCAACCCCCGCCAACCCAATTTGTCCTCCATCAAGGCCAATGCATTGGCCGATACGGGAGCATTGATGTTGTGCATACCTGAACATATAGCCAACCAACTTCAATTGGAAACGGAATCGTTACGTGAAGTGTCGGTTGCTGATGGCCGCAGTTCCAATGTCCCTTATGTGGGACCTGTAAAGGTCAGTTTTGGGAAAAGATTTTGTTATGTTGGCGCACTGGTGCTGGGCGATGAGGTATTGCTGGGTGCCATCCCAATGGAAGACATGGATTTGATTATAAACCCCGGAAAGCGGGAAATCACCGTTGACCCAAGTAGCCCCAATATTCCCCATGCAAGGGTTAAGTTACTCACGTGTTAATAGCTGACACTCAAATTATTCTAGGAAACCCAACGTGACCCAATTTTCCGTTCTCCGCCGTTTATTGCATATTCAATGGGTATTGATTTACCACGGTTTGGATGATTTGATCCTTGCCACGCATTTATTCCGTCCGGTGCGCTATCTGGCGGTTTTATCGCCTAGTTATTGGCGGCGTTCCAAACAAGGGCCACGCGGAGTGCGCATACGCGAGGCGCTGGAAGAATTAGGCCCGATTTATGTCAAGTTCGGTCAAACCTTGTCCACTCGGCGTGATTTGTTGCCTGAAGACATCGCCGATGAACTAGTCAAGCTGCAAGACCGCGTACCCCCATTTCCCGGTGAGGAAGCCCGTAAAATTATCGAAAAATCATTAGGAAAGCCAGTTCTTGAGATTTTCCGCGAATTTGACGAGACTCCGTTGGCCTCCGCATCCATTGCCCAAGTTCATACCGCTCGCTTGCATAGCGGCGAAGATGTCGTGGTCAAGGTGTTACGGCCCGGCATTGAAAAGCGTATCCGATCCGACCTTGCCTTGCTGTATGAATTGGCGAAGTTAGCCCGCCGTTTTCTGCCCGATGCCCGTCGGCTGCGTCCGGTCGAAGTGGTGGCTGAATTCGAGAAAACCATTATTGATGAACTGGATTTGGTGCGGGAAGCCGCCAATGCTTCGGAAATCCGCCGCCATTTCGAAAATTCCGAGATGCTTTACATCCCAAAAATCTATTGGGATTACACCCGACAAGACACGATGGTGATGGAAAAGGTGGGTGGCATTCCGGTCGGCGATGTGGCCCGCCTCAAGCGTGAAGGAGTGGATTTGAAGATATTGGCGGATCGTGGCGTGGAAATCTTTTTCACTCAGGTGTTTAGGGATAATTTTTTCCATGCCGACATGCATCCCGGCAATATTTTTGTTGGGCCTAACAATCAATATATTGCCATCGATTTTGGCATTGTCGGCACTCTGACTAAAGCAGACCAGCATTATGTGGCGGAAAATTTACACGCCTTTTTCAAACGTGATTACCGCCGTTGTGCTGAAATGCACATCGAATCGGGTTGGGTTCCAGCGGACACCCGTGTCGAAGAGTTCGAGTCAGCCATACGCACCGTCAGTGAGCCCATTTTTGAAAAGCCGTTGAAAGAAATTTCTTACGGGCATCTGCTGTTGCGTTTATTCCAAGTGGCTCGTCGCTTTGACATGCAAGTGCAACCGCAATTGGTATTGCTGCAAAAAACCCTGTTAAATATTGAGGGCTTGGGTAGAGACCTCTATCCCGAACTTGACCTTTGGCAAACCGCCAAGCCGTTTTTGGAAAACTGGTTCCGTCGCCAATTGGGTCCGCAAGCGGTTTATAACAAATTGCGCACACATCTGCCGGAATGGGCGGCGCAATGGCCCGAGATGCCGGGTTTAGTGCATGATGTGCTATACAAAGCGGTCAATGGCAAGATGGAAATGCGTTTGGATAACCGGGAGTTTGACAAATTACGCCTAGAAATGCGGCGAAACCGTCAGCGCACGGTGGCAAGCATAGGCGGGGCGGCGTTGATGGTTTCGTCCGCGTTGTTGTTAGGGACAGGGCCGGCCGAAGTGCCCAACATCCCATTAGTCAGTGCCTGCCTCGCCGGGTTGGGGACGGTTATATTGTTGGGGGCTTGGCGTTGACAGGCCATTTCCGAATCTTATGGTGACATTACCTTCAAGCTGTCATAGGCTTTATCGGTAATGCTTAATATCTGTTGTCAGGCTTAGACCATGCCCGAAAAACTTAGAATCCGCGTAATCAATACCCAAAATCTAGAGCAAACCCAAACCGAACCGCCTAAACCCAAAGTGGTCGTTGAGTATCATTGGGGAAGGATCGTGGTGGCACTTTGCCTATTGGCAGTGCTGTTGACTGGCCTGATTTGGGGCGTGGCACATTTTTTCAGTCAATCCGATGAAAAGCATCGGGCTGATTTGCCAACAGAGCCTCCTACAGCGGTTGTTGCAACCGCGCCAGCCGTGAGCAGCCCGATTAAATCGGAAAAACCCCTTGAAAGCACTGTCGCAAGGGAAAGCGCTGGTGCCGTTGATGTAAAACCCCTATCTTCACAGCCGCAATCGGTCACTGAAAAACCATTGGACAATACTGTGGACGGGCCAAAATCACCTGTTGATAGGATCGACAAGCCTGCCAAATCAACCGTTTCCATACTGTCTGGGAGCATCAAACGCGCCCAACTGACCAGTGGTGTCAAAGATGACGCACCTATTGACATCATCGGCCAAACCATTCCCATGAATGACAAGGGCTTGATCCGTGTCTACTTGTTCATGGAGACTGCTGGATTGAAAGGCAAGGTTTTGCATCATGACTGGTATTGGAAAGGAAAACGGATAGCCCATGCCCGAATTCCCATCAAACGTCGGGAAGAAATTGCTGCCTCCAGCAAGTTCATAGACCGCATTATGATGGGTCCATGGGAGGTCAAGATCGTAGATGAAAGCAATAGGATTTTGGCTACGGTCGATTTTCAGGTTCAGTGATAGTGGTTTGTGACTGGATTTTAATGAGTCTTTATTGCCAGCTTTGCTTATTGCCGCTCGGGTTCTTGCTCCAGCCATGCTGACCATTATTGTCAATGGTTAGTGTGCCGTCGTTGGACTGTGACGTACCGGTTCTTGGAGTGGCTGTCAAAATGAAACTTGTGCCGGTGGCGGCTGTTCCCGCATTATCAAGAGTGATGTTATAGAAGATGGTGCTACCCTCGGCAGGCGAGCGAATAAAAGGTAGAGTTGGATTAGTGTCGTCGTCAGTACCGCAAAGCCTGTCAGTCCCTCGATTTCTGTAGCACCCATTTTCTGTGTAATAACGTTCCATGAAACCAGCATCTTGTAACAATATGCTCATGGCTTCAGCCCGGCGGGTTTTGGTGGTGTGACCCACATAAGATGGGTAGGCGATCATCGCTAAAATGCCAATTATCGTCACTGTCACTAATAATTCAAGTAGGTTGAAGCCTTTGTGATTCATCAATGGTGGCCATTTGGCTGTGATTGAAATCATTAGCGTAACTGCCGCCAAGAAACCCGGCCTAGCGTTTCACCAGGATCGGTGACTTTTTGTATTAAACCCGTCGAACCGCCAAAGAACTTGTCCACGACATCCCCTTTGGGAAGGATGGCAGGGGTTTTGACCATGCCTACGGTGCTTTTTAACCCTGATGGTGCGACTTGCAAGGGATCTTTGCCGGGTTGGGTCATATAGACTAAGTCAAGGTTGTTGACGCTGCCATCCGGCTTTGTGGAGCTGCCAAAGATGTCAAACGGTGAAGTGGTTGTTCGGGAGCCGGTAATCGCATCCAACTCCATGATCCAACCGACAGGATCTATCTCGCACGGGTTGGGTGACGGGATAATGGTGGTGAATAAAATATTGCCATTCAATAATAATGGGAAGCTGATTGCCCGTTCGCTGGGTGAGTTGATGGGGGTGGTTAGATCCATGTACCAACCTAACTTTAAATCCTCATCAGTTTTGCAGCCAACAACATCCTTTACTACATAGCAGGGTATGTTATTCGAAGTGACACGCAGTGAATCGAGGGAAGTGGTATCTTTTTCAAATTGAGTGATTTTGGAGTCTATTATGGTTTGTGGTTGTAAACGGCTGCGGTCGCTGATCGTGTTGTCTATGGTCCTGTCCCCGCTGTTTTTGTCCCACAGGGCATAAAAAGTTTGTGTTTGCGTACTGCCAACTGACCTGTCGGCAAGCTCTAAATATTTTCCTGTTCCAAAATAGACCATCACCGATGGCTTTGTTCTGGTGGGACTATATACTGCATTGCCCTGCAATGCACTGACACTTCCGACCTGCGGTTTGCTCGTGATGGGTTGGCGGTTCCCATCGGCACAGGTTGTTCCGCTTGCGGTGCATGCGACAAACAAAGGCTTGCCATTATTGGCGACTTTCCATGAAGTGGAAGGTGAGCAATCGAGATCGTCGCCGGTGTCTTTTTTGATGGAAGGGCAATTCACATCAAATTTCCATAGGTTACCCGTCAAGTCCCCCGCGTAAATGTAGTCTACCCGCCGGTCATTGTTCACATCCACTGCAATCGGCGTCGATAAGCCATTGGCAACATTAGCGGGGCAATAGCTTCCCGTTTGGCAGGGCGAAAACTTCCGCATGATGAAATTTGGGTCGCTCGGTTTCCGGCTGACATCCAAAAGGTACAAAACTGGCTTTTGATTGACGCTGTTGTAGCCATTGGCGGCTATGACAGCCCATTTCCCGTTTTGCATCCGTGCCAGGCTGGGTTGAGCCATCGTCATACCCAGATCTGAATCGCCGTGAACCTGCCACAACGAATTAGGCTCGCTCCAGTTGTTGAGCTCCCATAATAACTTTGCTTTACCAGTCGGGTAATCTTTGCTGAAACTTGACGGGTCTGTCACGTCTAGCGCGAATATACCTCTACCCCCGCTTGGAAAAAAGAGTTGGTCAGGATAGTCCTGAGGGGCATTCGAATTTTGATATGGACTAGCACCGGTCGTACCCAACAACACGGTATGCCAGCAGGGGTCGGAACCGGAACTGGTGCAGGTACCGCCGGTACCGGTGTCCTTAAAGTAGGCATCGCCAACCCTAGCTGAACCGTCCACTAAATAAGTGTGGTTGTAAGTGCCTTCACGGTAATAGGCGCGCAATCTCAAGTTTTTATTGACAATGATGCCGGGGGTGTACGCGAAAACTTCATTTCCCGTTCCGGCTTTGAATGTCTTTGTAGTGGTGTCCCAAGAACCCGCTTCAAATCCGTGCAACATGCCGTCATTACTGCCAACGTAAATCATTCTTAGGCGATTTGATTTTTGTAAATTCATGAAGCTTTGGTAGGTCGAGCCTTCTGCCCAGTCTTTTGTTGTCGGCAAGTTGTAATAGCCATAGTCTTCCGAGCCAACAAACACGGGGTCGGAATTGACGATGTCCCCTAGTAATGACGTCCTGGCTCTAAAAAAGCGGTTACCGTTAGGATCTTCATTTGTTTTTGAACCTCTGAAATAGTCTATGATGATCTGATGAATCTTGGTGTCGGTTCCATCTTCATTTTTCGATATATTACTCTTTTGATTCGGATTAAGGTTTGGCCAATTGAATTCAGTTGCCAACTCGCATTCGTCACGAGAACTGAATGTTGGGCATAAAGATACAGATTGTATGTCATGCATCATGTAAAACTTACGATTTGAATTGCCAGCCAACATATCTTTGGTCAATATATCTCCGGCTTCCCAAATCGCTTTTGGTTGTTTCAGAGGGTCCAGAGGGTCATAGGTCACTTCAGAGGCTGAATAGGCTGACAAATATCCACTCCAGTCGGGTTTGGTGGCAAATTGTCCTTCAAATTCAGTTGTTCTGAAACCAGCCTGATAGATTATCCCCGCGACGGGATCGACCGCCAATGAAGTGAAGGAACGGTAATTGCTATGATTCAAGCAGGCCGACAGAGGGATTTGCGCTATTTGAAGGGCGTAATCGGTGGCGTTTACGATGCCCGCGCAAATTATGAATGTGAAAATCAAGATAGCCCGAATGGTGTTGCTGTTCATCTGTCATTCTCCGTATTGGATCGTGATTTACTGCCTGACAACCGACTGGGTGATGACGATGGAGTTGGCATCCATGCCGACTCCGCGAGCGGTAATCCGATAATATTTGGGTCCTGTTGGAATGGGTATGCCCGCTTCCAAACTGACCGCCGCACCCACTGCCCCGGATGACAATGACTCAATGATATATTTCGGTTTATCAGCCAATTTGTCGAATTGCTGGTTGGTGATAGTCAAGGTCACTACATCGGTATTCGGTACGCCGCCGTCATTCCAGAACCTATCATCTTCCGGCGGATAGGGATGAATTTGTGTGCTTGAGGGCCAACCCTTGGAAGCGGGGCAATCTGATGCGGAACCCGGCGCTGAGTTTTTATAATAACCATCATTTGCCCCTGTGCCATTTGCCCCTGTGCAGTCAAACACTGGGATGGTGGTCGCAAGGTATGCCTCTGCCGCCCGCAAGGCGGATTCTGCTGCTTGAAAGGCAAGGTTATGCTCACGTTGATGACTTGCCATCTTTTCTTGCAACGAGGTGTTTTGCATCCCGGCCAAGCCAATGACGGTCAGAATGAATAAAAAAACCAGGCTCACAAATAAAGCGGCACCCGATTCTCGTGTCAGATTTGGCGTGGTCAGCGACAGCAGAACCCTGTTCATGTTGATAGCCTCTAGGTTCTTGGATTACGTAAGTTGATAGTAAAACTATAGCACCTTCTCAGACGGTGATCCTTAACCTCAATGCCATTACATGCTGTGGTGGGTAGGGGGGCGATGGTTAAATTATCCCCCTCAGTGCCTGTCGAACGCAGAACTAAGTCAATTCGAACGGCGATGACATTGATCCAGAGTCCGTTGACATTGTCGGCTGAAAGATAGCGATCAACTGATCCGTCAATGGGGTTTGCGTCGATTCCATACAGCACTTGCATATCCTCAAACCCTTCCATGATCGGCTGTGGAGTGGGTGTTTTTTCGGTGTTGTCCTGCCGATAAAGCGTAGGTTCGGAATTGAACATCCGGATGAAATAAGTGTGGGAATGAAACACCATGACTTCGGCATCCAGATTATGGTCATAGAAAAAATTCGACTGGGTGTTGTTTGTCGTGCCTGAGATGGAGATGGTTGTTTTATCCGACGACACGGTATCGGCACGAAACACTTCGGCTTGTCCGCAATCCGAAATCACCAAAACGTCGCTTGCGGGTTGGATGGAGCAAGTGTTGGTGCTGGGGATAATAATACTGGGGGTAGGCGTAAATTGTGTCAACTTGGCTTGCAACCGCCCTCCGCAAGGCTCTGCGAACTGGATGCTAAAAATGTCCCTACCATCCATAGCATTAAGGCTGTCATAGGGTAGGTTGGGTGTCCAGTTGTCACTGCTAAAATCCGATCCGTCGAAAGGATAAGAAGTGATAGGGGTATTGGCGTTGTAACCCAAAATGGCCGTGGAGGGTAGGATGTCAGGGGAAGACTTGGCTATCACTACGGCTGTCTTTTTGGCAGGAGGGCATCCTAGGTTGCCTGCCCTGCGGATATCCTTGGCTAACAGTTCCAGGGCAAACCGACCATTTTCCTGCAAGCGGCTTTGAGCTTCTTGCAAGCGATAGGATTGTTTGCTGCCCAAGTAGATTTGGCTGACCACTAGCGTCAGAATCAGGCTTAGCACCAAAGCCACTAAGATTTCGACGATGGAAAACCCTCGTTGCTGTTGGCGAGTTAAGGCATAAATGCTGCTAAATTTTAATTGAGTAGTCATCAAGGTTGGAAGCTGGTCACAAAGCCTTGGGTTGTGGTGCCGCTGCGGTTATCGTCCCACCAGACTTTCACAACATAAATATTGCCTACACCATCTATATCACAAGAATCGCTTGGTTTGGACGAGTCGCCTATGTCCGGTGTGCTGTCCAAGCAAACGATGCCTTTGCCGCTGGGTAGTTTTGCGGACAATTCGTCATTCCATCGCTTCAAATCGTAAGCCGCCAACTGTGCGGGGGTGCAAGTGCCAGTTTCGCATGAGCTATTACTGGTGCCCGGAGTAGCGCTGCCCGTAGTACCGCTTTTATACAGGCCGAGCGCCACACCCGCCTGATTTGACCTCATACGGTCAGCCATGTCGTAAGCTAATTGGGTAGCGACAGAACGATAGTAGGCCGTTTGATTGTTTCTGATGCCAGAGATTTGCAAACCGGCCAAGCCAGTCAGTCCGATGGCCAATATCAACACGGCCACTAACAATTCAACCAAGCTAAAACCGCATATGCTTTTCATGGATCGGTGCATGAGGTAAAAGTTGTGTCGTCACTTTTTTTCAGCAAGCCATCGTTATCGCTGTCAGCGGTCAAGCTAACCCTGCCTAGGATACTCACAGCGAGTAAGCGAGCGGTACGTTTGGTGGGGTTTCCACTCACACTCGTGTCGCATAATGCAAAGGAACCAAACGTGTTGCTTTCGCCACTGGGTTTATAAGTGATTCGATTGATAAAATTATTGTTGCCACGCAAGGTTAAATTGGATTTTAAGGGTTCATGAACCCGGATGACTTGATCTGTAGACGTGTCCTTTGTCCCATCAGCATTGTTATCCGAAAACACTTCCCATCCTCCCTCCCAACCCACTGAGCTTGAAGTAGACGTTTTTCTGACAGTGACGGAAATACCTCGCTTGACTGCTTCGCTTCGGGCGAAGTTCAAAGTGGCGATAAAGTCATTGATGTTGGCTGTCAATACGTTGTTGCGAACGGTATCCCTGAAAGCGGGTACACCTAACGTCAACACTATGGCAATCATGGCGACGGTGACCAAGAGTTCGATGAGGGTAAAGCCTAAGGCAAAAGACTGTTTCATGCCTTAAGTTAACATCGTTTTTAATCCTTAAACAAGCAAAAAGCGAGGGGAGCAATGAAGAAATCCATTTCAAGGGGGGGTTTTATAGGATGGCAACTTGGTAGGAAGTCCAAGTTATTGTGTTAAAAGGGGTATTCCGCCGGTGGCTGGGATTTGTGGAATCAACGATTGAGGCGGGCTGGACTTCAATTCGAAGAATAACGCCGCCACCAAACCACGGGGCTTGGGTCTGGTTGTTGGGTGATGGGGGCAAGATGGCTCTCAAATTGTCGGACGCAGTTTTGCCAAGCGTAGTTTAATGCATAAGCCCTGCAATCTTGTGGGTTTAGGGCGAGTGCGTCGAGTGCCGCTTGTTTCAAGTCATCGTTTAGGCAACCCACTTTTTCGTCCAAGATTACGTCGATTGGGCCTCGCACCGGAAAGGCTGCCACTGGCACGCCGCAGGACAGAGCTTCCAGCAAGACGAGTCCGAAGGTATCGGTCAGGCTGGGGAAAACAAACACATCCGCGTCCGCCATGTGGCAAGCCAAATTCTCGCCAAGCTGATAGCCGACAAAGCGGGCTTCGGGGTGTTTTGCTTCGAGTTCCTCTCGCTGCGGACCATCGCCGACGATAAACTTGGTTCCGGGCAAGTCCAGGCTTAAGAAGGATTCCAGATTCTTTTCAATGGCAACCCGGCCGGCGTAAAGGAAGATTGGCCTTTTCCCTTCCAGAAAGCCCTTTTCACGCGGCCTAAACAAGTCCACTTCCACGCCTCGTGACCATAACACTGGGTTGTTGAATCCGCGTTGTTTCAACTCATTAATCAATGCGGGCGTTGCAGCCATGATGCGCTCGCTTTTGGAGTGGAACCAACGTAAAAAAGCATAGCCCCAAGACAAAGGCAGACGAAATCTAAGATTCAAATATTCGGCAAAGCGGGTGTGAAAGGAGGTGGTAAAGGGTATCCCCTGGCTTACGCAATATTGTCGTGCAGCCAGCCCCAACGGGCCTTCTGTGGCAATATGCACCGCATCGGGCTGATAGAGTCGAAGACGTTTTCGTAATGTCGGCCCACACCCCAAGGCCAGCCGAATTTCGGAGTAGCCGGGGCATGGCCAATTGTTAAATTGGTCAGGTGTGAATGTTTCAACCGTATGTCCAAATTCCCGCAAGTAGTCACAAGTTTTCTGCAAGGTAGTGACCACGCCATTGATTTGTGGCCGCCATGCGTCCGTGATAAGTGCGATTTTCAAGTGGGGTTCCTCAAGCGGGTAATGAGCGTGTTGTGGGCATGGTTCTGAATCATTTTAAATATGATATTGAGCCAACATGACAATAAAATAACGATCTTGTGACAGTCTCAAGACAGCATTTGCCAAAGCCCCAATCATTTCGAAAATTGCCGCTGTCAATTCGAATAGGTCAAAACCTTGTCACAATGCCATGTTATGCTGTGGTTTATTTTTCTGCGTAAAGTGACAATGAAACCTCACAACCCTGCATCCAACTCTGAGTTCAACGATCTCCTAGCCGAGTTAAGGGCCTTGCGCACCCAGGTTGAGGAGCGGTCTGCCCTTCGTCTAGGTGAATTCACCCAACATTTTGGTGAAGAAGGAATTACTCCCAGCGCCTGCAATATGGCCCACTATCTGGCTTTGCGCCAGTTCGATCTGCGCCGATTGCAAGAGCGTTTGGCGAGGTCTGGCTTGTCTTCGCTAGGTAGGATCGAAGCGAATGTCTTGCCTAATTTGGATGCGATCATTGGCCTGCTTGCGAGTGCCTTGGGCGAACCCGATAGTGCATTGTCCCCTTATGCGGACGTGGGGAAGCGCTTGCTGGAAAAGCATACGGATGAGATTTTTGGGCCAATGGACGGGGAGCGCGAAGTACGAATCATGGTGACCATGCCCACTTCGGCGGCTGAAGACTATAAGCTCATCAAAAATCTCCTGCGTGCGGGGACCAATTGCATACGCATCAATTGCGCCCATGACGATGCAACGGCTTGGGCGGCGATGATCCACAATGTCCGCAGGGCATCCAAGGAAACCCGCCGCCATTGCCGGGTGTTAATGGACCTAGGCGGACACAAACTGCGCACCGGCCCTTTGGCTGAGGCGCCCAAAATTCTGGCTTGCAAACCAAAACGGGATGATTTTGGACAGGTGGTCGAGCCAGTGGAAATCATGCTATACAATGCCCAAGCCAAAAAGCCCCCGGATTTGGACAAAAAGACGATTAGTGTGTCCGGGGAAGTCTTTAAGCTGTTTAAGGCCGGGGATTTGTTGAATTTTATCGATACTCGCGGCAAGCCCCGCAGCTTGCAATTGATCCGGCATCCATCGCGCAATGTTTGGCTGGCCCATTGCGAGAAACTGACCTATCTAGGCGATGCGGTGATGGCGACTTTGGTGCGGGGTGAAGGGGAAATTCTCGGTGAAACCACGCTTTCGATTCTCAATGAAACCAAAGTGGATATTCGGGTCAAAGTGGGCGAGCCATTGTTGCTCAGTTTTAATGACGAGCCGGGCCAACCCGCCCTGCGCAACGCCAATGGAAAGTTGGTCATGCCAGCCCGAATTGGTTGTGGCGAGGAGGAAGTCAAGCATTGCCTGCAATTGGGAGACCCGGTTTGGTTTGATGATGGCAAAATTGGGTCAGTCGTGGAAAAAATTCGCAAGGACGGGGTTTTGTTGCGGGTGACCCAAGCCAAAAACAACGGTTCCCGTCTGGTCAGTGACAAGGGGATCAATTTCCCCAAGACCAAGCTGCAATTGCCGGCGCTTAGCAACAAAGATTTGCACGATTTGGATTTCGTCTGTCAACATGCGGATATGGTGGGTTTTTCCTTTGTCGAGTCCTTGGAGGATTTAGAATACATGTTGCAGCAACTCGATCAGCGGGGCGGTGCGAACTTGCCGGTGATCGCCAAGATCGAGTCTGACCGTTCTGTGCGCAACTTGCCCGATTTGATCTTAGGTGGCATGGGTCGCCATAAGCTAGGGGTGATGATTGCGCGGGGTGATTTGGCGGTGGAATTGGGCAGTGTCCGTTTGGCGGAAATCCAAGAAGAAATCCTGTGGGTTTGCGAATCGGCCCATGTGCCAGTGATCTGGGCCACGCAGGTGTTGGAAACCATGACCAAGAAGGGTGAGCCATCCAGACCCGAATTCACCGATGCCGCAATGAGTGTGCGCGCCGAATGTGTGATGCTGAACAAGGGCAACTACATCGTCCGCACGGTGGAAGTGTTGGCGGACGTGTTGAGCAGAATGCAGGCGCATCAGCGGAAGAAATTCTCCAGGCTGCGGGCTTTGCATTGGTGAGAAGCATAGTTGGACCGTCAAAGCTTGCTTTGACAAGAGGAGGGCGGGAGCGTCAAAGCTTGCTTTGACAATAAAATTGGAAATACGAAGTTTGCTTCGCCTGTCAAAGCCAGCTTTGACGCTCCAAAGCAAGTCAAAGCCAGCTTTGAAGCTCCAAAGCAAGATAGCCTAGCCGTTTTGGGATTATCCTATTCGCATGACTAACGGCGGGGAAATCAAACATGGCTTGGACAAAGATTTTCGAGGATTCCAAGCGCACCTACGGCTCCAGACACCTGTCGCGCGAATTGAAAAAAGCGGGCTTTGACGCGGGCCGCCACAAGACCCGGTCAATTATGGCGAAGCTGAACCTGCAACCGCGCTACCCCAAGCGCTTCAGGGTCACGAAGGACAGCAACCACGGCGAGCCCGTCTCGCTCCAATGCTTGCGTTGCTCTGCTCTGGATACCTAATGCGGCCCAGGCTGACCGCGACGCAGCGGCGTGCCATCGACTGCGGTTGATTCAGCCGTCTCAAGCTTCTTGATGTCCTCAGGCGTCAGTTGCGGCCGGTCTACCTTAAGGGTCAGCTTGTTGAGTTTCGCGGTCAGCGTGAATGGCGGCTGGTAGTCGGCATCGTTCACGCCGGTCAGGGTGTCAGAGCCGATATCGAAGCTTTCGTCCCATTGCAGGGTCATGGGCAGCGTATGCGGCAGGGTAATGGTTTGGACTTCTTTGCCGTCCACCTTGAGCGTACCGGTGCCGGAGCGACCGAGACCGCTCATGTTATTAAAGGCAAGCGTGCCGATGCCGAGGCCGTCATACTTAAAGTCAAACTCCAAGGTGTGTTTACCGGGCGTGAGCGCATTTGGGCCTTCCCACTTGATGCGCTTGAGGTCAATCAGGTTCCAGAGAAACACTGGTTTGCCCTTGAGTAGGTAGAAGCCATAACCGGCGAAGCGCCCGCCGGAGGTCAGGATTATGCCTTCTGCGCCGCCTTCGGGCACATCAAGGTCCGCTGTGATGGTGTAGGAACTGTTGAGCAGAGACGGTGAATCACCCTGTGGCAGACCGACCATCGGTTGGGTATAGACAAACTCAGTACGGCCAGCAGTAATGTTCGGACGCGGGGCGACGATGCGGGCGGCCACCGAGGCATCCATCGGGAAAACCTGATGCTTCTTCGCCTCTGCAATGAACATCTGCTTCATCTCTTTCACTTTGTCAGGATGCTGATCGGCGATGTTCTTGGACTGGCTGAAGTCGGTGTTGAGGTCGTACAGTTCGAGTACCTGATTGTTGAGCGGGTCGGGATTGGCAGCGCCGAATGCCTCCCACGGCGCACGGTTGACCTGGGTGCTGAGCAGCCAGCCTTCGTGATACAGCGCCCATTGGCCAAACATCTCGAAGTATTGGGTTTTGTGGTGCGAAGGTTCCTTGGCATTTTTCGCGTCGAACGTATAGGCGAGGCTAGTCCCCTCAATCGGGGCTTGCTTGATGCCATCTACCGTTTCAGGTGCAGGTATGCCGGTGGCTTCGAGGATTGTTGGCACGATGTCAATCACATGGCTGAACTGCTCACGCAGGCTACCCTTGTCTTTGATGCGCGCAGGCCAAGAAATGGCCATGTTCTGGCGTATGCCTCCGAGTTTCGAGGCGTTCTGCTTGAACCAGGTAAACGGTGTGTCAAAGGCCCAAGACCAGCCCGCCGACATGTGGTTGTAAGTCTGCTCAGTGCCCCAGACGTCATACCATTTCAGTTGATCTGCCACAGGCACCGCGACACCATTAAAGAACGCAACTTCGTTTGGGGTGCCAAATGGACCGCCCTCGGCACTCGTACCATTGTCGCCGTTGATGTAGATGATGAGTGTGTTGTCGAGCTTGCCCATATCCTCGATGGTTTGAATGACGCGCCCGATTTCGCTGTCGCTGTAAGCCGCGTAGGCGGCAAACACTTCCACCTGCTTGATGTAAAGCTTCTTTTCTTCAGGTGTCAAATCATCCCAGTTTTTGAGGACGTTCGTCGGCCAAGGCTCCAATTTTGTGTCCTGTGGGATCACGCCAAGTTTCTTCTGGTTTTCAAAAATCTGCTCGCGCAGCTTGTTCCAGCCTTGGTCAAAGAGGTGCATCTTGGTGATCTTATCCACCCATTCTTTGGTCGGATGATGTGGCGCGTGGGTGGCACCCGGTGCGTACTTGACGAAGAACGGCTTGCTGGGCATCGTCTGGTTAACACGATTGAGGTAATCGATGGCCTCGTCGGCCATTCCAGTAATCAGATTCCAT
>CAIOOA010000206.1 GCA_903859815.1 uncultured Methylococcaceae bacterium | reverse complement strand
TGGGTTAAGCCAGCTTTTGCCGATGAAATCTTGGGCACCCGTCTGCAATAAGGCTGATCCATGCTGGGTTGTGGTCAATCCGGTCACTACCACCACCGGACAACAAGGAGAGTTCAGGCAACCCAAGGCCGATAACAATTCAGTGGCATCATAATCGGGCAAATGGTAATCGAGCAGGATGCAATCAAACGAGTCTGCCTTGTTTTCCGATAGAAGCTTGATGGCTTCCTCCCCGGTAGTCGCTTCCATGAACAGGTACTGCCGTTCGGAGCCGGTCAGCAATAGCCGTCGCATGACCTCGCGGTCTTCCGGGCTGTCGTCAATGATCAACACTCGCAAAGTGTCATTCATGTATTGCTTACTTATTCTTCCGGCAAGGTGACGGCATCGAACCAATACTGAATCAGCTTGAGCATTTTCGACGCATAGAGTTCCAAACTGAGCGGTTTGCACAGATATCCCGCCGCGCCCAAGCGATAACAGGCAGCCAAATCGCGAGGGTTCTTGGAGGTGGACAGGATCACGACAGGAATGGTTGGCGGTTGTTCGACGCTGCGTAATTCCTCAAGCAATTGCAGGCCATTCATCCCCGGCAGGTTCAGGTCCAGCAAGACTAAACAGGGCATCATACTGCCACTTTCTTGATTCGGCGGAACCGGGCACAAGCGGAGCAAAGCCTCTTCGGCGCGAACGCAACGAACGATAGGGCGGTCAAAGCCCGCTTGTCGCAAGGCCCAACAAGTCACTTCAAAGTCTTCGTCGGAATCCTCGACGATCAATAATGGGCGTTCTTCTTTCATAGTCTCTCGCTTTCGGCAATATGTTCGGATGACAAGGTGAAAAAGAATGTGGAGCCACTACCTAGTGTGGACTCCAGCCAGATATGCCCACCATGCCGTTGAATCGCCTTTTTGACGATGGTCAAGCCTGCACCCGCGCCGCCACCAAAATCATCGCGTCCATGCAGGCGTCGGAATAACTGAAATATTTGCTCATGGTTGTTAGGCGCGATGCCTATGCCATTGTCCCGCACGAAAAAAACCACCGGGTCAGTCGATGGGTCACAGCCAATTTTGATGATTTTGTGGTCTTTGTCATTGTATTTGATGGCGTTCATGATCAAATTATGGAACACCATGGTCACCCGCACCCGGTCGCAATGGATCACCGGCAGAAAGGGCTGACTATCGATGGTGATATTCCTGTCTGGCATGACTTGCAGGATCAATTCGGCAACCTGCTCAACAATCTTGTTGATGGATTGTGCTTGCAGGTCCAATGCATTTCTGCCCACTCTGGAATATTGCAGCAAGGATTCTAACATGTTGTCCATGCGGCCGGACAAACGGAGTATCGTTTCAATCCGCTTCAAACCGCGTTCAGACAAATTAATGCCTTCTTCCCCTTTCAGAAACTCGGCAAAATTGTGAATGCCGCGCAAAGGTTCCTTCAGATCATGCGAAGCGGCATAGGCAAAGGAATCCAGTTCTTGATTGCTGCGTTCGAGTTCGGCATTGGTGCGAGCCAGCAATTTAGCCCGTTCGACAATCACATCAAAAATGGCGCGTCGCAAGCGGGTGACATAGTCGATTTCGCAATCCAGCCATGGGCGCGATTGCCCATGCACGGTCTCTTTCCACAAGGCAAAAGAGGTGCGGGGTTGTAGCCTGATTTCATTGTCGATGGTGCTGATTTCAACCGGCTTATTCGGGTCGCCGGCCCAATGCACATCATGCAGCACTTCCGGGCGGAACCAAATGATGCGATCCGAACCCGCACGGGACAAGCGAACAGACAATACTCCGCTGGCTGTGTCCAGGAAGTCACGGGTGGCGGGGAAATCATCCAACATACGATGGCTGGCAAACACCGCCGCTTCCTGTTGCCCAAGCCAATCTGCCAACAAGCTGATGTGTGACTCGGACGGGGTATTGCCGAGCGTAGACAATTTGCCGTCGGCAATCAGAGCCACGCCGTCGGCATCAAGGGTGGTCAAGAGGTTAGTCTTGTCAGCCGTCAATGCTTGATGAAAGCCTTCCTCACGCCCCATCAGGCTGACCAGCTTGCCTAGCACGATGTCGAGACTCGTACTGTAGGCATATTGATCCAAATCTTCCCGATCCCCCATCATCAAGGATAACATCTGGGTCAGCAGTTCCACCGGCACTCGCTGTTCATAATGCAGATAAAGGGGGGCGCTGTGATTCATGCAAGAAATCAAGCCCCAAAGATGACCATTCTTCAGCAAGGGAAGCACCATGGTGGATTTAACCCCCATGTTGCGCAAGTAACCAGTGTACATGACCGAAACACTGCGCAGGAAGGAATGGCTGAGATCCACGGGCTGGGGCAAACCTGAGGCGTAGGATAGGATGGGCACAGGCTCATAGTCCACATTGGGCAGATGGCGCAACGGGCTGAGCGCAAACAGCCTTCGTGCCGGGGCAGGGATGTCGCTGGCCGGATAATGCAAACCTAGATAAGCTTCCAGATCAGGTGCTTTGGCTTCGGCAACGACCTCGCCACTCCCATCCAGATCGAAACGGTAGGCCATGACCCGATCAAAACCGGTGAAATGGCGTATCTGCTCAATGGCGACATCGAGGAAAACAGCAAGGGAAGGTGTCCGTTGCAAACGTTGGATGAAATCACGAAACTGATAAAGCCCCACTCTTTCCTGTTCTTGGCTGCTTGGGCTGGCCCGTTCAAATTCAAGCACTAAAAAACCGTCGGTGCGATTGCCAAACACATTAAACCATTGGTCAAGATGGGGAAGTTTTGGCAGGGTCATCAGCCGGTCAAGGATGTTGGTCAAATCGTGTTCGGCTAGGATCGTTCTTAATTTGTCCGTATTGGCCTTGCCAAGGAGTGCATCGATGGTATGTCCTAGCAATGACTCGGCTGGCAAGCCAAGGAAGCTGCCGATATTGGCGCTGGCTTGCACGATGTGCAAGCTGGGTTCTTCCAGCACCAGCAACGCCCCGTGAGGCTGTATCGCATTGACGAGGTGGATTTGCTCGCGGTCGCAATTGCTGATATCGACATTGCTGGCAGTAATGGCGGGCGGGGTTGCTTCGGTTTGGTTTTCTGGCATCATCATTTGTCTTGTTAGTGTTGATATTCGATGGCAGCACAAATCTGCTGCCATTTTGGAGGCATATCCGGCTCGTTACCATTGAATTAAGCACGGTTGGAGTGCAAGGCTTGCCTTGCGATGATTCACGGATGGAGTGCAAGGCTTGCCTTGCTTGATTCCCAACGGCCTGTAAATGATAGCAAGGCAAGCCTTGCACTCCAAAGGGATTAAGAGCCCAGTGTAAAGTAAAACGTGGTTCCAACCCCAATCGTTGATTCCAGCCAAATACGCCCCCGTTGCCGCTCGACATGCCTGCGGACGATGGTGAGTCCAGCCCCATTGCCACCGCCATATTCTTCCCTCCCATGCAAGCGCCGGAAAATGGTAAAGATGGCTTGTTGATGCCTCTGCTGTATGCCTATGCCATTGTCGCGAACAAAAAAGGTGGGAGGATTGCCTTCCAAGCAACCAATTTCAACACGCTTTACGGCACTATCATTGTATTTGATTGCATTGGTAATCAGGTTCTCAAACACGGCTGCCGTTCGGACCGGGTCACACAGAATGCTAGGCAGATTTGCTTGAATCTCGATTTTTGCCTGGGATAATGCGATGCGTGTCGATAAATCTTCGATGACTGAACGCAATAACTCGTTGATGTTGACGTTATGCAAATCAAGCTTAAGTTGGCTTGCACGTGAGTAGTGAAGTAAGACATCTATCTGCCGGCTCATCCTGACACCCATGTTCATGATCGTATCCAACCAACGACGTTCTTGGGCTTCCAGTCGTTCGCTGGCATTGTCGAGCAGAAACTGTGAGAAATTGCGAATGCTTCGCAAGGGTTCCTGCAAATCATGGGAAACAATATAGGCAAAGTCTTCCAATTCTTTATTGCTAAGTTCCAATTGCGACTTCAATTCTTGGTTCCTGATTGCATGTTGGGACAGAATGATTGCCCGTTGCAGATCGGCCAGTGCTTCGGTTTCGTGTGTCAGCCAAGGCCGGGCCTTGCCCCTGACATCTTCTTTCCAAACCTCGAAAGACCCTCGCGGGGTCAAACGATATTCGCCATTTTCAACATTAAACTCTACGGGCTTTTGCGGATTGCCCGCCCACTGGACTTCTTCCACCCATTCCGGGCGAAAAGCCAGCAGATACTGCCCGTTTTCGATTAAGCGAGCGGCTATCAACCCCGTCGCGCAATCGCCATGTAGGGCGAATGGTTCAAATAATGCGGGCAATCGATCCGTGGGGAAAAATTCATCTTGACCTTCCAACCATTGCATCAAGCTTCTGATTGATGATTCAGACGGGGTTTTGCCAGAGCAAATAATCAGATTGTCTAGGCATAAAGCGGACCCGGAAATCTCAAGAACGGTTAGCATCTGCTCTGGAAGTCGGCGCAACAGCGTTGGCAATTCATCGGCTGAAGCCAGTTCGTCTGTGATTTTGGCTATGTTGCGTTTACTGTTGAGGGCAACCCATTGTTGTTCGGCTTTTTCCTTTTCCATCAACACCAGAGCGGCCATTTCGGCAAAAGAATGGAAGGCCAGGCGGTCGCAGTAAGTCACTGGCTTAGGGGCTGCGTTCTTGCAATTGAAAAATCCCCAGAGCTTATCGTGCTCCACCAGCGAGAACACCAAGCGTGATTGCACCCCCATGTTATTGTAATAGCGGTTGCACATGCTCGATATGCTGCGGAGCATGGAAAAGCCAAGGTCTAATGTCAAAGGCTTGGGGGTTTGCCCAGCCATGATGATAGGCACGGGTGAGTAAGTGAGGTCGGGCGCATATTGCACTCGCATCATCAGCATTTGCCGCCGACCGGGTTCCGGGATGTCCGAACGCGGAAACCGCTTGTCGAGGTAGGAGGGAAAATCATTGTCACAGGCTTCAGCCACGGCTTGAAAGGAACCGTCATCTAAAAAGCGAGTGGCTACGACGGAATCAAAGCCGCTCATGCGTTTGAGTTCATTCACCGCTATGTTGATGGCTTCTTGCCAAGTTTCGGCGGAATGCAGCGAGGCTATGCTCTCTTTTATTTCGGCAAAACGCTCTGTCGGCCAAATCTCCGAGGATATTGCGGGTACGGCTTCAAATTCCAATATCAAGACATCGCCAGAGCGATGGGCAAACACGTCGAAGCGTTGATTTTGGCTTAGGGTTCGAATGTTGCCCAAAAAGCGGGGGGGGCGTGGCTCGGTCAGCAGGGCGAGGATTTCCTCCCATCGCTGCTTATTTTTCGCTGAGACAAACTGGCTCAAATCGGCATGAAAAAGACTTTCTGCGCTGCACCCAAACCAATCAGCCGTGTTCGCGCTTGCCCCCAGAATGCGGAAGTCATTGCTTGCCAAGACCAGCAGCACTCCATGCGGCATGATTGCACCGGGAAACTGCACGGGTTCCCGGTCACAATTGGATAAATCCACCGGACCCTTCCAAACTGGGTCTTCAATGGGAGCAGACGTGGACATGGTTTCGGAAGAGTGCATGTTTGCATCCTAGGGTGAGTTGGGTTGATGGATGTAACGATTAAGTTAAGGATTGGATAACTCGTCATTTCGGCAAGGATGCCGACAAATCCGCCGGGAGCGGATTTGGACGCACGGAGTCGGGGCGAAGCCAGAACCACAGGAATGTGGTGAGCCAATCCAGCATCCATGGATGGCAAACCAAGACTTGTCGCAATGTTTAACACGACCGACAAGTTACCGTCCCTGGTAGGACTTAATCCAACAGCATAGAGCTTATTCCGGCCCCATGAAATAAAGTGACTTTTGGCATTGCAGCGCTTCTTCAAACCTCAAAGACAATTTTCCCTATCGGTCTTCTGCTCACGATTTAAACATTTTAGCAACACAGCAAACAAAAGATTCGGGTCTACCGGTTTGGAGATGAAATCGTCCATGCCCGCTTCTATACAGGCTCGCCGGTCTTCGTCGAAAGCGTTGGCAGTCATCGCAATGATGGGAACAGATTGCCTATCGGGTAGATTGCGAATGGCACGGGTGGACTCAAGCCCATCCATTCTGGGCATCTGCATATCCATCAAGATCGCATCGTAGACCTTGGCTTTCACCACTTCCAAGGCTTGCAGGCCATCTTCCGCCGTTTCAACCAGCAAACCTATATCACTTAGCAACTCCGTGGCCACTTCGCGGTTAATTTCGTCGTCTTCCACTAGCAGCACCAAGTTTCCACGGTGTTTTGCCCTTAATTCGGCTTCAGCATCAACCGTGACTGGGGATTTTGGTGGTTCAAGCTCGCTTGCTTCGGCAAGATTCAGCCGCGCTGTGAACCAGAAAGTACTGCCTATCCCCGGCGTACTCTCCACGCCCGCATCCCCTTTCATCAAACGCGCCAAACGCTGGGTGATGGCAAGCCCCAACCCGGTTCCGCCATATTTCCGTGTCGTTGAACCATCCGCTTGTTCAAAGGCTTGGAATATCCGGCTACATTCCTCTGTTGTGATGCCAATGCCAGTGTCAATGACCTCAAAACGGATCAACGGAGCATCGTCGTCATCTTCAAGCACCCGGGCGCGTAAGGTAATGCCACCGTGTTGAGTGAACTTGATGGCATTGCCAGCATAGTTTAGCAGGGCTTGGCGCAATCGAGTCGGGTCTCCGCGCAACCATCGGGGAACCCCCGCAAAGTCCAAATGAAGAGTCAAACCCTTGATTCGGGCCGATTCGCCTAACATAATTGGGATGGAATTGATCAGCGCATAAAGGTCTAATCTCGTGTTTTCCAATTTCAACTGGTCGGCTTCAATTTTAGACAGGTCTAGGATGTCATTGATGATGCTCAGTAGATGCTCACTGGCATTGCCAATCTTTTCCAGCTTCTCGACCTGTTGAGGCGTGATGTTTTCCTTGCGTAGTGAGTTGTTCAAGCCAATGATGGCATTCATCGGGGTGCGAATTTCGTGGCTCATGTTTGCCAAAAACAAGGATTTCGCCCGACTGTTTTGCTCTGCCTGCTGCTTGGCTTGAGCCAGGGCGGACAACATGGCTTTACGCTCGGTAATATCGCGCAAAGTCGATTGAATCACCCACTTGCCTTGCAATTCGATGCGATTCAATAAAATTTCGGCTTCAAACTCAGTCCCGTCAAGCCGTCGAAGTTGCCAATCGAAGCGTTGCGGCCCGGATTTTAGTGTTCGCTGATGCCAGTGTTTGATCAGTATTGCCGAATCCCCACCATCGGGTTGGATGGGAGGTGAAAAGAAGCTAGGCGATTTGTTTAGAAACTCTTCCCGTTTGGCGCAGCCGAATATTCGTAAAGCCGCTCGGTTGCAATCAATGAACCCGCTGTCATCCAATAACACCAAGGCATCGCTGGATGATTCGTACAAGGTGCGGAATCGAACCTCGCTTTCATACAACGATTGTTGCATTTTCTTTTGTTCCGTGACATCGGAATCCACCCCGGAGGTGAAGACTATCTGTCCGTCATCACTGCGGGTTGCATAGGCCCTTTCATTGATCCAACGAATTGAGCCATCGGGCCGCCGTATGCGATATTCCACGACATAGTGTTTGCCAACAGAAAGAGACTCCATGCACTCCGTGACATGAGGCAAATCTTCGGGAAAGATCGCATCCATCCAGAGCTTGGGGTTGGCATACAAATCATCACATTTTCTTCCCCAAATCTGCTCGAAGGTTGGACTGACATACAAGATGGTCTGGGATTTTGGCAGGGATAGCCAGAACACGTCGCCCACGGCTTCTGCCATTTGTCGGAAACGCTGCTCCGATTCGTGCAGGGCGAGCACATTACGCTTTTGTTCGGTGATGTCGGAGGTGGCCCCGACTAAGGTGATTTTCAAAAAAGTTATTACCCGTCAAGCAGGCCGAATGAGAATGTCCCACTTGGGTAGGGCGGGATTCCGTTCCAGCCTGGACTCGACTTCCCGCATGGCGGCCTTGGACAGGGAAACGCCTTTTTCATAGGTCT
>CAIOOA010000205.1 GCA_903859815.1 uncultured Methylococcaceae bacterium | reverse complement strand
TGGCTTATGAAACCTATGGTGAATTGAATGCGCAAAAGGATAACGCGATTCTGATCTGCCATGGGTATACTGCAAACCAACATGCAGCCGGCTGTGGTCCATCGGGTGAGGCAAAACCCGGGTGGTGGGATGCAGCCATTGGTCCCGGCAAGCCCATCGACACCAACCGTTATTTTGTGCTGTCTTCCAATGTCTTGGGCGGTGCCGGTGGCAGTTCCTGCGCGGCAAGCTTGGACCCAACAACCAAAAAGCCTTACGGGATGAGATTTCCTGTAGTGACTATCGGCGACATGGTGAAGGCTCAACATCAATTGGCTGAGCAAATGAGTATAAGTCGCTTCCATGCCATCGTCGGTGGTTGCATGGGTGGGTTTCAAGTCATGGAGTGGATGGCAAGTTTCCCCTCGCATTTCGACAAAGCCGTGGTGCTTGCCGCAACTTATCGCGTATCGGCGCATACCATAGCGCTGATGGCGATCATCCGCGATGCGATCTGTTCCGACCCGGATTGGCAAGGCGGCGATTACTATGGCAGTGGCAGGAAACCCGACCGGGGCATGGGTTTGGCGACGCGATTTGGTCTGTGCATTTGGATGGGGCGGTCGGTGATGGAGCAGCGCTTTTCCAATCGGTTGGGCGGCGACAAGTGCCTGCATTATGGATTTGGGCCAGAATTTGAGGTTGAACAGTTTTTGCAGCAAGTTGGAGTCGGGAGTGGTGAAAAAATCGATCCCAATACGCTGATTTATCTGGGTAGGACCATGCAGTATTTTGACCTATCGCGCCACTACCCACATTTGCCTGATGCCTTTGAGCATTTTCAAGGGAAAGCTTTATTAGTCAGTTATGACTCCGATTGGCGTTACCCGCCAGAGGAGATGGAATTGATACATCAAGCTTTGGAGACCGCTAAAGTTCCCTCAAAACACATCACCCTGTCCAGCACTTTTGGTCATGGGGCTTTCATCTATGATTTTTCGTCACTTGCACCCGTCTTGAGCGAGTTTTTGAACTAGAATCCCCGCCTTTACATGGATCAATTTAAAGCGGGGATTCTGTCTGTCAACGAAAAATACCGTGGCAAACTTAAGTTAGAACAATGACGACTTCGGCTATTACACCAACCGAAGTTTCTGTTGCGACTGATTGGGTAGTGACCACATTAACGGCCTCCACTGCTTGGAGAACAACCGCCACTGAATCACCGCCGCCGCTAGAACTGCCAGAGCTAGAAGCCCATACGTTAGCGTCATTCGGTGAGATGATGGTTATATATCCTTGATCCATGACGGTCAGGAAGGAACCCCCATAACCTGTCGGAGTGTTTGATGCCCATAATGCATTTCCACTGACATCGTAGATCACGAAGTTCCCGTCACCTTGCATGATTGCACTAGAGGATGCCTTCCCAACGGTTCCGCTTGCCCATAGTGCTTGATTATTATTGGTTTGATATAAAACCAAGTTTCCATCGGCTTGCAGAATCAAAAAACAGGAGTTTGAGGGGGAATGCAAGGTATCGTTGACTAACAGTTGCTGCCCCGCAAAGAGGCAAGGCATGTTAGTATTGCTCGCCCAAAGGACGACATCTTGGGTGTGTACAATGAGGTTTCCATCGTCTTGCAGCGAAAGGATCGCCCCGCCATAGCCCCCCGGGCCACCCGATGCCCATAGGGCTTTACCGCTGGTGTCGTAAATGACAAAGTTGCCGTCGTCTTGCATGATCGCAAACTGAGAGCTTTGCCCTACAGTATTGGATGCCCAAGTGGGGTAATTATCAGCCAACCGATAAAGGACTAAATTACCATCCTCTTGGAGAATCAATTGGTAGGGGTTGGTGGGGGCGGTCAGTGTATCGTTGACATTGAGTTGCTGACCGGGATTGAGTGTGCCGGAATAGGTAGCCATGGCATGAACCCTTATAGATTTGAATTTAGGATGCTAATTGGGGGAAGTTTTGCAGTAGCATCCGAAATGGGGCAGAACTTCTGGCTGAGGATTGAGATTATTGATTAAGATCAATGAATGCCCAAACAAACGGTCTAGCCAAGAAGCATCATCCCCCTTAAAAGCCTGCTTGCCTATCGGAAAAAATCTGATTTTTACGAAAAAAAGAAAAGTATTTTTGGGGAGGCAAGCCGACTTGGTAGTTGAATCCGTGTCGGCTTTTATATTAAAAGGTATGGAAATGATTCAACGATAGCGTAGGTGCGCCAGCCATTTGGCTGCCTAATTGAACGCAATTCCGCGAAGTTAAACCCGCTTGCCTAGCGATTTTTTCATAGTGTTCAAATTCTATTAAGTACTGGTGGGAGAAGCCATGGCTGGCATCCATTGCGGTGACTAGCGAATGATCGACATGCAAAGCGGTGATTTCTGCGGGAACAGTGTGGGCCTCAATCGCAATCATGCCATGCTTTTGGATGAAAGGTTTCCAGCGTAGGAAAAACTCCAACAAATTCCGCTCCAAATTGGCGTTAGCGATCAGTTGACCGTCAGCCATGATGAACACAGCGGTTGAATGGGGTGGGCTGACGGCAGGGGTTTGATCGTTTGGCGAATAATAATTGCGATTGTGGATGACCGACTTGTTGACATGGAGAATGTTGTCGATGTCGATCCCTTCCGCTTGTAATGAGCGCATCAATGCCTCCGGTTCGCCAATATCGCCAAACAGCACAAGGTGGGGAATGCCAGCTTGGGTCAAGCGTTGGGCGCAAGTCTTGCGGGCAAGCTCGTTATACTCGGCTGCAACGATCTGCAAAGGGTAGTCCTTCAGATGTTTTCCTCGTCGGGTTTCCTCGCGTACTGCCCTGTAAAGCTCCAACAGCACGGAACCGTCACCTGCGCCACAATCTAAAACCACGGCAGGTTGTTTGGAAAAGTCCTCATGATCAAAGATTTCACGAACCATACGAATGAAGGGTTCACGGCATTGGCGACTAAACACCTCGCCGCTGAATTGAATATCCAATGCACGGTCGACATGAGCCTCCTCTTCCTGTTCTGAGTGGTCGGGGAACGGTTGTCCGCCCAACATCATTTCGGGTATCGAATGAGTGGTTGGAAAGTAACAGACGGAATAGCCGTACTGGACAGCGGTGGTTGCGGCAACTAAACCAGCCTCAGTGAGCGCTGCTTCGCCCGGTTTCAAGACCATCCACCCTTGTTCGGCGAATATTTCGACGGCAGATTTTATGACGGACTGTTGATCTAATATCGCATCAAGCGGAATAAAATGACCGCTTTTGGCTGCAAAAAGTTGAAATAATTGGCGTCGATTAAATTCAGTCATCAGCGCGGCGATGATAGGCCCGCGAATATGGTTGGCGATTCGTAAGAGCAATGGATTATGAGTTTTTTCGACAGGGGATAGGGTATCCACTAGCTCAAGGTGGCAACAATCAATCTCAAGCTGCCCTTCGAAAGCCTTGAATACATTCATGGCTGATTTTATGAGCCTTGGATAGTGTCGATATACGCTTATCCAACGAATCCATTCCCGGCCAATGTCGCTTAAGCTGACGAGCGTATTTCCTGAAGCAATATCGCCACTGCGCAGGAGCAATCCTTCCGCAGCAAGCAATTTAACTGTCAGATGGCAATAGCCAGGGACTAACTCAAACTGGTCAATCAACCCGGCTACTGGCGTTGGCTCTGATTGGGACGCCAATTGCTCCAACAAGCCAATTCGCTCCAGCGTGTAGACACAATTGCCAATGGCAATGCCGTTGATGTGTTGAGTGACTTGTTTCCATATCTCGGTTTGGAGGTTCATGATTGCCCTTGGCCTTGAAAAGAAATGAAATGTTGTTGCGCTGAAAGGGATTTAATGGCCTCCATACAGCCTCGCATACAAGCCACCTTGCGCCATTAATTCTTCATGTACGCCCTGCTCGCTGATGATGCCGTCCTCAAATACAAATACCCGGTCGGCATGGCGGATTGCACTTAGCCGATGGGCGACGATAATGGTGGTTTTGCCGACGAGGAATTGCTGCAAAGCGTGATGCAGCTTGGCTTCGGTCTGGCTGTCCAAGGCCGAGGTGGCCTCGTCAAAGATCACGACACTGGGATTCGCCAAAATCATTCGGGCAATGGCGAGGCGCTGCCTTTGTCCGCCGGAAAGCCTCATGCCGGATCGTCCCACCATGGTATCCAAGCCTTCGGAAGTCGCTCTTACAGTGTCTTCCAATTGAGCAATATTCAAAGCCCTCCAAAGCGCATAATCGTCGGCTTCCCTGCCCAAGGTCAGGTTGGAGCGAACCGTGTCATTGAACAGCGCCGGGTGTTGCAACACCGTCGCTACGTTTTCTCGTACCACGTCCAAGCCGATGTCGGTCATTGGAATGCCATCAAAATAAATCATGCCCGCACTGGGCGGATAAAGCCCGATCAAGGCTTGGATCAGGGTGGATTTACCGCCACCGCTGGCTCCCACTATGCCAATCTTCTCACCGGGTTGAATGTCCAAGCTAATGCCTTGCAGAACATCTGAGCCATTGGGATAGGAAAAATACAAATCTTCGATAGACACGCCGACGGTGCGTTTTCCTGTGAAGGGATTGGTCTTATGCGGGTATAGGGGTTCGAGTTTCAGTTCAAGCAGCCGGTTAATTCGTTCCAATGCACCCTTGGCGCTAGAAAAGGCATACTGAATGTTCAAGACTTCTTGCACCGGAACCATCATGAACCATAAGTAACTGAAAACAGCCATCATTTGCCCGATGCTCAAGCCCGAATAAATCACCATGAACATGGCGATGGCACGGAAAATTTCGACACCGCCCAAGAATATCGTGAAACTCAGGCGACCAGCGGCATCGGATTTCCATGAGAACGCCGCCGCACTCGTTTTCACAAGTTGGGCGTGTTCCAATAATCGGCCTAAGTAATGCTTTTCCCGGTTTGCAGCGCGAATCTGATGGATGGCCTCCAAGGTTTCACCCAAGGCTTGCTGAAACACCTCCATGGCGGAGTTTTCCTGTTGTTTAAGGGTTTTGACCCGTTTGCCCATCACCCCCGTCAAGTAAATCACCACCGGGTTCAACAGGAGAATGAACAAGGCCAGTTGCCAGTGCATCCACAGCAGGATAAAAGCGACCCCGATGATGGATAACACGGCAACCAGCAGCCTAGCCACCGCCCCGCCGATGAAACTGTCAATCGTTTCCAAGTCGGTGACTAGGTTGGTGATGACTTTTCCGCTGCCCAAACCTTCGTATTCGGCCATGGAAATTCGCTCTAGCCGATGAATCAATCCCGAGCGTATGCGGTAGGTGATGTCCTTGGATACCAGAGTGAATTGCTGCGTTTGCCAAACACTCAGCAAGATGCTCAGCAAACGCAGGAACAGGGTTATCCCTAACACTGAAAGGATATACAACAGCGGGACATGCCATTCGGGCGGGGTCAAACTATTCAGAAATTCGACACAAACCCCGGGATGGCCGAGTAACACTTCGTCGACCAATAACGGCATCAACAAGGGGATGGGGACGGAGGCAAGCGTGGCCAAAATGGCGATCACATTGGCCTTCATCAGCTTGCTTTTATGTTGCAATGCAATCTTGCGAATGTATGCCCAGTCGTAAGTCAATGCGGTATCCACTAAAGTTGAAAACGATATTCCGGCTTATACTCGGGAAAACACCCGACTTGCCGCTGCCAAGGTCTCGTCCAGCACTGTCATGTCATGCGCAGCAGAGACAAAGCCGGCCTCGTATGCAGAAGGGGCAAGATAAACCCCTTCTTCCAACATGCCGTGGAAAAAGAGTTTGAAGCGTTCGACATCACAAGCCATGACCTTGGCAAAACTATCGACGGTCTTTTCTTGGGTGAAGAACAGGCCAAACATGCCCCCGACACGATTGGTGGCGAACGGGATTCCCGCTTTATCCGCTCTGGTTTTCAAACCTTCTACCAAATATTGGGTTTTACGTTCCAATTCGGCAAAGAAACCTTCTGCGGAAACCAGTTCCAAAGTCTGTAAACCTGCTGCCATCGCCACCGGATTTCCTGACAAGGTGCCAGCCTGATAGACCGGACCCAGAGGGGCCAGTTGCTCCATGATGCTGCGCTTGCCCCCAAAAGCCCCCACTGGCATTCCGCCGCCAATGACTTTGCCCAGCGTCGTCAAATCCGGGGTGATACCATATAATGCCTGTGCGCCACCCAAGGCTACGCGGAAGCCAGTCATGACCTCGTCAAAGATCAAAAGCGCACCGGATTGGTCGCAAACTTCCCGCAGGGTTTCCAAAAATCCGGCCACGGGGGGAACGCAATTCATATTCCCCGCCACTGGCTCGACAATGATGCAGGCGATTTCAGAACCCAAACGAGTGAATATTTCACGCACCGCCGCCGAATCATTGTAAGGCAAGGTTAGCGTGAACTCGGCCAATGCGGCGGGAACGCCGGGGGAGTTGGGTACGCCCAAGGTTAACGCACCGGAGCCCGCTTTGACTAACAGTGAATCAGAATGCCCATGATAGCAGCCTTCAAATTTGACAATCTTGTCCCGCCCGGTAAAACCCCTTGCCAGGCGAATCGCGCTCATAGTGGCTTCGGTCCCGGAACTGACCATGCGAACCAAGTCCATGGATGGCACTAAAGCGCAGACCTTTTCTGCCATTGCGGTTTCCAGACGGGTTGGCGCACCAAAACTTAAACCTTTATCCACCGCTTTATGCACAGCCTTGATGACTTCAGGGTGATTATGGCCCAATACCATCGGTCCCCAAGAACCCACATAATCAATGTAATATCTGCCGTCTGCGGCTAAAAAATACGGCCCTTCCGCACGTTCGATAAATACGGGTGTTCCTCCCACCCCCTTAAAGGCTCTTACCGGGGAGTTGACACCACCGGGGATATGTTTTTTGGCTTGTTCGAACAAATTTTGTTTCATATTGGGATACTCGGTTGCTAAGAACTTGGAAAATAGACGTTTTGGTGGCTATTTTCTGAAAAATGAGGCTTGGCATCAAATTGTGCAAACCATTGACCTGAGTTGTCAGGTGAACTGGGGTCATAATATAAGGAAAGCAGTTTGAGATGCCCGACAGGGCCGTATTCAGCCCCCGGCGAGATGGTGCGAAAGGCATGGCCACCCATCAGTTGGTGGGTGATGGTTTGGAATAATCGGCCTAATTTACCATCGCGTAACATGGTCTCTAGCATGTCTGGCCCTGCTATCAAATAAAGACTGCGCAAACCCCGCTCCCCTAAGGCATCCACCAGAGGACCTCCCTCCACCCATCGGTCTTTACCGGCGAAGATGACTTCATGACCTTGTTGCCGCCATTCATCCACCTTGGCGGGATCGGCATTTTGCCCAGTGGCAATCAGGCAGGTTTGTCCCTGTTCGCGGATTGAATCAGGCAATGTAAAATTCAGGCTGGCACTGGCAACGACTATGGTAGGCTGCGGATTCAGACCTTGTTCGACGCGCCATTGGACTAGATCGGCGCTTTCTTCGCGCAAGCCAATTTGCAAAATGTTGCCGAGTTTGCCTGAATGCAATGATCGCAAGTAGCCACCATGAGTGATCAGACAATCCGCCTGTGCTTCCAATTCAAGAAATAGGCGAAAATCATTAGCGGTGGTCAGTCTTTTCGGTAAATAGGCATCACCGTTTGGTTTTTCCAAGGCAATGCGCCCGTCCAAGCTGGACAGGAAATTGGCATAGACAAAGGGTTGTCTTGGCGTGCCCAGTTCATGCAGCCTTAAATTGAGGTATAGGCCGTGTAAGGGCAGGGTTTCGAAGGGGGGTGGATAAAGCCGATTGACCCACTGACTCATGATCCGCCCCCACTGCCAGGCCGATTTTCCGCTTTGTGCCCCGCATGTTTTGCGCTGGTGTGAGCCATTTCACGTAAATTCCAAGGAACTGGATTGACGGAAGCCTCCAAACGGTCTTCCTCGGCATTGTCGAGTTCGGGGAAAAAATCAAAGCCTGTGCGCCTTTCAATGGCATCCACACTCGTCACGTAATGCTCCAAAGGCTCGTCACCCCGGACGGTCTGCGGTATCACCAGGGCCAACATGGTCTTGGCTTCCGGGGCGACAATGATTTTGTAAAATGCATCCGGGGCCTCAACCCTCCAAGACTTATGCAGACGCTCCACCGGTGGGTCGAAAATGGGACCGGTTATTACCCATATTTTTCCGAATTGTTTCGCATAGTGATCCATTTCCAATGCTTCCAGCCGTTCCCAGAGCTTGTTGTTAAGCCCCTGTTTTTGAGGAGTGACGTTGGTCATTCGGTATGCGTCGAGTTGTGCTGCTTGCCCATAGACTTTGCCAATGGCATAGGTGGAAGCCAAATGTCCGGGTTCGTAGCCACTGCCAGTGTAATATTCAGGAGGGACACGGTTGATGGCTCGCCAGTCACTGATTAACCCATCGGCTGGTTTAAAACTGCTCGTGCTCTCTGGAGAAGTCAGCGCATAGGTGGCCCATAGCGAATTTCCCCTTAAGTCTGAATATCCTAAGATGAAGCCTTGATTACGCAAAATACGAGTGAAGGTGAAGGGATTCATCTTGTCGGAGGGTACGGGTTCGCCCATCCAGAACATCGGGGGGCGGGCGATTTTAATTTCAAATGCATACCAAGCTCCTAGCAGCAAACTCAGCGCAAACCACGTGGAAAGCCGTATGAGGCCCCCTAAGCGAAGGACAAAAAACAGCAGATTCCACAGGGACAGTCCCCGTGATTTTTCCACGGGTACGCTTCTAGCCATGCTCGTCAAAAAAGCAGGTTGATTGAATTCTGTTTAGGTGAGGGCGCAAGACACCATTGTCCTGCGCCGTAAGGAATGCCGGAGATGTCAGTCGCTGGCTTGTCGGTTTATTTTTTCTCAGGTTCGCTTTCAGCCTGTGATTTGCGCATGGCATCCATATTATGACCGCCATGACCGCCAGCACCCGCTCCACCGCCACTGTTGCCAGGCCCGCCGCCACTGCCACCAGCACCGGCACTAACGCCTTCTTTTTGGCGCATATTGATGGCGACACCGGATGCTTTGGTAATGTTTTGTTCGTTGAGACCTCCCAAGGCAATTGCGCCATCGACGATGTCGGTGGTAACTGCGGACACATCCATGGTGTCGGCGATTGGGCTGGTCACCACGGCCTTGACCGGATCGTTTAATTGCGCATCAATCGGTGGAAAGGCAGCAATCACAATAGGGTAAGGGGTGCCGGCCGGCACAGTCACAGTGTATTGCCCATTCGTGAAATGGGTGGTGGTCACGATTTTGCCGGATGTATCCTGCACTTCCAGCTTGCCTTCGCCTACGGGTCCATTCTTGTTGCTGACTTTGCCGCTGATCTTGGCAGGAATGCTGGCAGGGCTACTGCTAGAACTGCCCTCCTCGCCGCAACCGGACATTAGCCCGAGAACCGCAACGGAAGCCGCCAACAATGTGCTTTTCAGCAAGTTATAGTTTGGTTTTGTAATGAGTGTTTTCGCCATGTTCAAACCCATGATTTATTGAAGTGGTTGATTGAATTCGTCGGTTGTAAAGCCACTGAAAACCGCCGATGCCCCGCAGCCTTTTCGAATCCACCGAATTTATAGCATACATTTTTACAGCCTGTACAGTTGCGGCTTCAACATAAGAAAGACTGCCCGGAAATGTCAGAGCCACGGAGATTATTCGGTTTTAGTCTGGCCGGCCTCAGCGATCAAACAAAGATGGAATCGTTGAAGCCGACGCAGATTGAGAGTAGTGCCTTAGGGCGTTTCAGTGATGGCGGGGGCCTGATGTTTTTTTACTTCGCCTCGCTGAATGCGGACATACTCTTCAAGTTGGCGCTTAGCCACATCAAAGGCGTCGCGCAGGGCCACGTACAGATCCTCATGCGATTGCTTGTCATGACGCTCTCGGCTGATCACGATATGCTTATTGGGAACGCTGAGGTCGATGCGGACGTGGAAGAGATTACCTTGTTGCTGGTGTTGATGATCGAGTTCAACTGCGACCCTGCAACTTATAATGTTGTCGCAGAACTGCTCCAGTTTTGCAGCTTTCTCGCGGATTTTCGCTTCTGCTGCGTCGGAGTGGGCTATGCCGTGGAACGTAATCTCTAATGGTACTTGCATGTTGTAACCCGTTATTTCCAATGGTTTGAAAACTTGGGAAGACCTGCCAGACGCATGGGTGGCCAGTGCTTGGCCGCTATCCCATTCGCCCAGCCGACACTAGGTAGAGGTCAGCTTTAAGGACTTCCCGGTTGTTTGTTACTCGCCGGTATGAGCCGACGGGGCTTATTGTCCCAGCCAAAACTCATTATAGTACATAATCTGTCTTCAACGAGTGTCAAAAATATCCCAATTTGCCTATTTTGCTTTGAGTTAACATATTTATGAAGGTTCAATCCATTCTGCAAGCCCCAATCTGCTAAATTTTTGAGACTCGATAGAACTTATGTCCTCAACAACTACCCTAGAAAACTCTCATGCCAAGCTAATTCGGACTGTCCGAAAAATCTTGATGATTTTGCTGGCCTTGGCTGGCATTGGATTGATTCTCTGGCTGGATAGTTTTTTTTTACAACACGCTGATATGCCGACTTTGCGCAGGGATATGAGCTATGGATTATTGATCCTCGTCGGTTTTTTGACCAGTTTGTTGTCTGTCAACCTGACACCAAAATTGTTAAAAGCCTCCGGTGTCATTGTGATTGTTCTCGGTGCGATTATGTTTAACCGGGGCTTGGCAGTCGCCGGGTCGGGGACTGATTTTAATACGCTAGTGGCTAGGGCATCCCAGTATTTGTCACCGGCATCTTCCGTGTCCCCCTCCTGCGACCCGGATCAAACCATCCGCATGGACGTGCTGAGAAGTGGCTATTCCCCCCACCAGTTCACCTTGCTCAAGGGGGTTCCTGTCAGGTGGGTGATTGATGTGAAACAAATGAATGAATGCAACAAAAGTATTGTCGTGCCGGATTATGATCTCAAGATCGTGTTGCATGAAGGGCCGCAAACAATCGAATTCACCCCCAAGGATACCGGCGTAGTGCCATGGAGTTGTTGGATGGGCATGATTCCTGGCACTTTCATTGTTGTGGATGACGTGCCAGAACCTCTAAAACCCGGCATTGCAGATAAACTATCGGCATGGTTTCAGCCGATGAAAGTGCAGTTAGTCGCATGGGCCACGCAATGGCGCCAGCGTTTAGAGATGCCTTAAAGTTTAAACAGTGAGAAATAACACGCATTGTATCTCATTTCCCAACCCAGCGGGCTCCAGCTTGGCAAAGGCACGGCAACCTTCAGGGGCGGGTTGCTTTACTCGCAGCGTTGGAAAGATTGGTGGTTCCATGGTATGGCAGTTTATGAAGTCAACCCGGAAAATAGCGACCGGTATGCATTTGGCGACTCAGCCCTTGCGGCCGTGGCTTTGCACTACACGCCCAATTATAATTTGATGGTTGGCGTGGAGATGGATGCCGCCTACACCGAAAAATCCAGCGATGATGGTTTCATGATTGGAAATAGTGGCGGAACCCAGTCTAATCTTGCATTTGTGACTGATTACCGGTTCATGAATGCCTTTGGGGGAAACTTCAAGGTGCGTTCGTCGGTTGGTTTGCCAATCTATGAAGACTTGAATTACATGAATGTCGTTAATGCCAGGGGCCAACCGTTCCAACAGGTGCAATTGGGCAACGGGTTTTTTGCCAAAGCAAACAGTATTTATTTTTTCGTTCAGGTAATAAGTCGTTGCGGTGGACGCTAAAGATAATGCGGCAATAAAACTAAAGCCCACACCACAGCAGCCAATAGCAGAGAAGTTAGCACGGCGGCAGAGCCAATATCCTTGGCTCGCCCCGAGAGTTCATGGCGTTCGTAACTAATGCGGTCAACTACCACTTCTACGGCGCTGTTCAACAATTCGACTATTAACACCAGTAATAAGCTGCCGACAAGTAGCGCCTTTTCCACGCCAGTTTGTCCCATCAAAAGTCCTGTTGGTATGCCCAATAGGCAAAGCAGCGCTTCCTGACGGAACGCCTCCTCATGCTGCCAAGTCGCTCTGAAACCTTTTACCGAATTATAGAATGCAGCATTGATACGGGCTATGCCCTTGAGATTTTGACCTGCCATAGTGGTTTGTTCAGTAATGATTTTGATGAGAAAAGATGAGGCATTCTAACCGATTTTGTTGTTACGGAGAGGTATCGGCACTTTTCAAAGTGCGATTAATTGATTGCAATCATCTCCCAGTCGTTTAATCCCAATCCAATAATATGAGTTAAATTGTCGTTTGAATGGTTTGTGCCCATATCCCATCTACCCATGACTGTTCAACATGTAAATCCCCCTTTTGCAACCAATCGACAATAGCCTGTGCTGAATCGGGATATTGCACATGGATGGCTCGACCTTTTTCTAACCAAGTGGCTATGGACGCAGCATCCAAGGATTGCATTACTTGGCCCAGTTGCAATAATTCTAGCGCCAATGCATTGGATGCCTGCTCCATCTGACCGTGCAAGGGTTTAACTAGAATTTTCTTGCCCGTTTGCAATGCTTCGCTGGCAAGTTCGAAGCCGGCATTGCAAATGACTGCTTGGGAATCGGCAAAATCCTTTTGGAAGCCTGCACGGGAAAGTTGGCGGACATGGATGTTGGCAGGATGCTCTCGGGTTGTGGGGGAGGTTGGACTGTAAATGTAAAACTGATAGCTATCAAAACGTTTCAACAATTGGATGACGGCATTTACATCCTCGAATGGAAGATAGACGATGACCTTGTCAGGTTTGGTCTTCAAGGAACCCATCTCTCTCTCGATGACTGGGGGCAGGATGGGGTGGTGAAAATGATGCCAATGCACCCCTAACCCCACACTGACAGGTGCAAAATATCGCAACACTTTCTCGCCTAAAAAGTCGGCACTAGCTCTTGGGATGTCATAACAGAACGCATATTGATGTCCGATTCCAACCGTCTTGATCCCTTGCAATTTAGCAGCCCATGCAGTGACAGGCTCGAAATCGCAGATCACCAGATCGTAACCGCTCAAATCCAAATTCTTAACATCGCGGACAAAACGGGTTAGAGGGTTTTCCCAGGCGGTCTGCAAATATTGGACGTGTCCGGCTTTGGTCGCAAAGGTCAGCCCAGTGCGCCATTGATAATCCCCGAAAACCTCCATTTCAAACAATTCCTCCCAAGAGCGTCCAGTGAACATCCAAGTGACATCCATTCCCGCAGCATTTAGTTTAGATGCCATCGCCCTAGCGCGTGTGATATGACCATTGCCGGTAGCCTGAACCCCATAAAATACCTTCACGTTAAAATCATCCCCATGCTATACAAAGCGATGCTGATACCCATCAATGCGCCTATAGCAGTATCAGTAGGGTAATGCACTCCAAGAATGACCCGCGCCATGCCCACCATTGTTGCCCAAGTAAACAATGCGGGTAGCAGTGCTGGGAAATACCAACCATAGAGTGTCGCCATGAGGAATGCTGCGGACGTGTGGCCGGAAGGAAAGCTAAAACGGTCTGAAGGGATGACAAAACTTTTGGTGTTGAGCGTAACCGACGGGCGGTCACGTTTGAACGCATTTTTCATGACAAAATAAACTGGGCGCTCGATTATCAAGGCCAAAGCCATGCAAGTTAACAACTGCATTTTTTCTGCCCCCCCCATCCAATATAGCATTCCGGCTAGAACCAGATAAAGCGGTCCATTGCCTGAACTGGAAATAGCGCGTGCAATGCGGACAAGAATTTTCTGGGATTTGCGTTGGCTTACCCAAGTAAAAATGGATACATCATAATGATGAATGGTTTGCATTAGCTTCATAGCGTCGCTCCTTAATAGTTGCTTTGATGTCATCATAAGAATCCAGCATGACAGTTGAATGACGGCAACATGATAGAAATATGACAACCAGTCCCACTGGTTTGGTGGAAGGTGGTAGGTTAATGTCAAGATATCGGTTTATATCTCTATAGAAGTGCGACAACCCTAAAAACTAAGCTAAACCGGGTTAGCGAAAGGGAGTTTGTTCGTTCTCGTGTTCCTGCGCGGGAATGTGTACGCCCTTGATGGCGTGTCACTAACTTAGTGCAGTTGAGGGATGGTTCGGAGCTTGTAGGAGCTTGTATCGGTTGTGCCCCACCTCGCTTACTGTTTCGCCCCGTTTCGTTGAGCCGTGGACTGCCGCGGACTTTTTGGATGTTTCCGCTTGACAGGGTGTCATGTAACCGTCATAATGCACGGCTCTTGCGGTGGTCGGGCTTTGGCCCGGCTGCGGCGGGGCGGCCCTGGGGAAGCGGGGCAGGAGTCCCCCGGGAGGGGGGGCGGGCGGGCCGGTTTGGCCTGGCCTGCGAGAAGGGGGTTGACATTCGGGCGGGATGCTGTAGAATGGTCGGTCTTGGGTGCTTTCGGCTGACGCCGGGCGCCGGATTCTTTAACAGTTTGGTCGGACAATTTGAGGCGGGCGCTTGCGCCGTCGGCGGGCTGTGCCCGGCGG
>CAIOOA010000204.1 GCA_903859815.1 uncultured Methylococcaceae bacterium | reverse complement strand
GCATTGAAAGCCAACCCAATGTCTGCGGTGGTGAGCCGTGCATCGTGCGCACTCGCATCCCGGTATGGGTATTGGAACAAGCCAGGCGTTTAGGCGTGGGGGAAGCGGAGATACTGCAATCTTACCCTACCCTACACGCCGAGGATTTGGCCCAAGCATGGAGTTATGTCCGTTCCCATCGCGAAGAAATCGAGCGGCAAATTTTGGAAAACGAGCAAGCCTGATCTATGGCCCGGTTTTATTCAAACGAAAACTTTCCGCAACTGGCAGTCAAAGAATTACGCAGATTGGGACATGATATATTAACGGTATTGGAAGCGGGTCGGGCCAATCAGTCCATTCCAGATGAAGAAGTCTTGGCTTTTGCCAAATCTCATAATCGAGCCATTCTGACATTAAACCGCAAGCATTTTATCCGATTGCATCAACTGTCCCCGGATCATGCTGGAATCATCGTTTGCACCTTTGACCCGGATTTTCTTGGACAAGCGCAAAGAATTGATAACGCTATAAAAGAACTGAACAGTTTGCAAGGTCAGTTGTTGAGGATAAACAGGGGCAATTTCGTTCATGAAATCAATCATGATTCGTAAATTCCGGGATAACGCCGGGAAGATTCCTTTGGAGGCAATACTGTGGTAAATGAACAAAATTCTGTTCCTTATAATACTTTGGATTACTTGAAAACGCCTGAGGATTGTGCCAGCTACCTTGAAGCGGCACTTGAAGATAGCGACGAGAGGGTATTATCGTTGGCATTGCAAAATGTCACAGCGGCGTTAAGTGTCTCAATGCCATCTGAAATCTCACCTTTGATGCATCAAAATGCAGATACCAACCCTTTGAGCCTCGGCTCGTAATAAGATGATCTACACAAACTTGGGTTTGAACTATGTATTCGACCTAAACAAGCGGCTTGAACGTGAAATGCCCAATTTGCAAACGCGGTTACACCATGAGAACGATGACTCTTACTGTGGACAATGATTGGAAAGCCGCTTTGCGACAAGCCGGGGAGCAATTCAAACAAGCTTGGAAAACTGGCGAGTATCGAGGCGAATCCATCGGGTTTGCCACGCCAGCCTTGCTATTCGACACGCTCACGCCTAGCCGTTGGGATATATTGGATACGTTGCGAATGACAAAACTTCCGATGAGCCAGCCAGAACTTGCCAGAAGGACTGGGCGGAATTTAGAATCCATTAAATTAGATGTTAAAGCTTTATTAGAATTAGGTTTGTTGGAAAGTTTGGATGATGGCAATTTGCATTGCCCCTTTGACGAAATCCGGGCAGAATTTACCTTGAAACGTGTGGCTTAATTCATCTCTTTGCATACCTAACCCAGTAAACCGTATAACCCAAATGAAGGAAAGCGAAATTCGGGGAAATGAAAAATAAATACTCCACTCAAAAATACCCTAGCATCAAAATTGGGGAATCCAATTTCCTTAAACTGGGTTTGCCACGCTATGACTGGAGCGATCTTTACCATTTGCTGCTAAACCTATCTTGGCCTAGGTTTCTAGTGTTGGCGTGTGTAATTTTTATAATGACCAATACCGTATTCGCCTTGGCTTATATTGCCCAAGACAATAGCATCGAAAACGCCCGCAATCATTCGTTTATCGACGCTTTCTTCTTCAGCGTGGAAACCATCGCCACGGTGGGTTACGGTGCGATGCGCCCTGTCACGCTATATGCCCATTTAGTGTCAACGTTTGAAATTATGGTCGGCATGTTGGGTATTGCGATGATTACAGGCTTGATGTTTGCCCGGTTTTCAAAGCCCACGGCTCGTGTGCTGTTCAGCCATGTAGCCGCCGTCCACCCCATAAATGGCATACCTACTCTGACTATTCGTGCAGCGAATCGGAGGCATAACTCGATTTTGCAAGCCTCCGCCAAAATAACATTGCTCCGTTATGAAACCACGCAGGAAGGCCAAGTGTTTCGGCGATTCCATGACCTTAAATTGATGCGGGATTCTTCACCGTTATTGGCACTTAGCATGAATATCATGCATCCCATCGACAAGGATAGTCCGTTGTATGGCATGGAACCTGACCAATGGGGGGATTTGACCTTGATCGTGACTTTAAGCGGATATGATGAAACCTCATCGCAAACCGTGCATTCACGTAAGTTTTATTACGCTCATGATATACACTGGGGCAAACATTTTGCCGATATTATATTGACACTATCGGATGGTCAGCAGGCCATCGACTTTACCCTGTTTCATGAATTGGAGTCCTGAATTAATATTAGAATAACCAATTGGGAACCTCGAAAAACCCTGCATTTCGACAAGCTCAATGCGAACGGTATCAAGCTAATTAGGTAGTTATGTTCATTGTGAGCCTGTCGAACCATGATCGAAACCGATTTTTCGAGGCTCCCATATAGGATGAGGCCAACTTACTCATCAATTCAACAAAACAGAACCCAAGCGCTCGCTAATCATTTCCCGGACATCGGGGCATGGGTCATCAGCGAGTTTGCGCACTGCCTCCAAAGGCGCACGTTCCGCCGCGAGATAACGGATCAACCATTCCTCATCATTGAGCATGACCACCAAGGAGTCCGGGTCCATACGCTCCGCAACGATCCTGCGCACTTGCCAATCGGCATCATAGGCCATTAAACCTAAGCTTGCCGTGGGGAGCCGCTCTGCGACATGTTTTCGCACATGGGCATCGGCATCGCAGATCATCCGAAACAAGCGGCCTTTCGGCAAACGTTTGGCGACATAGGCGCGAACCAAGTAGTCCGCGTCTTCGACCATGGATTCCAACTGATCCAGCGGCAAACGGTCGGCCACGGTGATGCGCACTTCCCGGTCCGGGTCATTGCTCAATCGCGCCAAATGTTCGACAGGGATGCGATAGGCCACGGCACGGCGAACCACTTCGTCCTCGTCATCAATTAACTCTGCCACACGTTCAACGGGCGCATAGCGGACGGCAATCGCACGACGTTCCCAAAAGTTGTCATGTAGATAAGCGGGGGCCAGTTCGGGGTTGCGCTTGAGGAAACGGTCGATCTGCCTCCCGCTTTCCGCTTGCACACACACATCGCCGGGTAGGCAATGCGATGCTTGCAGCAAGGATTCCCGAAACGGGCAAGCCGTGCAATCGGCGATGGGAGGGGCTTCGATTTCGCTCAAGGGAACCTCGAAAAACCGATTACGTTCATGGTTCGACAAGCCCATCACGAACGTAACCTATTGATTACAGTATTACCATTCGCACTGAGCTTGTCGAAGTGCGGGGTTTTTCGAGGTTCCCTCAAGGCTAAAGCACTCACACTTGGATTTGCACGAGGCCACCGGCTGCCGCCACCTGGCGGTTTTCCCATTCTGCCGACGTGTAAGTCTTCACACTAAACGCATGTAGCGCACCCGAGGCCAGCCAATCGGTCACAGGGGCCAACACTTTTTGTTGACGCTTGACCAAAGGCAGGCCCTGAAATTCTTCGCTAATCACGATGGCAGAAAAATTACAGCCCTCGCCTTCCAAATAAACCTGCGCTTCCGGGATGGCTGCTTCAATCGCTTGTTGGATTTCTGAGGTTTCCATGGTTTTTATGCCTCTTCTTTTTGGACGGTTGCTTTTTCCAATAAGGGTAGCAAACTACCATCCTTGCCCATTTCCTCGACAATATCGGCGCCACCGACTAACTCGCCACCGACAAATAATTGGGGAAACGTTGGCCACTTCGACACAGAGGGGAGCTTCTCGCGGATAAACGGATTTTCCAATACATTAAAATAGGTAAAGGGTATGCCGGTGGATTGCAATACAGCGACTGCCTTGGCGGAGAAGCCACATTCTGGTTTGGCCGGAGTGCCTTTCATATACAGCAATACCGGGTTGGATTCGATTTGTAGACGGATTTTATCTTCGGTTTTCATAGGATTTCATTCGCTTAAGAAGATTGGAAAGTGCTAGTGGATTGCAATCGGTATTATGGGGCAAATAACAAAACCGGGACATACAAGTCCCAATTCTCATAGACCCATGAGATATTCATTTATTCGAAGCGTCAAAGCTTGTCTTCGGAGCGTCAAAGCTTGCTTTGACTT
>CAIOOA010000203.1 GCA_903859815.1 uncultured Methylococcaceae bacterium | reverse complement strand
TTGCGATTATGATGCAAATCACGCATTTGGTGATCCTAATACAAATACTTTCGCTGCTCTTACGCTGCTCTATAACGGAACAGCCTGTTCCTCCCAGATTCAATTCAAGATCAAAAACCCTGATGGAACCTATCCTTTTATAAGTAGCGACGTCAATAGGGCCACCCTCTACGTGTTCATGTCGGACATCTACGCTTTTGGCACATTAAGCATTGACCAAATCATTGCCAAAGGCACACCAGAAACACCTGAATGGAACGAATGGACCCTTACCTACAACTCTTTTAATCAGAATTACACAGATTTAGGCCAGCCAAAAAACATTACGCTGGCTCCAGGTAGCAGGGCTTGGATCTGGTATGCAGTGGATGTGACGGATTATGTAAAAAGTTGGGTTCCAGCTCAACAAGGTGGCATTCCGGCCATAAAAAACTACGGTATTCACTCCTATACCCCTGATGGTGCAACTTTTTTCTACGCTTCCAAAGAAAACACAGGGTTTAGTCATGCGGCCTATATCGACATACTGCTAAATTTAGGTGCAACGGGCGGGACCGGAGCGACTGGTGCAACCGGCGCGACGGGATCAACGGGTTCCACTGGTATGACTGGGGCAACCGGCGTCACAGGCGCAACGGGTGTCACGGGCGAGACGGGCGCAACAGGTGTCGGTGTGACTGGTGCTACTGGCGCAACGGGAGTGGGGGTCGCTGGCTCTACGGGACCGACGGGTGCAACCGGCGCAACAGGTGTCGGTGTCACCGGAGCTACGGGTGCAACTGGCGTGACCGGTGCTACCGGCCCAACGGGCAGCGCGAGTAGTGGCACATCGGTGTTTAATGCCAATGGCACTGAATTGACAGGCGCAAAAATTGTTACAGGCACTACTTCAACCATTGCTGTAAGTCCTGCAACCGTGACGATTACTTTCTCCAGCCTATTTAACAACACACCCAATTGCACAGCCACTGCAATCCATAATGCCACTACGGCAGGTGTCGTGATCAAAATCACGGCGGTCAGTGCCAGCTCTGTGACGTTTCAGAATACTAACACGATTAATACCGCACCTGCCTCCTACATTTGCGTAGGCAATTAAGGCTACCAAACGTTTGACAATCACTGATACGGAAACTGCGATTCACTTTTACCTTTGCCCCGCTTCACCCAAGCGGGGCAGCTTTCTCAAACCCACTCAAACTGATAGTGTATGCGGACAGACAAACTCACCTCCTCTAATGAACTCGGCATGCGTCCGGCCCGACCTTCCGACAGTGGTTTCATCGAATCGCTGTACCGCTCCACCCGCGAAGACTTGCGGCTGGTTGATGCCGAAGACGATTTCATCGAAGCCTTGATTACGATGCAGCAACAGGCTCAAACCGTGGGTTATGGCAATCTGTTCCCGAATGCAATGACCTTCATCGTCGAAAAACAAGGTGAGCCGATAGGCCGAGTGATGGTGGATTTCGGCCATAACGAGGTGCGATTGATTGACATCGCCTTTATTCCCTTGGCCCGTGGCAAAGGCTATGGCGAGACGGTTATCCGCAACTTGCAACTAGCCGCCGCACAGGCTAAAGCGCCCTTGGTATTGACGGCGATGAAAAACAACCCGGCGGCAAAGAGTTTGTATCTGCGGCTTGGCTTCCGAGTGGAAGAAGCCACCGATGCCTATGAAAGGATGGCTTGGTATCCACAACAAGGCGGAGCTTTAATTTTCACCTGACTGCGCTTTAGTTTGCGATAGCACTCAGGAGGAAAGATTCAAGCATTGATGATTAACTGATAATAGGCTCCCGGCTGACTACCCGGCGGAGGCATGACCCGGTTCAGAAAAACCCCTTCCAATCGCCAGCCGTCCGTGCCATCCATCCTTAAATTCCCGATTCCATCCCTAAAACTTGGAGTCTCAGGGCCTCGAAACAACACGGTGAATGCAGTACACCGCGCCCCCGGTAGGGTGGCATGGGGGTTTTCCTTAATCCATTCTATGTTCAGTTCCAAATCCCCATTGGCGGTTTCGATCCAGCAACTTTTATTTGCAACCGCTAAAAAATGGGCGCTGGTTATCGAATCGAGCATTTTTTTCTATTCTCAACGGAACGTGGCAAATAACTGATGTTACGCAAGGATGTTAAAGCGGAGCGTCAAAGCTTGCTTTGACAGGCGAAGCAAGTTTCGCTTATTCAAGCTCAAGTCAAAGCAAGCTTTGACGCTCCAATCTAAGGCTGCTGCGTAACATCAGTAAATAAAATGTGGAAGCACCTGTTTTGAAAACGGGCCAGCAAAGCCGGCCCGTAAAATTTCTGTCCGACCGTTTAACTTCGCGAAGGGAAGATGCCCTGCAAGGCAATGCAGAAATTCAACACAAGGAAGGGATTCATGACCGAAAGCGGTTGGTTGCCTCCGGTTGAGCTAGTCACGCCGCTATTTAGATTGACCAATGGCGGATTAGAACCGGATAAATAGATGTTAGGGATTGCCGAGCCATTCGTGTCGTTGGCATTGGCTAGATAAGCACCCGCAGTTGGGATGTGTGTGCTGGCGTTACTGGTGGTGACAGACACTTGTGAGGCATGGTTGTGAGCAGGCAGATTGTTTGTGAGTACAGTGACATTTTCTGTACCGGCAACCTGACCAATCGACCGGGGACTCAAACCGGGTCCATTACCCATTCCCAAAGGCAAACGCCCCCGCAAATCGGGTAATTGGAAATTGTTTTGCCCATTGCCACCAAACTGAGTACCGAGCAAGGCAAATAGCGCAGTGTATTGTGCAATGGGTAGGATGGACCCATTCGCAAAAGACCAATCCACGGGCGCATAGTTAAATCCAAAGATGTTTATTTGTCCGATAAATGGATCCATGATTATCACCTCATTGTTAAATAGTTGTCGTCGA
>CAIOOA010000202.1 GCA_903859815.1 uncultured Methylococcaceae bacterium | reverse complement strand
TTCTCATTATGAGGCAAAGCGTTGATGTATAACCCGTCATTCCTGCCGGGAAGCAGGAATCCAGTCACAGGGACGTGAAACTAGGATTTGCCAGTCATGTTTAATCAGACACTTATGCACCGACAAGTTACCATCCATGGCACTGGATTCCGGCAGTCCATGCCGGAATGACGGCTTCCTCGCCAAAATGAGAATTGCTGTATTCAAATTCATGTCAAAGCAAGCTTTGACGCTCCGATCATGTCAAAGCAAGCTTTGACGCTCCGATCCTAGTATGTCATTCCAAATAGTGCTCGGCATGGAAATTCCCGACCCATGCTGCAACTTGCCCAGCCGGCATGGGGCGGGCAATGTAATAACCCTGCATGATCTCACAGCCCAATGCCAGCAAGCGGTGAATCTGCGCCGCCGTTTCCACCCCTTCGGCAACCACTGACCGTTGAAAAGCGTGGCCCAGCCCAATGATCCCTTCTACGATGGCTTGATCCTGATGGTTTGTCAGCAAGCCGCGCACAAAACTCTGGTCGATTTTTAACTCAGCCACCGACAAATGACGCAGATAAACCAGCGAGGAGTAACCCGTGCCAAAATCGTCAATGGCAAAACCAATCCCTAACTGCTCGCACTCGGTAATGATCTGCTGAACCAAGGACAATTCTGGCAGCCCTGCGGTTTCGGTGATTTCCAATTGCAACTGTTTGGCCGGAACATTGGTATGTTCGGATAGGATGTGCTCCAAATTGGCCATGAAATCGGGTTGGTGCATTTGGCGAGCAAAGACATTGATGCTCACTTGGAGTTTCATCCCCTCATCGGCCCAAGCTTGCATTTGCCGCAAAGCCTCACGGAGAACCCAATTGCCCATCATCAGCCCAATCTCATCGTTCTCGACAATAGGCAGGAACTCTTTGGGTTCCAACAAACCCTCGGTCGGGTGTTGCCAGCGTATCAATGCCTCCATTCCCACCACTAATCCGGTGGTGAAATTGACCTTAGGTTGAAAGTAAAGCCGGAACTCGCCGCTGGCCAGCCCTTGGCTGATCCTTCCGACCGTCTCGCGGTGGGTTGCCATTCGGTTTTCCAACCCGATGTCAAAAAACTGATAACAATTTCTGCCGTTTTGTTTGGCACTGTACAGGGCTTGGTCGGCATAGCGCAGCAAGGTGTCCGGGTCGGGGGCATCTTGTGGAAACAAAGTGACACCAATGCTCGTCGTGACGGTTACCTGAATGGACTCATCAAGGTTGATAGGTAGCTTGATGGCTTCGATGACCCTTTCCAACACGGCCAGGTATTGCTCAACATTTTCCAAATCGGTCAGCAACAGCACAAATTCATCCCCGCCTAGGCGACCCGCTGTATCATTGGAACGAATGCAGGTTTGCAAGCGGTGGGCAATTTCAATCAAAAGCTTGTCCCCGACGGGATGTCCATAGGTGTCGTTAATCGGTTTAAAACCATCCAAGTCGAGGTAGCATACCGCCAGCCAATGCCCCGAGCGTTCGGCTTGATGCAGCGCTTGATTCAAACGATCAGACACCAATAAACGATTGGGCAAGCCAGTCAAGGCATCATGGAAAGCAATCTTTTCTATCTGTTGCTGATATTCCTTAATTTCCGTAATTTCGCCCAAGAACCAAAGCGATTCGCCATTACCCCCCAACAATTGCACCCCGCTGATATCGATCCAGATGCTTTCCCCATCCTTGCGCTTCATCTTCAATTGTGTCCGGTAAACGCCGTGGGCCTTTAAGATCGGATAAGCAGCTTCACCCAGGGCTTGGTAAGCGGTATCGTCCGGGTACAAGGTCTTGGTTAATTTACCTTGCAATTCCTTAGGGCCATAGCCAAAGATACGGTCTAGCGCCCTGTTTTTCCAAATAATGCGCCGGTTGCGCACTTTGGCGATGCCAATCAGTTCATTATCCAGCATCAGCCTTTGTTCGTAAGACAACTGTTCCAACTTGTCTTTGACTTTCTTCAGTTCGGTGATGTCGTACAACACTGAGCGGGTCCGTAAAAATTGACCGTCAGCATCCTTGATGACGCTGCCGGTAAAGCTGACATGCCGGATGCTGCCATCTTTGCCTACCAAATCATATCCTACGTTTTCGGCATGTCCGGTTTGTTTAATTCGTGCAAGCGTTTTTTTAAACAACCTTTTGCCAGCCGTTGTGAAAAAATCAGACGGTTTAAGCTTGCCAATCACCTCTTCCTTGCTACTACACCCCAACCATTCCAATTCAGTTGCGTTGATGCGCTGGTAAATGCCGTCCGGTCCTAGGGAATGGTAGCCGCAGGGTGCATGATCATAAAGGTCTTCAATTTCTGCCTTTGATGCGATCAGTTGTTTTTCCAAATTCTTGCGTTCGCTGATGTTTCGCGCCGAGGCATATAAGTAGTAATCACCCGCCAATTCGATTCCCTTGGCGTTGATCTCAACCTCAATGACTGAGCCATCCTTGCGGCGATGTTGGGTTTCAAATTGTGTGGCTTGATTAAACGAGCCTTTGATAAGGCCAATCTGCTGGTCCTTGGGTATTTTTGCCTCCCAATCGGCTACATTCAGTTTGGCTAATTCATCATGGGTATAACCTAGCATGTCGGCAAAAGAATCGCTAAACTGAATTATATTGCCTTGCATATCTAAAATATGGATGCCGTCGCTGGCGGTTTCCAACAGTGTCTGCAAGCGAGTGGTTTGTGTGCCTAAGTCCTTCAGGGCTTTGCGCAGTTGTAGGGTTAATTCCTTGCTGGGCGTGACATCCATGCAGGAGCCGATATATCCGCTGAAGTTTCCTTGTTCGTCAATCAGTGGCACACCATGGTCGGACAGCCAGCGATATTCGCCATCATGGCGGCGTAGCCGGTATTCCATTTGAAACGGTTCGCGCCAGTCAAAATGGGTCGTGTAAATTTCAAGGCAACGGTTTAGATCGTCCGGGTGTACGCCCTTGGTCCAGCCGACGCCTTGCTCCTGTTCCATCGTGCGTCCGGTAAAATCCAGCCAGATTTGATTAAACCACTGACAGCGTTTGTCCGTGCCAGCCACCCAGATCAACACTGGCGCAGCATTGGCCATCGTGCGGAAACGGTTTTCACTCTCGCGGATTTTGTCTTCAGCCAGCTTGCGGTCGGTGATGTCCTCGTAAATCCCCAACACGCCGAAGATTTCATTATCCTGATTCTTAAGCGGAACCTTGGAGGTGCGCAACCACATGGTCTGCCCATTGGGAGTTGTTTGCGGTTCGTCAAAGGAAATCACGGGAACGCCAGACTCCATGACCTTGCAATCATCGGCACGATACAACTCGGCCTGCTCCTTCCATCCCATTTGATAGTCGTCTTTGCCGATCAAATCATTGGGTTCCGTCATGCCGGCATCCTTGGCAAAATGCATATTGCAGCCAAGATAGCGCAGATCGCGATCCTTCCAAAACACTCGAATCGGTGCGGTATTGATCACCGTTAACAGCAAATTTCGCGATTCGGCGAGCGCTGTTTCGGTTGCCTTGCGTTCGGTGATGTCCCGCACAACCCCAATAGAGTTCCAATGGCCGTCTATTTGTACCGCTGAGAGCGATAATTCCAAGGGAAACTCACTACCGTCTCGACGAAGCCCGACTAGTTCAACGGTCCTGCCGATGGCTGCTCCTTGGCCCGTTTGCTGAAAATGAGGCAGCGCTTGTCGGAAAGCATCTCTGAAACGCAGTGGGGCCACCATTGAGTGCAAGGAGCAACCGATAGCCTCATTGAAAGAATAGCCGAATATTCTTTCTGCTGCTTGATTCCAAAAGGTGATGTCCCCCATTTCATTTATCATGATGATCGCATCGAATACGGACGAGGTAATGATCGATAGCCGCTCCTCGCTGGTTCTCAGATTTAATTCGGATTCCTTTTTCTTTGTAATATCTGAATGCGTCCCCGACATCCGCAATGGCATGCCATCATCCGACCATTCGACGACCCGGCCACGATCCAACACCCAAACCCAATCTCCGTTTTTGTGGCGCATACGGATTTCGCACTCATAGAAATCAGACTCGCGATTAAAACAGCGTTCCAGCAATTGGGTTGAATGCGGGAGGTCGTCTGGATGGGCCAGTTTCATCCAAGTGTCAATACCGATTGGTTCGAGTTCGGACAGGGTGTAGCCCGCAATCTCTGCCCAGCACTCATTGAATGACACTTCCCCAGTCGGAACATTCCATTCCCAAGTGCCTATATGGGTTCCCCAAATGACTTCGTTTAGCCGTCGACTTTGGTTACGATAGTTTTGTTCACTTTCTTTCCAAGCAGATTCAATCGCCTTGCGCTCGGTGATGTCGATGACCATGCCCACCACACAATGCTCAGCATTGATGTCAATCGTGTCCATCGAAGCCAACAAAGTGCGGGTCGTATGATCGGATTGGCGTTGGTACTCAACCTCAAAGTTTTTGACCAATCCCTGTTGCAACACCGTCGAGATGATTTTTTCACGATTGGTGCGGTCAGTCCATAAGCCTAACTCAATTGAGGAATGTCCGATGATGGCCGCACGCTCGAAACCGTAGATTTCGAGGAAGGCATCATTGACATCGATGAACTCGCCATCGGGCAAGCGGGAAATCGCAATCCCGATGGGGCTGGAATGGAAGATGGTGGAGAATTCCCTTGATGTGGTGGCAAGTTGTGTTTCCAGTCCCTTGCGTTCCGTTATATCCGTAATGAAGCCATGCCACAGCACCGAGCCGTCGGCTTCCTTGTTCGGCACGGAATTTCCAAATAACCAGCGGACAGTTCCATCGGCAAAACGCACCCGGTATTCATGCTGCCAAGGCCGAAGCGTGTCTGCCGATTGTTGAATGGAAGCAACAATGCCGTCATAGTCTTCGGGATGAAGAATGGCAAAAACGGCGGCGGCATCTTCCTTGACTTGTTCCGGGGTTACCCGATAAATGTCACGAATGGCTTCACTGGAATAGGGAAAACAGCTACTGCCATCGGGGCGCAGCTTGAATTGAAAAATCACACCGGGGACACGAGTGGAGATATAATACAGCCGCTTATAAAGTTCGCGAATGATTTCATGCGCACGGTTGATTTCGCTCATATCACGGGCGGCGGCAAATACGCCAACCACTTTTCCAGATTCGTCCCGAAACTCCGCCGCATTCAACATGACGGTCGTCAGATGACCGTCACGATAGCGAATTTCCAAGGCATAATCGCGCACTGACCCCTCTTGAAATGCTTGCCGATAGCCCAACTGCGCCGCCATCGGGTCTTCAAAATAATCGGCAAAATCGGTCCCTATCAGTTCACTTCTAGGCAAGCCCGTCATGGCTTCCATGGCTGCATTGACATCGGTGATCTTGCCCTCCGGGCTTATCGTCACCAAAGGGTCCAAGCTGGTTTCCAACAAACAAAGAGTGTAGCGGGAAGCTGCCCGTTGAATTTCCGTTTCGTGCAGGGATGCTTCCAATTGCTTGCGGTCGGATACATCCTCAACAACTCCGCGCATACGCACGGCTTGACCGCCGGCATCATAAGTAAACTCCCCTAGGGCTTTGATCCAATGCTGGCTGCCGTCAGGCCAAACCACCCGAAACTCTCCTTGGTAACGATCCCTAGTCAACAAACAACGTGCCGTTTCTTGTTTGAGCAGCGGCAAATCTTCCGGGTGAACTCGATTGGTAAATTCCGCGTGGCTACCGCCGAACTCCCCCGGCTGATACCCCCAAAGCGCCTCATGCTTGGGTGTCCACTTAACTCGGTTTGTCAGCATATCCCAATCATAAATTCCCATTTGGGCCGCATCTAGGGATAGTCGCAAGCGTTCCTCACTCTCCTTGAGTGCTTGCAACATCCTAAACCGCTCGATGGCGTTCTCGACCGAGCGCGTCAAGCTTTCTGGGTTAAGCCAGCTTTTGCCGATGAAATCTTGGGCACCCGTCTGCAATAAGGCTGATCCATGCTGGGTTGTGGTCAATCCGGTCACTACCACCACCGGACAACAAGGAGAGTTCAGGCAACCCAAGGCCGATAACAATTC
>CAIOOA010000201.1 GCA_903859815.1 uncultured Methylococcaceae bacterium | reverse complement strand
TGTTCCTGATCGCCTCAAGCGCGACCTTCGCCTTGAACTCGCCGCTGAAAACCTTGCGTTTCTTCTCACTCACAACAACCCCCGTTTTCCAGAAGGCTACCACCTTAAATGATTGTCCGAAAAGTGGGGTCCACTATACTTAAAGATCAAAAAAATCCACCCGTGCATGCGGAAAGGCAGTCCCGCAACCAGCCGCCGAAAAAGCGAATCCAGCAGGAGTGATCCATGAGTACAGTGCAAAGCTTTCAATACACAGTCGATCCTGCGGAAACCATGCGCCTGCAGCGCTTGGCCGAAGAATCCAGAAAATTAGAAATCTTACAGCTTCAAGCCCAACAAAACGCCAATCGGCTGTATGAGCAATTAAGCGCCATCACCGCTGAGAAAAAAAAACTCATGGCGCTGGATGGGAAAATAGCAGAATCAAGACAGACCCTTGATCATTTGGATGGCCAATTAAACTTATGCCGGACAGAATTGATTAAGGCAGAAAAAAATCTTGCCGCGCAAATCCAGCAAACCAAGCAACTTCACGCGGATTTATTGGCCGAACAACAATCGTTTCAACAATCCTTTGCCACTGCGCAAAATGTCTTGACTGATATCAACCGCATCACCCAAACCGCGATGGATCATGTTGAAGACATAACATCTGCAATAGCACAAGGGGCTGCATTCACGGCACATCAAACGGAAGTCAACCAGCGCTTACATGAGGTTGAGACAGAACTCCGCTTTCTCACCCGCCATGCGGATATCCAACCGGCCGCTTTGATTACCCTCGAAGCCATGCGCGAAAACGGCTACCGCTTGCGCGAGGTGATATCCGCCGAAGGTCTGACGTCTTATTTTGAGCATATGAAAACCGCCCATCAAATTGCGGTCAGAATCCAACAACCCGCGCGTCAAGGGGAAAGCCTGCAAACTTGGGACATGTTGGCTGAGACGTTTAATATGAGCGGAGAGACCTGCCTCTCCGAACTGGAGGACTTTGAGCTTTCCGTCGATGCCGCAGGATGCGGCCATCTAAAGCGAGGGGAATATCGGGTTTACCCTAAAGATGGGTGTAGCAAATATCTCGAACCACCCTTGGTTAAACAGCGGCACACGCCAACCCACCGTGATGATCCCACTTCAGCCAAGGTGCGGTAAATGGCAGACACAGAAGAAGCGCTCGCAGAAGCGAATAGAATTTATCAGGCTACGAAGGCGCTATATGGTGATGTCAGCGACGAGACTAAAGCCATGGAAGCGGCGGTAGTAACTGGCAATACTGTTCTGCGGATTATTGATAGCTTGTCAAGCAAAGCCATGGCTCATGTGGACGGCTTAGGCTCTGAGATACGCAGTGGTTTTAGCATGTCCAATGAATGTATGGATGTCTTGGGTAAGACGAAAGCTATTGAGCTGGCCATCCACCAAACCAGCCCGCCAGCGCAAACATGGCTTGAGGTAAAGCCTTTTAATAAACTGCCCTATTCTGCTGCTTCGTCAGAAGAAGCACGGCGAGACAAATTAATGGCAACGATGGATAAATATCCGATTGAAGCCTTGCAGAGCAATCAAGATACCTGGGATGTCATCGCCTCCGAATTCAAAACGTTTGAGGATATGCTTGATAAATCCCTGCAACTACTCATTGACGCCGAAACTTCTTTGCAATATTTGGGAAAAACCGCGCAAAAAACTGAATATAATCCATCTGTCCAGTCTGACAGTTTAAAGCAGAAAGCGCAATAGCTTAACCTATGACTTATAAGGCCTTACCGACATGAGCCGCCAAGATATAATACTCCCAGAAATTGATTTTCCCGATTCCCCAGAATCAAACCTTGCCCAGTCGCCAAAAGGGATGGAATGGGGGGCAGATGAATTTGACAAATGGTTGCGTTCGGATGAACTGGCTGACTGGGCAAAACAGTGGATTGTCTCATTGCGGCTAAAATATGGCAGCCAACTGCCTACGATGTTGTTCAAAGGCTTTGGCAATACGAAAGTCGCACCGGATTGGTTGCGCAAAGGAAGCGCTGACGCGATTTGGTTGAAAGGCTTCATCGCCAAAACAGACCTCGCAGAAGAATGGTTTAATAACGGGTTTTTACAGGATGACCCGCGTTGGCTGAAAACGCTAATCCATTATGAGAAAGCCAAAGTCGCAAGAAGTTTTTTGCTTACTGGCAATATATCTGATTACGCATTTGACCCGATTGAAGGCTTCCGCCATGCGACTAGCATCCTTGTCGATGCGCTGATGCGGGAAAAGAGTTGTGTGCTCACGTTCCGGCTTTCTCAAGGTTTGAGCCTTTATCCAAACACTAAAGCCATCCGCGACAAGTTACCTAAAAATATTGTCCAAGAACTAGACTCAGGTGGATTTCAGCATGATACTCCTCTGATGTCTCAAATCTGCCGCCTGTTCAATACCTTAAGCCAATGGTTGACCGGAAAGAGCAACGACCTAAGCAGCGAAGACTTCCCAAAAGGAGTTGCCATAATTTTTGACAATGTCCATCTTATCATTTCATCCAATCCTGCGGATATCGAACGTAATTATATCATTGACAATCTTCTGCGCTGGTCTAATAGTCCTGAATTATTTAAGAACCAACATTGCCTTATCCTTTTGGCCGAGTCTTTAGAAGATGTAGCCAATGAGCTTCGTGCGCGTGGGGGAAAGATCGAACAGATTGCATTATCGCGACCGGAGGACTCAAGGACTAGATTGAAATTTCTCTTGCCTGTGTTGGATCCCCAGTCTTCAATGAATGAAATCCGCCTCTCCGAGTCCACCAAGGGGCTTTCCTGCCTCGAAGGATATACCGGAACCTATTTTGAGCGAATCAAGCAATTGAGCAAAGACACGGCCGGGTTGACCTTGATAGGCATCGAGGACTTGCTTCAGCAAGCTCTGCATGGAGAGAACAGATCGTTAAGCCGGGAAACGGTCATGCAATTAAAGCGTGAACGCTTAAGGCAGGAAAGCGATGGCATCTTGGAAGTGATAGATCCCCGCCGGACGCTTGATGACATTGGCGGCTATGAATCGATAAAGGAAAGGCTTAGGGATGTCATCCGTTCATTGACAGCTCCCAACAGCGAGTTAGAAACTTATTCCATTCCCATGGGTATTTTATTGTTAGGCCCACCGGGAACAGGCAAAAGCATATTTGCAGAATCACTGGCTGGCGAATCTAATATCAGTATGGCCAAGCTTGGGGATTTCAGAGGAATGTATGTGGGTCAATCGGAGAGAAACCTGTCCAGAATATTTAGCTTGATTGAATCCTTGCACCCGGTCATTATTTTTATCGACGAAATAGACCAAGCGCTGGGTAAAAGAGGTGCTAATTCGGGTGATGGAGGCGTTGACAACAGGATTTTCGGAAGGTTTCTTGAGTTTATGAGCAACACTGAACACCGAGGCAAGATTCTATGGGTTGGGGCTAGCAACTTTCCTGATAAAATTGATCCAGCCATGAAACGGGCGGGTCGGTTTGATTTGATTTTGCCCATCCTTTTACCCGATCATGCAAGCCGCAAATTTATTGTGCAAATTCTGTTACGCAAAGCCTTGTCGCACACAGACCGGGTTGAAAATTTGCTCACCGATAGTGACTTTGGCTCGATTGCGGACTTGACGGATGATTTCACTGGCGCTGAATTGGAGGCAATCGTAGGCGAGGCCGTCAGGCGGCTGGTGAAAGACATTCAGCAGAAAACAATTAAAGTATCCTTGAACACTGAGTTGTTCAAAGCTGTTCTAAATTCTTATAAACCCCCTATTGAACGGCGAAAAGACTATCAAGCGATGGAATTGTTAGCTATTAAAGACGTTAGCTTCATCGATATGCTGCCTGATAAATATGCGCAGTTAAGGGAAAAGTCCGCGAATTCTTTGGCAGATTAACCCATGGAACAATCAACCGATACGCTTAATCTAGCCGCCTTCATGCGCGAAACCAAAATGGTTGGCCCAGGTGTGCGCGATGCGCTATGGGTGCAAGGATGTAGCATCCGCTGCAAAGCTTGCGCTAATCAAGCGTATTTGCCGCATGTGCCTCGCGCTTTGGTAACTGTCCAAAGGATATTGGATCATCTCTATTTGAGAAGAGCCAAGATTGACGGTGTTTCTATATTAGGTGGGGAGCCAACAGAGCAAGCCGAGGCAGTTGGCAGACTGTTGTGTGGAGTTAAATCTCTAGGCCTTTCTACTGTCGTATTCACAGGAAGAATTTACGAAGAGTTATTGTTTGATCAGCGCCATGCCCGTCTCTTAAAGTATACCGATTTGCTAATTGATGGGCCATTTATGCTGAGCAAGCAAGACAGAACTTTGCATTGGCGCGGTTCTTCAAACCAAAGGTTAATATTTTTAAATAATGTATGGAATGATATCGAATCATGTTTTAGTGGGGCAAACGGAGAAATTGTCTTATCGCCAAATAGAAGCATTTATCATGGTGTGGGTGCTCAATCCATTTGTAATAGAATAGGCAAGAGTACTATGAGTGAATCTGACTCCGGATGTTAATATGGTAACGTTTAGCTTTAGCATCAGGAATCAGTTCTGCTACCATCTGCCAATATGACCTGAGACACCTGCCCCTTGGAAATTAGAGTATAAAGGCAGGTCATAATCATGAAAAAGTCAAAGGCAAAACGATGGAATCGCCACACTTAACTGCGCCTGAGGGCACGTTGAAAGACACCCTTGGGGAGGCTCCCTCCGTATCGAGAGGCCCAGTTCGGTTTGATACCCTACTGGAGCAAAGACACCAAAATATCCCGCCACACCTACAATGCCCGCTCGGAGACGGTGGCGGAAAAGCCCAGCTACCGGGGTCCTTGGAAACATCGGCGCTATGCCTTGGTGCCGATGCTTGGCTTTTTTGAGCCTGACTATGAAACTGGCAAGGCCATCCGCTGGAAAATCGGACGCCGCGACGGGCTTCCCTTCACAGTGGCTGCAATATGGGACTGTTGGCGCACCCCGGACGAAGGCGACACCTTATTGCACAGTTTTTCCCTGCTGACCCTCAATGCCGACGGCCACCCTGTCATGGGCCGCTTCCACGGACCGGAGGACGAAAAGCGCTCCCTTGTCATCATCCCGGAAGAACACCGTGAAGCCTGGCTGCGAGCCACCCCTAAAGATGCCTTCGTGTTTATCAGGCCCATGTCGCCTGAAGAATTCACCTCGGAACCCTCTCCACGGTTGGCGAGGAAAGGCCGGGGTCATGCTTAACAAAGAGTTAGCCATATGTGAATGACAGGTTTAGCTTACGTTTAACTCGATCTTCAAGTTTTTAGAGGGTTTCACCCCCTTGAAATCAGAAGGAAAGTATAATCGTCATTTTCCGAAGATTGACTATTCTGGTGGACAGCCATTTTTAACCAGCCATTGCCGTTTGTAGACCGGTTTGTCGAG